>NZ_JBHVAL010000005.1:0-224310 GCF_042667405.1 Paenarthrobacter sp. NPDC057355 | reverse complement strand
TCTCTACCCCTCTGCGCCCTGTCCCCCACCCCCGGCCCTCCCACAAAAAACCACCACCGCCTTGTTGGGCCAGCCCGGGGGGGGGGCCCGCCCCGGCCCGCCCCCCCGCTACTCCAACACGAAGACCAAGTTCGAAAGGTAGACGCATGTACGCCGCCCTCCTCCGGGCCCCCGGCCCCATCGAGAACCATCCGCTGGAGTACAGCGAGGTACCCGAACCCATTCCGGGACCCGGGGAAGTTGCCATCAGTGTGCTCGCTTGCGGGGTCTGCCGGTCCAACCTGCACATGATCGAAGGTGACTGGTTGCCGGGCACCCCCGCCGCCCTGCCCATCATCCCGGGCCACGAGGTCATCGGCCGGGTCAAGGCCCTGGGTCCTGGCGTAGACAACCTGTCGGTAGGCGACCGGATCGGCGTCCAGCCCATCTGGTCTACCTGCGGCAGCTGTGAACACTGCGTCGGTGGCCATGAACAGCGTTGTCGACGGCGCCAAATCACCGGAGAGACACGCGACGGCGGATACGCCGAAGTCATGCTGGCCAAGGCCAACTTCGCGTGCAAGATCCCCGATTCTCTTTCCGATACCGAAGCAGCGCCATTACTGTGCCCGGGCATCACGGCCTACGGCGCCCTGAAAAAGGCACGTTTGCGTCCCGGCCGGAACGTGGCTGTATTCGGCATCGGCGGAGTTGGCCATCTGGCGCTGCAAATGGCTGCCATCACCGGCGCCCGCGTCAACGCCGTATCCCGCAGTCCCAAGGCCCGTGCACTCGCCGAAGAACTCGGCGCCCACGGAAGCTATGTGCCCTCCGGCAGCGAAGGAGGTTTGGTGCTTCGGGACGGATCGCAGGACGCAGCGATCGTGTTCGCGCCGTCGGACCAGGCCGTGGCCGAAGCGCTGCGTGTCATCAAACCCGGGGGCCGCGTGATCCTCGGGGTGTCCCAATCAGTGGGCGGCATGGACATCGGTGACGAGAAGACCATCGTGGGAACGGTCCTGGGAACCCGCCAGGACATGGCGGACGTACTGGACTTGGCAGTGGACGGCAAGCTCCATGCCGTCCACGAGGACTTCCCCCTCAGCGAGGCCAACCTGGTTCTGCAAAGGCTGAAGAACGGCCAGTTGCAGGGGCGGGCAGTACTGGTCCCGGGGGCATGAACGCCATGACGGGCCGGGGACCGCATCGTTTCATTATTGTCGGCAGGGGCTGGCGTGCGGATTTCTACCTTCGTATCGCCCGGCACCTTCCCCACCTCTTCACATGCGTGGGTGCCGTCACCCGCACGGCAGAAGCCGGGATGGAGATGGAACAGCAGTGGGGGATTCCCACGTACCGCACCATCGAGCATGCAGTCAGCGACACCAACCCGGCGCTTGCAGTCACCTGCGTCCCCCGGGAGGCCAATCCGGACGTTATCCGTACGCTCGTTGGACTGAACGTTCCTGTCCTTTCGGAAACACCACCCGCGGCAGATCTCCCGTCCCTGCGCGCGCTGTGGCACGACGTGGGCGCCACCGGGTTGGTACAGGTCGCAGAGCAGCACCCATACCTTCCCGTCTTCCAGGCCGTTCGCTGCCTCCTTGACTCCGGAAAATTCGGGGAGGTCAGCTCCGCGGCAATGTCGTGGACCCACGACTACCACGCCATCGCCATGCTGCGCTCCATGCTGGCTCTGGGACATGAGCACGTTCAAATTCTGGCGACGTCCCAACCCGTCCCGCTCATGAGTGGCCCGGACCGGCAGGGCAAACCGGATCGAACGAAGCTCGAGGACGTTAATGCCACGTTCGCACTCTTGAGCTCAGGCTCGAAAACAGCTTTGTACGACTTCACCGACACCCAGTGGTTCAACCCCCTGCGGGGGCGCCACTTCCAACTCCGCGGGAGTCACGCCGAACTCACGGGCAACCGGCTGACTTGGTTGAACGACGACGGCGACCCGGTCAGCGCGTCCGTCGAACGGCGCCAGTCCGGCATTGACGGAAACCTTGAAGGCGCCGATCTGGAAACCCTCAGCACAGCCGGCGAAATCCTTTACGTGAACCCCTTCCAAGGAGCCCGGCTCTCCGATGAGGAGATCGCAATAGCCACCTGCCTCAGCAACACACTTCCGGAAAACCGCCATCTGGGCTACTCCCTCGCGGACGCCTGCCAAGATCATTACCTTTCGCTACTCATCCATGAAGCAGCTGGCTCCGGGGGGACAACCAACTCCACGTCACAGCCCTGGCATCCCAGCCAATAACGCCCCCACCGTCCATCAGCCAGGACCAACAGGCCCCTTCAAGGGCCTGGAAGCAACCAGATAACACCGATTCAAAGGAACCACACAATATGCAAAACCGCACCCTGGGACGCACCGGGCTCTCTGTCTCCTCCGTTTGCGTGGGAACAAGTGCCTTGGGCAGCCACCCCACCCAGTACGGCTATGAGGTCAGCCACGAAACAGCAGTACAGACCATCCGCAGGGTGTTCGAAGGACCGTTCAACTTCATCGACACTTCCAACGAATACGGCCACGGCGGAGACAGCGAGCGCCGGATCGGCGAAGCCATCAAGGAAGTTGGCGGCCTGCCTGAGGGCATCGTCCTCGCCACCAAGGTGGATCCGATCGTCGGCACCACCGACTTCTCAGGCGACCGGGTACGCAAGTCCGTCGAGGAAAGTCTTGAACGCCTGGGATTGGACACGCTGCAGCTTGTCTATTTTCACGATCCCGAAAAGATCTCATTCGAGGAAGGCACAGAGGCCGGTGGCCCCCTTGAAGCTCTCGTGGATTTGAAGAATCAGGGCGTTATCAAGCACTTGGGTGTCGCTGGCGGCCCCATTGACCTCGAACTGAAGTACCTGGCCACCGACGCCTTTGATGTGGTCATCAGCCACAACCGCTACACCCTTGTCGACCAAACCGCTGAACCCCTCATCCAGGACGCGGCGGCCCGTGGCGTTGCATTCGTCAATGCCGCACCATTCGGCGGCGGCATGCTGGTCAAGGGTCCGGACGCAGTTCCCAACTACTGCTACCGCCCCGCCAGCCAGGCAATCGTGGAAAGGGTCCGGAAGATGGAACAGCTGTGCAAGGCATACGACGTGCCGCTGGCTGCTGCGGCGCTCCAGTTCTCCACCAGGGACACCCGCGTGGCATCCACCATTGTAGGTATGTCCGAACCCCGCCGGGTTGCCCAAACCGCGGACCTTGCCGAGTGGAACATTCCCGCGGAACTGTGGGAACAGCTGCTCCCCCTGGCCCACGCCGGATCCGGCGAACTGGGATAAGGGCCGACCCACCGAAAGCAGTGTGAATGCCTCCGCTCGATTCCTCAGAAATCCGGCGGAGGCATTTCGGCGCCAACTGGCTGGCCTTTTCCGAATTCTTCTCGGCTAGGATTTCATGACACCGTTAGGGAGGTATCAGCAGGTCGGCTGAACCGCTCAGCAGGAGGTAACCGTGACCCGAGCCGCAGGACAAGTAAGCGGGCGCCCGGACGCGCGCGCTCCCTATGCGGACCAAAGAAGAGAATTTATCCTTTCCACGCTCCGGACCAGCGGCCGCGCGGATGCCGCGGACATCGCGCTTGAACTTGGTGTCACGAACGAAACCGTCCGCAAGGACCTTGTGGCGCTCGAGCAGCTCGGCCTCCTCCGCCGGGTCCACGGAGGGGCCATTCCCGTGGGCCGCATAACCTACGAGCCCCCTATAGCCGCGCGAACGGCCCGTGTCGAAGAAAAGGAACGCATAGCGCGGGCGGCCCTCCGGCACCTTCCGAGCAATGGCTCAGTGCTTATCGACGGCGGGTCCACCACCGCGAAGCTGGCGGAAATACTGCCACGGGACCGCGCGTTGAGGATCTACACCAATACCCTCTCCATTGCCATGGCACTCATGGACGCCCCTTTGCTGACCGTCTATACCCTCGGGGGCCGCGTCCGCCCGGTCACCTCCGCCGAAGTGGACGATTGGGCGGCCAGGGCACTCGCAGAAATCAATGTTGACGTTGCATTTCTTGGAACAACTGCCGTCTCCCTTGACCGCGGTCTCACCACAAACGATGCATCCGAAGCAGCCGTCAAACGACTCATGCACGCAAGCGCGCGGCGGAGCATTTTGCTTGCCGACCACAGTAAGTTCGGGAAGGTCAGCAACTGCAAACATGCAGAGCTGAAGGACATGGACCTTGTTATTACAGATGAAGGCCTCAACGCCGGGATGCTGACGTTATTGCGGTCAAAGGGCCTCGAGGTGGAGCTGGTCTGATCGACTGGGAGTTCCCTCAGTCACTTGGACCCCGGAGTAGATAGTTGCTCCATTCTGGATGGCGAAAGCCGTTGCCGCTCTACTGTGCGTCCAACCGCCAATGGACCAGGCCGGAAATCTTCCCCGCACAATGTTGGTTCCGTGCATGGAGCCTATGGGTCCGTGGTCAGCCTGCCAGTGCCCGTTGAAATCGTAGGTCAGGGCGCTCGTCGGTACCCCCTTATGGAGTTCGATACAGCAGTGCCGAATATCCGGGCGGCTCCCGACGGACATCTCGATGCCCATGATGAAGGCGCCTGTGCAGGGAAGCTCTCCGTCGTACTCGAACTCGAGGAGGCAGTCGGGACCAGACCAGGAGATGGATGCCCTGACCAGTTGGGGTGACTGCAGGCAGATTTGGCTGTTGGCATGAGTACACATGGTGACTCCTAGTACACGGGGTCCGCCTGAGTTGTGCTGGACCCAAACCGCTGGGAACCGATTCCTGCTGTGTGCTCACCCCATCATCGCCGGCGGAAATCGACTGAAACCTATCACCGGCCGCAGTTCCCCGTGAAGACCCGGAGACGCCTCCAAGCGCCAAAGCGTCAATAAGCGCCGGGAATGGACCGCAAAAGTATCAAACAGTGCAACACCAGCAATCCTGTGACGCTCAGACGCCGCGCCGGGGCCAGTTCAATCAGACAATTCTTCCCGCAGCTTTGCGATGCTCGTGCGCGCCAATGGCTCGTGCTGACGAGCTTCCCTGATGGTGAGCCCCGTAGTCTCCTTCAAAGCCCGGCGCATTGACTGGAGACTTGAGAACCCGCTTGCGTTCGCAATGTCGGACAAGGGCATCTTCTTCGAGCCGGGATCCGTGAGCAGCTGCAGCGCCATCACCGTCCTCAGCATCCGGACATAGGTGAACAAGGACATGGATTCATTCTCGAAGTGGTGGAAGAGGGTGCGGCGGGAGATCTTGAAATGCATTGCAATCCCGTCGGGGTCCAAATCCCTGTTCCGAAAATTGGCTTTCACATACTGCCTTATCGCCAATCGCCTCCCGGGCTCCAAGAGTGAGCCATCAGCCGGCGCTTGAAGCAGTGAACTGACCAAGGCCGCGACCACCGACTTAAGGATGTCGGCTACACCTGCGGCCTCCCTGCCCAGGCCGGGTTGTTTCCAGTTCACCAAGGACGGCACTACGAAGCCCCTAACCAGCGGGTGTCGGCTAAGATCCTGCCGCTGCAGCAAGCGAGCGTAGGACCGTTCATCGAGATCCAGCCGTGACCGGTTGATGTTGACCTGGAACGCATGCAACCCTGCCGGCGCTTCGAAGCCACCGTTGCGTGCAACATCGAGGAAGCCCACGTAGCCCGACTGGACCGGCAAGGGGTCAGGAGCGCAGAGTGTCACTGAGGGGGCGCGCCTGAGATACACCAGCCTTACATCATGCGAGCTTGGATTCCCGCCCCAAAACCCCGCCACGGGCTCGTTCCGAACCTCGATAAGGCTGACATCGGGAACCCCGAAACTGGCAGCGGTGGGACTGAAGGAGGGACCGGGCTGCCTGCCCCGCCGCTCAAGCCTCATAGGGGTTTCCACTGCACTTCCGTACCAATTGCGCCAGTGATCGAACTTCTGCTCGGCCGTCAGATAGTGGGGTACGTGGTACTGCGTCAATCGGCCTCCACCATCAGCCTGAAAGGCGGTCACGGTGCAGCCTCCGCCCCGACTGGACGGGATGGCCATGTCCGCTGCTTAAGGCTGAATGATCTTCTGATGGTGAGTCTCCGCAGATGAAGTATTCATGATCTTGCTCCCAGGCCCCCACGCCGCCCGGACATAGGCCTATGTTATTCGGCCTCGCAGTGCCCGGCTGCATCCGGCAAACGAAGGACGGCAATGGAGGACAGTCCAACAAATAGTCAGCTTGCTTATTACTTTGACTTTTCCTATGCTGGATCAAGTCAGACAAACAACTCTCAGAGCAGCAGCGTGCGCCCATAAGGCCTATGCCGCACAACGGAGGAGGAACAATGTCAGAACACAACATCGCCGGCAAGAAGGTCGCATTCCTGTTGACGGACGGCGTCGAGCAGGTGGAGCTCACCAGCCCATGGCAGGCCGTGAAGGACGCAGGTGGCGAACCCACTCTGATCGCTCCCGAAAAGGGCAAGCTCCAGGGCTTCAACGGCGTGGAGAAGGGTGACACCTTCGACGTCGACCTCGCAGTCGCAGACGCCAACGCCTCGGACTTTGACGCACTGGTCCTGCCGGGCGGCGTCGTCAACGCGGACCACCTCCGCGTGGACAAGGACGCCCAGAACTTCACACGCGCCTTCTTTGAGCAGCACAAGCCAGTGGCATCGATCTGCCACGGGCCATGGATTCTCATCGAGGCCGGAGTTATCAAGGGCCGCAACGTCACCTCGTACCACACGCTCCAGACGGACCTGAAGAACGCAGGCGCCAACTGGACGGACGAGGAAGTCGTCGTGGACCAGGGCCTGGTCACCAGCCGCAACCCGGACGACCTCCCCGCCTTCAACGCCAAGGTGGTCGAGGAAATCTCCGAAGGCCAGCACGCAGGCCAGACCGCCTAGCGTCCAGCCCCGGAACAAACGGCGAGTGCCGCCGTCGTACTTTCACAAGAAGTACGACGGCGGCACTGCTCGCGTCGTTCGGAATCGTCATGCGCGTGCCGAAGAGAAGAGTTGTTTCCCGGGGTGGTCGCGGCTCTCGCTAAACGCCGAGAAGACCCTTCGCTGTAGCGCTCTGCCAAGCTATGAGAAGAGACGGATCAACAAGCTCGCCCGCCGCGATCATTTCCCTGACATGGGACTTCTTAACGCGCCGACCTGCTACTCGTTCCCAAGGGTCGTCCAGAGCAGCCAGACCTTCCTCGGCGACTTTGGCGAGAAACAAATAAACCGGCCAAGCTGACCGTCCAGGATTTGGGAAGAAGTGTTGAAGGGCCACTATGGAATCAATGCTTAGTCCGAGCTCTTCCTGCACTTCACGGCGCGCGGCAATCTCAGGAAGTTCTCCTTCCTCGCCGGCACCTCCCGGTAAGTCAAAAATCCAGGCGTTGAGAGGGAAGCGGTACTGGCGAGTCAAAAGTATTTCATCGTCTTGCTCGATCAGCACGGCTACGGCGAAGGGGATGCTCTCGTCAACTTCGTAATGGCCCAACTCGCCGCTGGGCAGGCGAACGAGGTAGTCGGTCAACTTGACGCGACCTGCGTACGCCTTGGTCGCCTCCAGCCGGTCCCACTGAGCTTCATTCATAGGTCTTCTCCGTCCCCCTCAAAGCCGTCCCTCAACGGTAGCCTGCGTCACCACGACCATCCCGCAACCTTAGGGCAGGCCGCAGCTCCGGTTGGAACATTCAGCCATTCGTGCTCCCGGACGTGGCTTCCAAGGCCAAGCTACAAGCCGACGCAGTTCGCCCGAACATTCCACTTTCTTGGAAGTGGCACACGACAAAGCTGGGACACTTCCCCGTGCCCGATGTCGGTATCCGTAGTCGGTTTCCGTAAGGGGATCGTCTTATGGACGCTGGAGTGTGTTCGCGCGGGTCGTGAACTGGACTTGGATGCTCTTGAGTTCAGAGCGTGGAAGCACTGCGGTCATGACGCCACCGGTTGCGAGTTGGGCTCCGATGCCGTAGACGAACGGGTCGGTATCGACCTCTGCACCGGGCACCTCAATTCCGTTGATGATGGTCCTGGCCCGACTGTTGACCATCCGGCCGGTTATTGGGGACTCGTGCTGGTCCCAGGGCATGCTTCCTGGCCAGAGGTTCCGCCGGTACTGGTTCATGAGGATGTGGTTGACATGGTCAGCCAAGAGCCATTGAACCGATGAGCGCTCGGATGGAGTGCGGTGCCAGGTGGTTCGAACGGCCTCCCACAGTTGTGGGTAGCGCAGTCTCTCCACCTGTTCAATCAGCCAAGGGGGCCGCGGCCATGGCGGGACTTCCTCGATCGATCTGCGTGTCTTCTCGTCGAGGTCTGCGAGGTTTACAGGGTCTGAGCGATCATCCGGGTTTCGCCAGAGCGTGTAGGTGATACTTGCGGTCATTTCGCTGTATCCACGATCATCCATGCCGTAAGTCAGCCCGACGGAGTCCGTGTCCTCGAGCGAAGATTGAGGCACGAGCCCCATCACCGGAACGGGCATGAGTTTCAGTTTCTCGGCCCAACCGGCACGGGGATCGGGGGCGTCCTCGGGAAGAATGCCGGCCGCTCTCATATCTCGACTATGAACCAAACCAGGGAACGTGTAAACGTGACAGAGTTTCAGACCTCAAGGTCCATGTGAGGGTAATCCCCTAACGGACTGAGCCGTACGGGAACGATGCTGCGAAAAGCACCGCCACTTCCGGGCTTCGGCCCTCGTGCCCTCCCGCTAAGCTAATGACACGTTCGGCCGCCAAAGGGGGATTTATGCGTCGCCGCATCGCGTTCACGGCTATTGCTGCTGTCTGCATTGGACTGGCCTCCGCCTGCGCAGAACCCGCCAAACTCCAACTGGACCCCGCGGAAACCATGGTGGAGTACAAATTCCGCGCCAGTTCCGTCCCACCTCAGTACCACCGCAGCTACATCATCAAAGCATCGGAGACGGAAGCAAGCATCACCGTGGACTCCTACGGTGAGGTGCTGCGACAGGAAACAGTCGCGATGCCCGCCGAAACATGGTCCAAAGTCATGGCGCTGGCGGCCACCCTGCCACAGCGTTCCGACAGCATTGCCACACCAAAGCCAGGCTGCTCCGGCGGCACCGCCTCAAAGATCATCGTCCGGAACGGTGGCCAGGAGCAGTATTCGAAGTCAGCCGAGAACTGCGGCGGCAAATCCGACCAGCCATTGACGGACACGGCGGCCCCTCTTGAAGAACTCTTCAACATGAAAGAGCTGCTGAAGTACGGCGACTGAAGCAGAAAATTCCCTTGGAACCCGGGGACCCAAAGACGAAGCCCTACGCTATGGCCAGTCTTGCGGAGGCCTTGCGTTTGGTCCCGGGCGTCTTCGGTGGGTTTGGAGCCTGCGAGGACCACGACGTCGGAACCATGCCCCACGCGTGGAGCGGTTTGGGGGCTGGGTTCCTGTTCCTGAGAGTGTCCCACTTCCTTGGAACCGGAACACCACGGCGACATGGAACAACCGGCTGCGGTGCGATTCTCGCTTACGGACTTCCTCGCTGCCGTTTCAACGCTGGACAGGTGTCCGTTACGGGATACTTCATCGGGGACAGGTGAGCTGACTGCGTACTCTCCTTGTATGGGTGAGTTCACTAGGTATCAAAGCGCCGTCCCCAACGGTCGGGGTCGTTTTCCTGGAGTCTTCGCAATGGCCAACGGTCTAGAGACGCAGGCCTCTTGAGTGAGGCAGATAAGCAGTGGCTCCAAGTGGCCAACGCAAGCGCTTCGGCCATGTACAAGGACCCAAAAAAGGTCGTTGCTGATTGCTACCACCCCGAGCTGAACCCTGGCGCCAGATCATGGTTTAAGGTCGAGGCCACGCACCTTCTCGATATGACCGCTGCATACCATTCCACGCAGCAGCCGCTAAGCAAGCTCTGCCGTCTTCAGGGGTGCCGGCTTCAAGCAGTGCGGAATGATGGTGAACATGACACAAAATCCGTGGGAGTGCGCTGAATTGTCGGAAGCTCCTCAAGATTGGATATTTGCCACCGAGAACGGCTGGGGAGCTTTGGTCCTTTGGGCTGTAGGTCCTGGCAACTTTGTGCGTGTACGCCGAGGCCCACGTGAGCGCTTCGGCAGTGTGGTCCATCCCCTAGCGGGGGTTGGAAAGGGCACACAGCAATTCAGGTTGTCAGAGGCCGACTCAACCTCCATCGATGAAGATATTGATGCCTATTTATCTGATGCCAGCATTCCGCCCCGACCGCGCGGATTCGATTGGTTTATCCGTCGGCCGTCCAACAAGGATCTCGACGACGAGACATTCTGGGCCGATATTTGGGCAGCCACGATCGAGCAACTTCCCGTCAATGGACTAAGGCCGTCGACGATGGCAGGTCCAGCAAGGGACGCCGTGGCAAGCCTCTACCGCGACTGACAGCGGCGCCGCGCCAGGAAGATCGAAACAACGCACGCTGAGGGATCCCTTACCGTGCGTCTAAAAGTGAACTGTCTCTTCACGGACGCACCCACACGATATTCACGGCATTGACCGAGATCGCCATATGCTGGCGCCATAGTTGAGAATCGAAAGGTGCCAAGATGGCGGTAGCACCGTATGTGCCCAACGAATTACTTTCGCGGCTGGTCTGTGACCGGATGTACTCGGTCGAGTTCGTTCTGAACGACTACGTGCAGTTGCGATTCGACGGCACGTCTGACGGCGGTCCCGTCATCCTTAACTGCTACGTATGGCCTGTCGTCCAGGCAGCTGGCGGTTCGTGGCATGAGCAAAATCTCGGCTACGCGGATGCACTACGCCGCTTGACCCCCGGCACAGTTATCTCGACAAGCGAAGCCACAGGTAGTGGCATACGCATCGAGCTCGATACCGGAACGATAGTGATACATCCGGCGAGGGAAGATGTCCACGTCGAGATAGCGCACCTCATGGGATTCTCCGATCAAGCTTGGATGGTTTGGCGCCCAGGTGAGGAGAGCTTTGAGGACTTAGCCTGAGCCTTAATTCGCCTCGGAAGGCTGCCCTTCATTCGACTGCCATCTCGAGGCGTTTCTCGTAGGAGGATCCCTGACCGGACGCTGGGTAGCGTGTGACAGACTTCCAGCCAGTAGAGATGAGTTCTCCACGATTGGTGGACTGAAGGAGGAACTTCTATGGTGTCGCAGGATCAAAGGCGAGAAGCGCTCTATGACCTCATACAGCTGCGTGGTCCTCTAGCCGAGTTGACGGTTCGATTGTTGGCGTTTGAATGGTCCTCTCAGGATGAGTTAGCCACTGCTTCTACTCAGGATGTCGGCCATGCCCTTGACGAATTTTCGGCCGGGAAGATTAGTGCGGAAGATCTTTGCGCATGGGCGGAGGAGCTGCAGGGCCGAGAAGATATTGCACTGAATCCGCCGGATCGAGATATCTTGGCGGATGCACTCTTCCAGCTGTCCACGCCCGAGCTTTGTGGACCCGCCGATGAGGTGGCCTTTGCCCTCCGGCTGCGGCTAACTTAATGCAAGGTTCTCAGAGCAGAACACCAGATCGTTCGTTGAAGGATCCGTTTCCGGGCACCGCCCGTTGCAGTCCAGCTGTCGCATATGCCTAGACTTCAGGGCTGCTTATTCCGGATCATCTCAACTCTGAGCCAGCCTGCCGTTCGGTCAGCTGTGCGTAGATCAAATTTTTTCCTGGTCACTAAAACCAGAATCCAAAGGCTTGCGGCCGATCAAGAACCACAGAATAGGGCCGAGGACTGGCAGCGCAAGAATAGTCAGCGTCCAGATGACGGTTCCGCCAGAGGTGTATTTCTTGTTTCGTGCCACGCTGATCAGCGCCGCAACGAGCAGGGCCACGCCGGCGCTCATGACAACGCCCCAGAGGCCAAAGAGCGGGGAGGGCATCAATGGTTCCACCGTTGATGCTGCTGCAGATGTGAGTATCATTTCTCCCCCAAGAACACATAGAAACTATCTGTTGCTTGCACCCTAACGTCGCGCTTTGTCGCCAAGAGCAGGCCGGACCCATAACCGCAGCTACAGAAGGCGCCAAAGGCCGTTCGGTGAGGGATCCTCAACCGTACGTTTGTCACGAGATCTGCCATGGTTCCGGGGTTTGCCATCGAGCGAAGAACTTGTCGATCTCGTCAGGAGATGATTTATCGACGGATAACCATTCTGCGGCTGCCTTGCGTCCGATCTCCTCGCAGGCTTCCTCCGATCCCGGACCGGCTGGGCTGTCGTAGAGGTCGCTGATTTCCATCCAGAGGGAATACGCGCCGCCATCGTGGGAGCATCCTAGGAGCTCGCGAATGAACTGCTCGGCCTCCTCCACAACCAGGTCGTAGATTTGCTCACGTTTGGCCTCTAATACCTTGTTTGCGACGTCGGTCATTGCTTGTAAAAAGCGAGACTCACGGATGGCAACTTCCAAGTAAGTTCCTATCATTTGGTGGACCCATGAAACCGATTTGCACAGCGTCCGGTGGAGGAACCTCAACCGGACGGTCAGGATTTTAAGTGCCGCGACTCAGGTCATAGGGAACACGTTGAAAATGTCCTTCTTCCGCTTTACACCCCAGAGGCGCACGGATCCGTCCGCCCTCCTAACAGCCACAAACCGGTGCACCTTCAAAATGTCCACGTCTTTTGGGTAGTCCTCTTTGGTGTGCGCGGAAAACACTTCGGCGAACCGCTGGTTGATCAGTGGTACGAGCTCTTTCTGCCTCCGCCACCCGTAGGTGGAAAATCCCACGAACAGCCCGAATGAGATGAGCCCAAGGATAAACCAGGGAAGGTCCGGAACATCCGAGCCTCCGAATGATTGGATGCCCCATAGAATCCAGAACACTACGAGGGAAGCTGTGGCCAGGGTGTTGGCCGTCCTGGTTTTCTTAGCCTCGGGAAAGGCAACTGTAAAAGCGGTGCTGCCCTCATCCATAAGATGCCCCCATATCGCCCAAAGAACTTGGCGACAGAGTAACGCGGTTGGAGTTGGAATGCAGCACAGGCTGCATGCGGCTAGCTGGACTTCGTCACCTGGCCGCGCATGCCAACCCCTCTGTAGAAGTTCGCCCGCGCCTCTTCTCACTTCGATGCGGTGGCCAAGTGCGCAGAAGCGGGACAACGGGACGTTCTCCTTTAAAGCCCGGTGGACAGTTTGTGTGTTCTCGACGGCTTGCTGAGATCTACGGCCTCATTACGCCGACGATGCAGAAAGCCAGGAAAAACCGCCCAGCACACCCGATCGGCGGCCAGCCTTCGGCGCGCCAATGGTCGTTCGGTTGACGATCCTTCACGGGCGTCCCTCACCCGCGGATCATGTGCTCGTCTGAGGTCTATACGACGTAACCGTTCCGAACCCCACTATTCTCCCGTCGTACCAGAGTTTGAACGCAACGTCAGGAGTCGCATAAATTTGAGCGATTTCAGCCCAGAATGCGAGTTGGGCCTTTCCCCGCCATCCCGGAACGAGTGCACTCGGACCGCTGATCATGGCACCAATCTGAACTTCCGTAGCGGCAGAGTCTCCGTCAAGGTTGGCGAAGACCAGCAGAAGCGAACGGGTCGGTGTCGGCATTGGCCCCGCCAGCCCGCCGTCTACGGTCGCTGCCAATTCCAGTTCGCAGCCGACCGAGTAGGGCGTGTTCACCTGCTTGTCCCCGGGGACTTCAAGCATCACAGGCGATCACGGACCGTGGTCCAATCGGTCGCGACTGCAACGAAGACCAGCAGTAGTGTCGTGAAAGAGCTGTGGAGGCTTCCATAGACCGAGCCTAACCGGCAGCCCGCCGTCCTGTTGAAGGATCGTCTTACGGACGTTGTCCTAGGGGGCCTGCTGCTTTTCCCCTTCAGCCTTGGTTCTAGCCAAGATGTCTGCGAAGTGCTGACGGTCGAGATGGTCCGCGCCGGCTAGCCGGATCATGCGCCCCATATAGGGATCTCGTTGCATCAACTTCCTGTTGCCAAGGCGGAGGGTTGTGTATCCAGCCTTCCTTTCAGCATCTTCCCTGAAGCCTGCCCAGTTGATGAGGACGATCAGAAGGAGCGCTGAAACGAGTAGTAGACCTAACACCAGATCGGTAAAAAAAGACTGAGGGACACCAGAGTTGTTTAGATAGAGACCTAACAGTCCATCCAGCGCACTAAACCCCGCGACACGGTGGCGCCACCGTGTCACTTGATAAGCAGTCCTGCCACTGATCAAACCACTACGGGATCCCGTGTTTACCAAGTCGCAGCTCCATATTTCCGCCCAAGCACTCTCCGGCTCTCATCGTGCCACGCCCGTAGGTTGTCCTGGGCGATGCCGGACGTCCGGTGAGGGATCCCTTACCGGGCATTTGACCAGTAGGCAAACCGCCGACTTGCATCTCTACAAAGCGGGTTCTCATCGACGAGCGCGGACGGCGCCTGACCTATGCCTGGGCGGAAGCTTAGTTCTGCGACGGAGAGCCATCGCAGCCGCGGTCATCGCAATAGCAGGAATCAGAAGCACGACAGCGCCGGGACTCATGAATGCGCCAGCGCTGACATACGCCAATAGCGAGAACGCCCAAGTAAGCGCCGCGGCATACTCTGCGAGTACAGCTACCGAATCCCGCACTGCGGAATCACGGAAGGAAAGGAAGGCACTATTTGCCGTGTTGTTCATGATCGCTCCTTGCCGTACCAGCGATGACCTGGAGTAATAACACCACCGATGCATCAGGCACGCCAGACGTCGCCGCGACTGGATCAGCGCCGGAAGTCTGTGTCCGCCAATGATCCTTCAACGTGCGCGGTTATCTCCATGAAGACCGTTTAAGCCCCAGGGACCGCAATCGTGAGTTCCCCGCTGCTCAAGAGCGGGGACACGCAGTCTGCAACGCGGATAGCATCCGCTTCAGATGCGCCTGCTATCAGACGAAAAGCGAGTCTGGAGGACGGCATGTCCGCACTCTGCACAGCTGATTCCACGCTGGGATCGTCTTCGCACCCGGCTAGCGACGAATAGATAGGGTAGCTGACGCCTACGCCCCAGCGATCGTCGGCAGAAGCGGTACGCGGATATTCCGTTGGACCGGAGGGTGCAGCACAGGCGCCGAGCAGCACAATGAGCACCGGCGCCAAAGCTCGCTTTCGCATTGTCCCCTCAAACGGTTGTCTTCGCCTTGATCATGGCATTGGACCGTCCTTACGGGAAGACCCCAAGGAGATGAGTGGGCGTTCGATGGAGGATCGGCATACGGGCACTACTTTTGGAAAGGTCGCTCACTTTTTTGCTCCCAAAGACTAGGCTGTCGTCACATTTCTAATACGTAGGAGAAGACCGATGGGGATAGTGGGAAGCCGAACAAAGCCGATGTTCGAGAAGTCTGAACTGTGGTTATCGCCGCTCTCCCCGAATCAGGCGTTGACGGCCATCTCCACAGCTTTTGCTTCGGAGAAGGCAAGGATCCGCCAGGACGAGGACTTCGTAGATATACGAACAGGATCAAACTGGCAGTACCGCCTCTGGGGCAATCTGTTCTCATGGAGTCGTCCGAACGTACCAGTCGGCTTAACCGTCCGCGTCCGCGCAGCCGAACAGGGCGCCCAAATTGAGGCCCACGCATTTGATACCTTCGGTATCAGGCTGACCGATCACGCGTTTTTCGGAGCCCAAGAAACTTTTGAAGACCGTCTCGACGGGTTATTGGTGATGGCAGCTTCCGCCGCAAAGGCATCTCGCGAAGGCTAAACGCCGTCCCGAGCCAGACATCTTGGGGAAGCAAGTCGAGGCATTGCGGCTGGTGTTCCTAAGAGGATCCTTCACTGCGACAATCTTGAACTTAGAACCTCGGGGCGTCAGGTCCACGCTCAGAATCCCAGAAAGGCACACGTCGCTCTTTCCAATGGGCCATCAGGGCATCCATCCCGTGACGGCGCTTGTATAGCAGTTCAGATTCATGCAGTGGCATGGCTTGGAGGAAGTGGACGTGCGACCCATCCGATAATTGGACTGTCGGAATTATCGCTTCCTGTTCACGGAGCAGGAACGCCATCATTTCTGTTCCAGGCCAGAGTGGACCGTCCGACGGAACGGTGTGTCCGTCCGCTATGGTGACGCCGTTCCTATGTCCGTAAAGCCCTAGTGCGGCGAACGGACTGGCCACTGCGTCTTGTCCAGGACGCAGGCCCAAGAGGAATTCCGCGCGATGATCTACCGTGCCCGGACTGTGGGAAGAAGCGCCAGCGGCGGCTCCTACGGTTACATACACGTCGACTCCTTCCCCTGTAGTTGCGGCATCCCATTTCCACACCTGGATGGAAAGCCCTTCAACTTCGAACCTGATTCGCTCTGCTGGCTCATCCCAGCGGGAGAGCAGATACGCTCCGACCGATTCGTACATTAAGTGGTGACCTCCATACAGCCACCATATGCCGCTTGGCTTAGAATTCATGCCCTCGGAGCGACTTCACAGCGCGTTACCCACTGTTGACCTAGATCCACTCCGACGCACACCAAAAGGGGTATATATAGGCTCCTGCTGCCTTACGGCTCTATGCCCGTGGAAGGATCCCTCACCGGACATCGCTCACTCGTCGTGCTGCGCCTCCGCATGACGCGTAAGTGAGGGGGGCGGCCCGCCCGGCTGCTCCGGCACGTCGCTTCGGGCTTGACCGTCCTGGATGAAGGTAATCCATATTTGGCTCCCCCGCTCAAGGACCGACCCGGCGGCCGGATCTTGGGCCGACACCCAGAACAGTCCTGGCCAGGTACGCGAACGGAGCCCCGGCCCGTCAGGGTCCCCGGCGGCTAGCCCAAACCCAATGTTCGCCGCAGTCTCTTGGGCAATGTGCACAGGCTGCCCAACCAGATCGGGAACAGTCAGCTTCTGATGTTTATCCATCTCTGTACTCCTTTGAGCCTGGCCAGCTATGAACGGTGAACCAACCTTCTTCCTTCACCAAAATTACCGCCGGTGGGTCAGCCGGGCCTGGCCAACCCGATTTCTTGGTTCCAACAGCGCGCTTTAGTTAGGCCAGCTGGATGCCCTTAGGAGGATCCCCTTACGGGTGTCATCGTCAGCCCGCCCGCCCGCCGTTCGGTCAGGCTTGGAACGCAGGGCGAGTAACTCTTACAGACAGCGGACGTCGTGCCTGTCCATTCCGATCAGGTCCAGGCCATCGGTGGTTTCTACGCCATGGGCAAACCGTACCAAGACAGAGTCGCCGTTCATGCGCTCGAACTCAGCCTCTATCCACAGTTCAAGCGGGAATGTCGACTCCGCGGTGATGTCGGCCTTGGCGAGGACGGGGACCTTTTCAACGATCCGATGAGTCCGACCCTCCGCGTCGACAACGTCGACCTCGATCCATCCCGGGAAGTGGTCGTCTGCCCATCGCATCGCATTAGCCCGAACGATCACATGTGTCACACCGCAATTGTTCCATTGGATCCAGCGGGGTGAGGAAAACAGGGTTGCGCGTTGAGGGATCCCTTACCGGACGCTTTCGCTTAGCTCACCAGCTTGTGGCCAGTAGCTCGCAGAACGTCCCCTAACCAAACGAGAGCATAAGAAATGGCTCGATCGGGATCTGCCGCGACCCTTCTGATGTTGTCCAGGGATTCTGTGAGCTGACCAATGGTGAGTTCGGTCGGCTGGTCATAGACGTCGTAGATCGCATCGGGTGGGATCGACCAGAAATAGTCCACACCCACGTCTATGGTCGAGCCATGACGTTCCTCGACGTGTCGCATCAGGACATCGAACACCTCCCGCAATTCTCGGGTTGTGAAACTCGTTGGATGGTCGGTCATTGAGGTCCTTCGTTCATCCACAAATCTTCGGCGAGCTGTGAGTCTTTTGATCGAACAAGCATGACACCAATCGTCCTCGACCATGATGTGAGCTCGTATTGCCCGTTGAAGGATCCTTCACCGGGCGCGGGCTAGAGGTCAGCAGCGGCGCCGTGCGATGTGAGGATCGTGCCGTCCGAGGCCAGTGCCACGCGGATGGATGCAGCGTGGAGAGCGATTGTGCCGAGGTCGCCTTCAACGGTGTAGTGGTTTCCCTCGATAAGTAGTGAGTCGATATTGCCGTAGTCAACTGCGCCGTCAGGGTCACACGAAGGCCGGGAACTGAGCTGACCCGTCCAGGTCAAATCTGTTACACCATCGAACACCAGCACCCCATTGCGGTAGCAGTATTGCTCTCCGGGGCGTGCCGGGGAATAAGAGGGGTGTTCCTCGGTCAGTACGAACTCCGCGGTGATGACAAGCTGCCCTCGGCTTGCATTGATGTCCATTATCCAGCTGTCTTCCAGGTAGAAGCCCCTAAGAACTTCATGCTCAAAGTACTTTCCCAACGCCAGCCCTCCCTACCCGCCATGTCCGATGAATCGCACTGCCCGGTCAACTGTAGCGCTGGGAGCAAAGCAGAGCACACGTAAAGCGATCCTTTACCGGCCGCGATCTCGGACCGGTCTTCAAATATCGGACCAGGGGACGGACAGGAATACGCTAGCTCACACGATGACTATGAAAGCACTCCAACAACGGTGGAAAACAGCAGACGGTCGAGCTCTGGCCGGAGAGGTGCTTCGATTCCTCCACGGTATGAGCAGCGCTTTACCCGTGGATGTCGGGGTCCACGACGGACGACACGACCTAAGAGGGCTGGCGCTGCCCGCCCCGCCGTTTGGCCCCACTCTTACCATGGGTGGTAGCACTGCCACCGTAATGTCCGGCATGCATGAATTTCGTGCGGCTCGCTGGCAGGATCTCGACCTGAGCTACGCCAAGCTATCGAATCTCCGTTTCTTCGGCTCAGCGATCACTGGTTGTCTTTTCGACAAAGCGGTTTGTGCTGACTGGCGGCTGTGGGACAGCGAAGTCAAGGACAGCTCGTTTGCCAAAGCCGGGCTGCGAGACGCCGCCCTGGGGACTTGGCAGGAAGGGGGTACGGGCAACGCATGGCGGAACATCAATTTTGACGGGGCGGACCTGCGGGGACTTCTAGCGTCTGGATGCTTGATGGAGCACTGCTCCTTCAAGAGCACCAAGTTGAAAGGTGCTGAGTTCCTTCAGGCGACAATTCAGTATTGCGAGTTCACCGGAGTACTCCAGGATGTTCTCTTTGACGGGCGGGCGATCCCGGGGCATGCCGAACCCGGTGTCTTACTCGACATTGATTTCACCGGCGCTACTTTCCGCGACGTTGAGTTCCGCGGATGCCATTTTCAGGGCGTAAAACTGCCGGATGGTATTGACCTAGTGCCCAATTTCCCGAGAGTTGCACGGCGGGTGCTTGAACTTCTGGGAAATGATGAGTCCGTGGAAGCTCGCATGCTTAGGGCTGTGTCCGAACTCGCACTGAAGTTGCCCGGCGATGATACGTCCGTGGGGATCTTCAACCGAGCAGACTATCTCAGTTGGGGCGGTGAGCCACTCGCAGCCCTGGCTGAGAGCCTGATCCGCCAAGCGCGTTAGGGAGCATGCGGCGACCGTCCGAGAGTAACGTGCCTTGTGGCGTCTATTCTGACCTGGCCATTCGCGGAACAGACGCCTGTAAGCCGGTGGTCTCCGGTCGTTCCAAGCGCCCATTAGGGGATCCCTCACCATTGGGTCTGGGCGCTGGGCGGCAGTCCACTCCGGCAGTTTCCTTATAGCCCGGAGCCAATGAGGCGCCCTGGAGCCTACACGCACACCCAGCAGTAGAGCCCTTGCCCGGAAGCTTTGGATCGTCGGGCTAACCCGGCCAAATCCTTTAGGAAGTCGGCAAGTAGCGCCGGATCAGCTGCGTTCCAGAACTCTTCAGTCTTCGACCAGGGGATCGCCACCTGCTCAAGGGCGCCCTCGGAAGCGGTGGACAGCGCGGTGGAAAGGGGCTCCGTCAGGGTCAGTACAAGACGCTGCCCACCATCCCGATCCGCGAGGGCTTGCCCGCTCCGTGGATCGTCCATGACATCGTCAAAGGACCGTCCGGTGAGCAGCTCTTCCAGTGTTCCCAGCTGCACAACGGGATCAATACCGTTACCGGACACCGTGTCGAATACGGCCGCTTCCTGGTAGGTCACGGCCGCCGGTGGGCGTTTACGGCCGAAGATGCCTCGCCTGGGTTCGGCTGGCGGAGCGATCGTCGCCTGGGATCCGGGACCGACGACACGATCGATCACCGAGGCTGCCTCCTCATCGGATGCAGCAGAGAAGTAGTCAAAAAGAACACCCATGATCGACATTCTCCACTACGTGAGGACGCCACGGCTAAGCCGGGCCAGCAACGAAACACGAACCAGGTACGCCTCTTGATGAACTACAGTCATCGTCTTTGAGTCACCGCCCGTAAGCCGGTCCCCCACTGGCCGCCGCTACCTTGCGCCAAACGCCCCCGCGGTTTCAGGACTACTGCATTCCCGTAAGACCCGCTCGCAAAAATGCCCGGTGATGGTGCCCTAAACGCTACACAGTTTTCTGTCCACTTCCTTGGAACCGGATCACCACGGTGGGACACTTCCCACTCGCGGATTCAGTCGCTGGCGGCACTCCGAACATAGCGTGATGCCGCGCCGAACCCTTGGAGGCATCCTCCAACGTGCTTGTTGTGCAGACGGCTGTGGGCACTCATTCAGGCACAATCGAGGGCCGATGAAATCCACAGCGTCCACGTAACATTGCAGTCCAACATCCCCTGCAAATGGCTGTCACAAAGACAACTTCCGGGACAGTTGGATTTCTGGCCCAAGGTGCTCACATCGACGCGTGAGAAAACAGTGGCTGGCGCCCACCGCCGACGCCACCCTCGCCGTCGTAATGTTGCGCACGTCACATGTGGCACATACGCTGGGGGACGCTGCAGCGTGGCAGCAACCTGATGAAAGGCAGCACATTGACCAGCGAGAAGCTCTCCGTAGTTGTTCGAGTCGACGTTGACGGCGAACAGATCCAGATTGCCGCAACCGGTCACGTCACCACCTCAAGCGTGCAGGGCCTCTACCCGGTGGTGCAGCGAACCAAGAGCCTTGGCGGCGGCCTGAACGTCGAAATGGACCTTTCCGAAGCCACCGTTGACACGGACGCCCTCGGCGAGCTTCAGGTCTACGCTGAACTCTTCGAATTTCCCGTCCGCCTGAACACCGAACCGAGCAACGTCACTGAACTGCCGTCCCGTCGTCGCCTGGCAACCGCCGCGGCCTAAAGGAGAGCGGCCTAAAGGAGAACCGATGCGCAAGGTAACCGCCGGCCTGTTCCACTCCGTTGATGGCGTGGTCCAGGACCCGTTCAAGTTCCAGTTCGACAGCTTCGACGAGGACTTGGGCAAGGGCCTGACCAAGATGATCAACACCGTGGATACCGTGGTGCTGGGCCGGGTCAGCTATCAGGAGTGGGCCAGCTACTGGCCGAACGCAACCCAGGACGATGAGTTCGCCGCTTTCATCAATCCTGTCGAGAAGTTCGTCGCCTCGCGCACTTTGTCCGAGCCTCTGGAATGGAACAACTCGCAGCTGATCAAGGGCGACGTGGAGCAATTCGTCACCGGGCTCAAGAACCGCGACGGCGGCGAAATCGCCGTATGCGGAAGCATCTCATTGGTCCGCCAACTGCTGTTCGCAGGGATTCTGGATGAGCTGACCTTGATGACCCACCCCGTGATCGCCGGGACAGGCCGCCGGCTTTTCGCGGACGGAGACCCCCTGAACCGGCTGCTCCTGAAGGACCAGTACGCCACCAGCCAGGGCAACGTCGTCAGCACTTACAGCCTCCGCGAGGACTGAAAAACGCCCGACGGCGGGTCCCGCCAGAGGCGCGCGACTCGCCGCATTGCTCACCCAAGCAGCAACGCGGCACCCAGCTCGCTCCGAAAGTAGAGCACGCTGTGGCCGTAGCGCGTGGACGTCACGAGCCCGGCATTCCGGAGCACCCTGAGATGTTGATTGACTGCGGACGTGGTCACGCCAAAGCGCACCCCAAGCTCGGTGGATGAGGCAGGCGCAGCGAGCGCCGTCAGCAGGCTGGTCCGGACCTCGCCGAGCACCGCCACAACAGCGGCAGGGCTTCTGACTCGCTCCGCCTCCCACATCGCTCCCTGACCGCGGGCCGGGTACATCAGCATCGGCGGGTCACCGTGGTTCACGGGAGCAGAGGCCCTGCGGGTGAACATGGTGGGTACGAGGGTCAGCCCCGAGCCATCAGTCTTCTCGGTTCGCGACGCAGGGTTCTTCAACCGCACGGATATGACCCGGCCGTCGAATTCCACAGCGCCTGACAATTCATTGAGCATGGTGAACAGCCCGCCCTGGGCGAGTTGCCGCCCGCGATGGACGATGTCTGCTTCCAGGATGGTGCGCATGCGCAGCCAGTGCGGTGCGAAGCACGTTTCCCAAAAGTCCTGGAGGATCTGCACGAGGCGCCGGATCGCCGGGCCAACGGGGCCGGCAAAGACTGCGGGCACTTCACCATGCACCCGGATCAGGTCACCATGGAACTGTTCGGCCGACATTCCCTCCAATGCCGCGAACTCGTCGTCGATCCTGGTGAGAGGGGACTGAGGCCGGGGGTTCAGGAAGTCAGGCGTCCAGAGCCGGTGGTCAACCAGGGCCAGCAGACCGTCCAGATCCAAACGGGAACGGGCTTCCTCCGTGCGGCGCAACCACGGCAACTGAAGCGGGTACTGGCTGGGATCACGGATGGCCCTCAGGGAGAGCCCCAGTTCACACATAGGCGAGATGCCGAAGCGCACACCGCCCAGGTCGGCGCCGGACAATACGTACTTCAACATGAAGCACAACGCTACATCAATACCGGTCGTCCTCGGCGGATGGCAGAACTAGGGGGTGACCAAAACTCCGGCAGACACCATTACCCCTCCCCGGCACGGCCTCCGCGCCGCCCTTTCCGATCCCAGCCTTAAGATCCTCGCTTCGGCCATTCTGGTCTCCACGGTGGGTCGCGGCATCTTCCTCACCCTGACGGTTCTGTACTTCAGCCGCTTCGTCGGACTGAGCGCCGTGGAAATCGCCGTCATCCTCTCTGTTTCCAGCGGGGTCGGCGTCGCTACGTCCTACATTGGCGGCCGGCTTGCGGACCACTTGTCCGCACGCCGACTGCTGGTAGTGATGGTTGCCATCGAAGGTCTCGCGATCGCAAGCTATACATTCGCCGGGAACTTCGGCACCGCCGTCGTGATTGCCTGCATCACGGTAGGCATGGACCGCGCCGCGAACGCCGCGCGCTCAGCGATCATCGCGCGGGCCTTCGAAGGCCCCAACCGCGTCAATGCCCGTGCAGTCCTCCGCACCATCACCAACCTTGGCATCGCGACGGGTGGCATGATCGCCGGACTGGCGTTGCTGGCCGGGACGGCCGACGCGTTCCGCGTGCTGATGATCAGCGCCGGCGTCGTCTATGTCCTCAGCGCCCTGCACCTCCGCCGCCTTCCCAGCCGCGTCGACGCGCCGCGACACGACCCCGCCAACCGTGCGCCTAAGCGGGGCATCTCCCCCTTCAAGGATCGCCGCTACGTTCTGTTGACGGTGCTGTCCGGTATTTTCGGCATGCAGTTCGGACTCGCCGAGATGGGCGTTCCGCTGTGGATTTCCCAGTACACCAGCGCGCCGGACGTGCTGATATCCGTGGTCCTCGTCATCAACACCGTGTGCGTCGTCCTGCTGCAGGTGCCTCTCTCCCGCGGCACAGACCACCCCGCCCGGGCAGGGAAGATCGTAATGACTGGCGGGGTGCTCATGGCCGCGGCTTGCACCCTCTACGCACTAGCGGGCGGCGTACCGGTGGTCGCCGCCATCATTCTCCTATGCGGTGGCGCGCTCCTGCACTCGTTGGCGGAAATCCTTTCGCAAGCGGGGGCGTGGGGCCTCAGCTTCGAACTCGCCAATCCCCTCCAGGCCGGCGCTTATCAGGGAATGTTCGGCATGGGATCCGCCTTGGGGGCCATGCTCGCGCCTCTCGTGGTGACTGCCACCGTCGTCGAACGTGGCACGCTGGGTTGGGCGATCCTGGGGGCAGTTTTTGTTGCCTCGGCGGCGGGCGTAGCGCTTATCGCGCGGAAAGCCACGACGACGGCGGTACTCGCCGAACGACGTCGACGCGGCGATCAAAGCGCCCGCTGAGGATAGGAGGCAGTTCGAGTCACCCGGGAAGGGTGTGTGGCCGGCTCGAGGGGGGTCTGCTTACGGGCCGGCCACACTGTCCGCTCGGGCAAGCGGACGGGCGCACCTCCGGGCCGCCAAAAACGCCGGCCCGGACTTATTGCGCCGTGACCGGCCGAGGAGGGGGTCTCAACACCTCATAGGCCGTGGCTGCTGTTCTGCATCCGGAGTGCGCTCTGCAACCTGTCACTACTAAGTAGTGGCGCGAGTCCGGAGAACGTGTCGTGGTCCTCGATATTTTCTTCGAAGTATTTTCTTTGAAGCACGCGACGACCCCCCGGCACCCGGCCCTTGCCCCAAAATAATAAGCATGCTTATGGTAGTCGTGGCAGTGACCCTCAACGGATCCAACCAGGAAGGGAAACAACCATGGCAATGACCGAGGTGGCTGACGGTGTTTATCGCTTCTCCGACGCCTACGTGAACTTCTACGTGGTGGAAGGCCGCGAAGGACTCACCCTGGTGGACTCCGGGTTGCCCGCCATGTGGGGACCCGTGAAAGATTCGCTTAAAGCCCTGGGTCACTCGATGCAGGACATCCGGGCCCTGGTGCTCACGCACGGCCACTTCGACCACTTGGGCCTCGCCCGGCGGCTGCACCAGGAGCTGGGCATTCCGGTGTGGATCCACACCGAAGACGCCTACATTGCCAAGCACCCCTACCGCTACAGGCACGAACGCTCACGGTTCGTCTTCGCCCTGACCCACCCAAGAGGACTCCCGGTCCTTGCCGGCATGACGCGCGCCGGAGCCCTCAGGGTCAAAGGCGTCGAAGAAGTCCGCTACTTCCCCGGCACCGGGGCCCTTCCTGTTCCCGGAAGCCCGGAGATCACCTTCTCCCCCGGCCACACCAGCGGACACTGCGGACTTTTCCTCCGCGAGCGCGGCATTCTCTTCAGTGGCGACGCGCTGGTCACCCTCGATCCGTACACCCAGCGAACGGGACCGAGAATCGTGGCGGGGGCAGCAACGGCGGACAGCGCACTCAATCTCGCGTCGCTGAAACAGCTCGCACAAACCCGCGCGGGCTTGGTTCTCCCCGGCCATGGCGAGCCGTGGAACCGGGGCATAGAGGAGGCCGTGGCCATTGCCAGGGCGAACGGCCCCGCCTGAGATGCTACTTTTTTCCAGCCTTCAAATCAGAGACAACCTTGGCGATGCGTCGTGCCCGGGTCTCCTCGGCCTTGGCGTCCCCGATGGGCTCAACGTAGCGCCGTTGGGCACTGTAATTGAGCGTCCCATAGAAGGCTTTGGCCTCCGGCTCGGCATCCAGGGCCGCGGCGAGGTCGGCCGGCACCTCGACGACGCGCGGCTCAGTGTCGACCTCCAGGCCCACCTCCACGGTGTCGCCCGCTGCAACGCCGGTGAGCTCGCGGTTGGCAGCACTGACGCCCACCATGTATTTTCCGCCCATCACCGCGATGCTGCTCCGATAGCTTCGGTCGTTAATGGTCACCACCACTGGCGGCTTCTTTCCAGCCCCGAGCGCATCCACCACGTGGGAAGGAACTTCGATGCCGGCCTTGCTGCCATCGCCCACGATGGTGGTTGTGAATTCCATGACCCAAGTATGCCGTCGCCCACCAGTAGACGCACCCCATCGGCAGGACTAGGTTTCATATAACGCCCCGGAGCCCAACCCAAGGAGAGAAACCATGGACGAGCAGGATCTTCTGGAACGAATTCAAGCACTGGTGGAAGAGGAGCACCGACTCCGTGACGCGCCTTTGGACGACGAAAGCATGGGAGACAACAGCGACAACCGTGCGCGCCTGGCCCACCTGGAAGCGCAGCTGGACCAGTGCTGGGACCTGCTCCGCCAGCGGCGCGCCAAGAAGGACGCCGGAGAAAACCCCGACGAGGCGGAGGCCCGCCCCATCAGCGAAGTAGAGGGCTACAGGCAGTAGCCCAGGGGGAAATGGTTAGGCGCCCTCAAGTACTTGGCTGGTAGCCCACGCCAGGTACTTGGCGGCGTTGGCTACAGCGTCGGCCACATCCGGGACGCCGTTCCTGCGCTGAGCGACATCCAGCAACTGCGCCGCGGCCACAATCCCGTGCTTCGCCAGCTCTTCCGGAGTCACCGTGATGCGTCCGGCCACTGCGACCACGGGGATGCCGTGCACGCTCGCGGCGTCGGCCAATGCGATCGGCGCCTTCCCGGTGAGCGACTGCTCATCCATGGACCCCTCGCCGGTGATCACCAAATCTGCTTCGCTCAAGTGTGAAGCGAGCCCTGTCAGTCCCGCCACCAGCGCGAAGCCGCCCTCCAGCACCGCATCCGTAAAGGCAAGGAACGACGCCGGGAACCCGCCCGCCGCTCCAGCGCCCGGAACGTTGACATCACGGCCGCTCGCTTCCCGAAGGAGCGATGCCCAGTTGCGCAGACCGGCGTCGAGCTTTTCGACGGCGTCCGCGTCCGCGCCTTTCTGCGGGCCGAAAACGTGGGCCGCGCCGTCCGCCCCGTACAGCGGGTTTTGCACGTCGACGGCGATGCGGAACTTCACGGCCGACAGCCGCGGATCGAGCTCGGAAACGTCCAAAGCTACGACGTCGGCCAAGGAACCTCCGCCGAGGGGCACCACATTCCCGGCCGAATCAAGGGGCTTGAGCCCTAAGGCGCGCAAGGCCCCGCTGCCGCCGTCGGACATTGCGGAGCCGCCCACGCCGAGCACGATCTCGGTGGCGCCGGCCTCCAGGGCCGCGGCGATGAGCTGGCCGCAACCGTAGCTGTGCGCGCGCAGGGCGTTCTCCGGGGTTGGCTCCATGTGCGCCAGTCCGGAAGCCATGGCAGTTTCGATAACGGCCGTAGCTCCGCCGAAAGAGTTTTTCCGGATCGCCCACGATGCACCCACCGGCTTGAGGATGGGTCCGACAACGGCGTTGTTCCGTTCCTCGTAGCCGGCAGAAATTGCGGCGTCCAAGGTGCCTTCACCGCCGTCGGCAACAGGGAACTGCGTGGTCACGGCATCCGGATAGACACGGAGCGCGCCTTCGGCCATGGCTGATGCGGCTTCGGCGGCGGTCAGGGATCCCTTGAACTTGTCCGGGGCGATGAGGATACGCATGGATCCATCTTGCCAGCTTTCTTCGGAAAGCGCTTGCCCGCGCAGCAATCCGCGCGAGTATTACCCGCCGAGGACGCGCACAGGCTCCCCGGCCAGCCAGGCCTTCACGTCCTCGAAAGCCTCGCCGTAGAACTTCCGGTAGCTTTCGTGCGTCACGTATCCGACGTGCGGCGTGAGCACCGTCCGCGGAGCGTGCAGCAGCGCATGACCGGCGGGGAGGGGCTCTTCCTCGAAGACGTCCAGGGCTGCACCGCGAATCCAACCTTCCTCGAGCGCGCGGATCAGGGCCCCCTCGTCAACCAAGGGACCCCTGGCTGTATTGACCAGCAGCCCGTCGGGGCCCAACAGCCGCAGCTCCTCCGAGCCTACGATTCCCTCGGTTCGTTCGGACAGCCGGAGATGCAGCGTCACGATGTCCGACTCGCTGAACAGTTCTTCCTTGCTGACCAAACGGGCACCCGCGGCCTCAGCATCGTCGGCCGTGAGGTTTTGGCTCCAGGCCAGCACGTCCATGCCGAACGCTGCGGCATACCCGGCGATGCGCTTGCCGATCTTGCCAAGGCCCACGATCCCGAGCGTCTTGCCTTCAAGTTCGAATCCGACGCCGGTCTGCCACTCCCCCGCGCGCAGCGAGTTCTCCTCCACAGGCAGGTTCCGCGCGAAAGCCAGCAGCAAGGCCCAGGTCAGCTCCGGCGCCGCGGCCGGTGATCCTCCTGTCCCGCACACCACAATTCCCCGCTCCGAGGCCGCCTCGAGATCGATCGCCGCATTGGCCATGCCGGTGGTCACCAGCAGCTTCAGGTCAGGCAATGAATCGAGGACACTCTGGGGAAACCGGGTTCGCTCGCGCATCGCCACGATGATGTCGAACGGCGTCAAAGCGGCCACAGCTTGCTCTTCCGAGACGAAAGGTGCGCTGAAAACAGTGACCTTCACGCCGTCGTCGAGCAGTGACTCCCACGGCGCGTAATCGCCGGAAACCTGCTGGTAGTCATCAAGAATGGCCAAACGGTACTCGGTCACGGGAATCTCCTCAGCTCGCATGCTGGACGCGTAGGTCCAGCCTCTCACGTCATGCATCTTTGACCGAGTGAATTCCGCCCAGCTATCGCATCAGGAAGAGAAAGATTCTAACGTTGTAAAGAACAGCCAGTTCCCGCGTCGAAGGAGACATCTTGACCGATTCACCGATCCCCAAGCCCGAGCACCCCCGCCCGCAGCTGCTCCGCGACACGTGGCTCAACCTGAACGGCACCTGGGATTTTGAGATCGACGCCGGGGACTCCGGTTTGGAGCGAGGACTCACCAACCGCGAACTGAACAGCCGGATCCTGGTTCCGTTCGCCCCCGAATCGGCCCTTTCGGGCGTCGAGCACGTGGACTTCATGGAAGCCGTTTGGTACCGCCGCACGGTGACCATTCCACAGGACTGGGCAGGGCTGAAAGTCCTCCTGCATTTCGGAGCAGTCGACCACGATGCCACGGTGTGGGTCAACGGCATCGAGGTAGCCCGGCACCGGGGTGGCTTTACTCCGTTCACAGCAGACCTCAGCGACGTCACCGAACCCGGAACGGACGCCGTCGTGGTGGTGCGGGCCCGCGACTCCCGGCACGACATGCAGGCCAGGGGCAAGCAGGCCACCTGGTACAACAACACCCATTGCCAGTACACGCGCACCACGGGGATCTGGCAGACGGTGTGGCTGGAGGCCGTCCCGGAGATCTACATCAAACGTCTGCGCGTGACTCCCAACCTTGCCGATTCCAGCCTGACCATCGAGGTGCCCCTTTCACGCAACCACCAGGGCCACACAGTGACGGCAACCCTTCGGACCGACTCAGACACAGTGGCCGAAGCCGAGGCCAGAGCAGACCTGGACCTGTCGCCCTCGCTGCGCCTGGGCATACCGGCGGACCAGCTTCGGCCATGGTCCCCCGAAGACCCGTTCCTCTACGACCTGGACGTAGCCATTAAGGACGCCAACGGCGACACCGTGGACAGGGTCACCAGCTACACCGCGATCCGCTCTGTGGCCTTGGACGGCAAAGTAGTCCGCATCAACGGCAAGGCAGTCTTCCAGCGGCTCGTCCTCGACCAGGGCTACTGGCCCGAATCCCTCATGACCTCCCCCGACGACTCTGCCCTGATCAAGGACATCGAGCTGTCCATGGCTGCCGGGTTCAATGGCGCCCGGCTGCACCAGAAGGTCTTCGAGGAGCGCTTCCTATTCCACGCGGACCGGCTTGGCTACCTCGTGTGGGGCGAATTCGGAGATTGGGGCGTCTCCGGCGGCGGCACGATAGGCCACAATCAAAAGCCCACCGCGAGCTTCGTGGCCCAATGGCTGGAGGTTCTGCAGCGCGACTACAACCACCCCAGCATCATCGGCTGGTGCCCGCTCAACGAGACCCATCAACACCTCCACGACCGGATCACCGTCCTGGACGACGTCACCCAGGCCATGTTCCTCGCCACCAAGCTCGCCGATCCCACGCGTCCGGTGATCGACGCCTCGGGCTACTCGCACAGGGTCCGGGACACCGACATCTACGATTCCCATTCCTATGAACAGGATCCGGAGAAGTTCCGGCTGGAACAGGAAGGCCTTGCCGAGGGCAAACCATTCCTCAACCGGGCGCACGACGGCGTTGACTACTCCGTCCCTTACAACGGCCAGCCCTTCTTCGTCTCGGAATTCGGTGGCATCTGGTGGAACGAGGCCGAAGCCAGGCAGGCAGCGGAAGCCGCAGGCACCGACGTCGAAAGCTCCTGGGGCTACGGCCAGCGGGTGGCCAGTGAGGAAGAGTTCTACGAGCGGTTCGAGGGCCTCTGCAACGTCCTGCTGGATAACCCGGACATGTTTGGTTACTGCTACACGCAGCTGACGGACGTGTTCCAGGAGAAGAACGGCATCTTCAACTTCGACCGCAGCGACAAGTTCGACCTCGAAAGGATCCGGGCCGTCCAGCAGCGGCAAGCCGCCATCGAATCCCGAGAGTAGCCCCCGCCGAGGTGGCATTTGATGACAATGTTTGTGCGTGGGACTGTCATCAAATGCCAACTCGCGGGGAGGTCAGACCCATTCGCCCCGCCGGAGCAGCACTTCTTTGAGCAGGTCCAGCCGGTCCGACACGATCCCGTCGACGCCGAGGTCCAAAAGCCGGTCCATTTCGGCGGGATCGTTGATGGTCCAGACGTGCACTTGCTTGTTCAGTCGGTGTGCGCGCCGGATGAACCCAGCGGTCACCACCGGCAAACGGCCGTAGCGGACCGGTACTTGGAAAACGTCGACGCCGGTGAGCAGCCTGCGTGCCAAACGTTGCGGCAGCACGGGGCCAAGGAGGACAAACAGCGCGGTCAATGAGCTGCCGGCTGAGGATGCGACGCGGCCCGAGAGCTTGGACAGGACAGCCCGACGACGCCTGTCCGAGAAGCTGGTGACCAGGACGCGGTCATGGATTCCATGTTTTTCGATGGCCGCGGCCAGCGGGCCCACGGAGTTCCAGTCCTTGACGTCGAGATTCAGCCGGGCTTCCGGAAAAGCCGCCACCAGCTCGTCAAACGTGGGCACCGGTTCCACCCCGCCGATCCTCGCACGGGCCACCTCTGCGGCGCCAAGCTCGGAAATCCTCCCAGCCGAGTCCGTAACCCGATCCAACGAGGAGTCATGGAAGACCAGCAGGACACCATCGGACGTTGTGTGCACGTCGGTTTCCAGGTGCACTGTTCCCAATTCCACGGCAGCACTGAACGCAGCCATGGAGTTCTCCAGTCCCTCCCGGGAAAACCCGCGATGAGCGAAGGCCAAAGGGCCCACCGAGCCGTCTTTGCGGAGGAAATAGGGCAGCGTCACCCCCGTAGCGTAGCCCATCGCGAAGGTGCGGCTAGAGCTCCTGCCGGGCCGCCGCCGTCGTCTGCGGAACGATCGCCACACCGTCGCTGACGTGGACCAACGTGCGGCCGCGACCGCCGTCGAGCTCCACCCAGACTGCGGTGGCATCGCCGGTGACGGCGTCCACCACGCCAGCCGATTCATATCCGGATATTAGCGTGACACTGACGCGATCGCCGCGGCGCAGCGAGCGCCAGTGGTGATCGGGTTCCACGCGCCGCAAGGGCGCTGTGTTGAAGTCGTTGATCCGACGCTTAGCCATGATTCCCCCTGCAAATTCAGTCCAACAGATGAGCCGTGCGAACGGGCCTTGGCTGGAAGCCTACGGCCGCAAGTTGAACGCCGGTTGTATGGAGGCTGGGAACTCGGTGACACCCAAGGACTGACAAACTAGGGACATGACTGTGTTGATTGCCGGCTGCGGCGACCTCGGAACCGAAGTGGGGCTGCGCTTCGCGGCCGCTGGGCACCAGGTGGTGGGCTTGCGACGCTCGCCTGAAAAGCTCCCGCCGGAGATCCAAGGCATCCGCGCGGATCTCTCCGGGCATGTCCCGGAATTGCCTGCCGACGTGGACATTGTGGTCATAGCAGTGGCAGCTGATGCCTCGACGGAAGAGGCCTACCGGGCGGCCTACCTGAATGGCGTGAAGAACGTGCTGGATGCCCTGGACCGTCAGTCGATCAAGCCAGGGCGCATCCTGTTCGTCTCCTCCACCGCCGTGTACAAGGACTCCGGCGGGGCAGTCGTGGACGAGTCGACGCCTACCGAACCCACGCGGTTCAGCGGCAAAGTCTTGCTGGAGGCGGAGGAGTTGCTGTTCGCACGGACTGCCGGCACCCGCGCCATCTCTGTGCGGCTCGGCGGCATCTACGGCCCCGGCCGCACCCGCCTGATCGACCAAGTGCGCAGCGGCAAGGCCACTATTCCTGCACAGCCCAAACACACCAACCGCATCCACCGTGACGACGCCGCGGCCATGATCGTCCACCTCGCACTCATGGAGCAACAGCCCGAAGCCGTGTATCTGGGTGTCGATGACGACCCCGCCGAATACGGCGACGTCCTGCGCTTCCTCGCGGCCGAGCTGCAGTTGCCGGAGCCTCCCGTAGGCCCGGCATCCGACGGCGGTGCAGGCGACAAACGCTGTTCGAACCGGCGGCTGAGGTCCACCGACTTCACGTTCACATTCCCCAGCTACAAGGAAGGGTACCGGGCGATCCTGGCCGGGGAGGGTGTTCGCCACCCATGAAAGCCACTCTTTGGGGGAGGGCCTATTTTGCCGGGCAGGCAGCGGCGGGTGCTGCATGGTGGCTTGGGGTGTTCCTTTTGCCGCCCGTCCGGGAGGCCACTCTTGGGCAGCTGAACCCCGTGGCTGTGGCCATCTTCGATGTGCCGCTGTTTGTTGTGGCTTCGGCCCTGGCTGCCTTCGGTTTCCGGTCTGCAGCCGTGGTGGCTACTGCGTGGACCGGGCTTGTCACGTTGGCTTTGGCTGTCTTCGCCACCATCACCACGCAGGCCGGCTGGGGAGTCCTGGCGATGGCGGCGGCAGCAGCCTGCTCGGTGGCCGCCCTTTGCCTGGTTCTCCTGGGCCGGATACCTACTGAGTGGGTTCTGCGCGGCCCCTTCGCCTTCCGCCCCGCCGCCCAGCGAGCCACCTCAGGGCATGTGGCTGCGACGTTCCGTCAGCTGATCCTCTTCTGGGGCCTGTTCCTGGGAGTGATCCCCCTGGCCGTCCATGCGCTGGAAGATCGCTGGGGCCTCTCCTTCCCGCTGCCCACTCTGGTTCCCGGCATTGTCTTGCTGCTGCTCGCCAGCGCCCTGGGCATCTACTCGGCCACAGCCATGTCCACCAAGGGGAACGGGACGCCCTTGCCGTCGGCAATGCCCAACACCCTGGTCATTGCCGGCCCCTACCGCTGGGTCCGGAATCCCATGGCCCTTGCAGGCATCCTGCAGGGCGCCGCCGTCGGCCTGATGCTGGGTTCGTGGCTGGTGGTGGCGTACGCAGTGGCTGGCTCACTCGTGTGGAATTACGCGGTCAGGCCTCTGGAGGAGGCAGACCTCAGGCTTCGATTCGGCGCCGAGTTCGAACGCTACTGCCAACGGGTCCGCTGCTGGATACCCCGGCTCGGTGCCGGCTAGACCCGCTGCTCGGTGAGTTTCGCTTCGAGAACCTGGGCCACGCCGTCGTCGTCGAAGTGCGGAGCCTGCTGCCCGGCGGCGAGGATCGCTTCCGGGTGCCCGCTCGCCATGGCGTAACCGTGGCCGGCCCAGCGGAGCATCTCGATGTCGTTGGGCATGTCCCCGAACGCAACCACGTCCCCCGCGTCGATTCCCAGCGACTCGGCGTACTTGGCAAGGGTGACTGCCTTGTTGATGCCCGGGACGGACATTTCCAACATTGCTGTCTTCGGAGCTGAGTGCGTTGTGGAAACCAGGTGGGCCACCGCCGGCTGCACCTCGGCGAGGAATTCGTCCGGCGTACCCTGGCGGGTAATCGCCAGGAACTTTACGACGGCGTCATCCGCAGTGAGCGTCTCGGCCAACGGTTTAGGGGTGAACTCGGCGAGCAATTCGCTGGTTTCGTTCTCGATGAAACCAGGCTCCAGCTGGAAACCGGTCAGGGTTTCGACGGCGAACAACGCGTCCGGCCTGATGGACTTGATGATCCGGCGGGCTTCAAAGACGGACTCCGCGTCCAGAACGCACGAGGACAGGGCCTTCTCTGTTTCGAGATCCCACACCACGGCCCCGTTGGAACAGATGACGATCCCGCTGTGTCCCAGTTGCTCCTGGAGGGGGTAAAGCCAACGCGGCGGACGGCCCGTGACAAAGACGAGTTCCACCCCTGCTTCGCGGCATGCTTGGAACGCCTTGATGGTCCGGTCACTGATTTTTCCGTCGTGACCGAGGATGGTGCCGTCAATATCGCTTGCTACGAGCCGCATCATGCCAGTCTACGTTGGCGGGAAAGGACGGATGCCCTGGCCTCTCTCTCGTGGCTGGGACCAGGGCATAGGCTGGGTTGATGAGTGAGAAGACCAGCACAGTCGAAGAACACAGCACCCGGGGTGCCTACGTCACAGGCGGCGAGTTCAACCGGGACACCAACTACATCGAAGACCGGATCACCCGCGATGGTGCCACCGGGCCAAACGGGGAACCCGGCTGGCCTGTGGAGCCCGGACGGTACCGGTTGATCGCCGCCCGCGCCTGCCCATGGGCCAACCGCACAGTGATCGTTCGGCGGCTTCTGGGATTGGAAGACGTCATCAGCCTCGGGCAACCCGGCCCTACGCACGATGCCCGCTCCTGGACCTTTGACCTTGATCCTGACGGCAAAGACCCTGTCCTGGGGATCGAGCGTCTCCAGGAAGCGTTCTTCCGCCGCTTCCCGGACTATCCCCGCGGCATTACTGTCCCGGCAATCGTCGATGTCCCCAGTGGAGAAGTAGTGACCAACAACTTCCCACAGATTACTCTCGACTTCTCAACGGAGTGGACAGAATTCCACCGGCCCGGAGCGCCGAACCTGTACCCGGAACATCTTCGTGGAGAGATCGACCAAGTCAACAGGCGCGTCTTCACCGAGGTCAACAACGGCGTCTACAGATGCGGATTCGCAGGATCACAGGAAGCGTACGACGCCGCCTACACCCGCCTTTGGAACGCGCTGGATTGGCTCGAGGATCGGCTCTCCAAGCAGCGCTTCTTGGTGGGCGACACCATCACCGAAGCCGACGTCCGGCTTTTCACCACACTGGCCCGTTTCGACGCCGTTTATCACGGGCACTTCAAGTGCAACCGGAACAAACTCAGCGAAATGCCTGCTCTGTGGGGCTACGCCAGGGACCTGTTCCAGACACCCGGCTTCGGCGACACCATCGACTTTGTGCAGATCAAACAGCACTACTACATCGTGCATGAGGACATCAATCCAACACAGATTGTCCCTGCAGGCCCGGATCTTTCAGGCTGGCTGACCCCTCACGGACGCGAATCCCTGGGTGGGCGGCCATTCGGCGACGGCACTCCGCCGGGACCGGTCAAGGCAGGCGAAGAAGTAGCTCCGGGGCACGGAGCAGGCTAGGCGCTAAGCCGGTCCGTGGTTGAGCTCGGCCCGCGTTGGCGGGTTGGCTCCGGCGCGGGACACGGTGATGGCGGCCGCGCGGGTGGCGTGATCCATGATCGCCCCGAGTGTTTCAGCCGGCATGGCGCGCAGTTCCTCACGGTTCTGTGCGCCATCCAGCCCGTGATCCACGATCGCGGACAACAGCCCCGCCATGAACGAATCACCCGCCCCCACGGTGTCCACAACGTCCACTGATGGAGCCGGGACCTGGGTCTCCCCTGCACGGGTAATACCCCACGGGCCGAGCGAACCACGCGTGACCACCACCAACGCCGGACCGCCTTCACCGCCCAGCGTCAACCAGCGACGGGCGGAGTCCGTCGGGTCTACGCCGGGATACAGCCACTCAAGGTCCTCGTCGGAGGCCTTGACGACGTCGGACAGGGCCACGAAGCGCTCGGCCTGCGTCCGCGCATACTCAACATCCGTGATGATGCTTGGACGGCAGTTTGGGTCAAAGCTGATGGTGCTGTTCGGGTGGGCATGCTCGACGGCGGCAAGAACCTCGGCAGCGCCCGGCTCCAGGAAGGTGGCAATGGAGCCTGTGTGCAGCAAAGTGGCAGCCTGCAGCATGAGGGGCAGCCGGCCCGCGAGTCCGGGCAGTTCCCAGGTGAGGTCGAACGCGTAGGTGGCGGCGCCGTCGTCGTCTATCCGGGCGGTGGCCACGCTGGTTGGCTTGTCATCCGGAGGGAGCGGAACCATCACGGAACTGGACCGCAGGTGCGCCGCCACGGAGTCGCCGTAGGCATCCTTGCCGAAGCGGCCGATGAACTGGACCGGGTGGTCCAACCTGGCCAAACCGACGGCAACATTGAGCGGACTGCCGCCAACATGCGCCTCGATTCCAGAGGTGCGTTGGACAACGTCTACCAGGGCCTCGCCAATGACTGTCAGCATGGGACAACTCTGCCAGAGGAGGAGTGCCGTGGCCCAACAATTACGAGAGCATTCGCTGCACCAATTCCCGGCACTTCTTGTAGGCAACGGCCTTGGGATCGATGAGGTCGAAGTGGTCGCCCGGAACCCGCAGCAGCTGGGCCGAACTTCCCGCTGCCGTAGCTGCCGCGACGAAGGCCTCGGACTGGCTCGCGGGAACGTCCTCGTCTTCCGTGGCGTGCACGGCATATACGGGAACGTCTATCGGCAGAAGGCTCATGGGATCGGCGTATTTATGCCGTTTGGGGAATCTGGCGGAATCGCCCCCCATGAGGTTACACACCGCGCCGTTGCTCAGGTTCAGCTTCTCTGCGGCCGCAAGGTTGAGGAGGCCGGACTGGCTCACGACCCCCGTCAGGTGCACTGCGTTGTCCTCGGGCGAGCGCACAAGCTGGCGGTCGGCGTCGGGCGTTCCGATGGCCGAAAGCCGCTGCCTGCCCGCCGCCCAGACCGCCAGGTGTCCACCGGCGGAGTGGCCCAGAGCCACTACTTTGTCGAGCTTGAGGTCATGGTCCGGGGCTATCTGGGATAGGTGGTCGATGCCGGCCAGAATGTCCTCAAAGGTATGCGGCCATCCGCCGCCGTTCCCGGCCCGCCGGTATTCAAGGTTCCAAGCGGTGATTCCGTGCGCTGCGAGGTCCCGCGCCAGGGGCTCGCCGAGCTCGGCGCCATACTGCGAACGCCAGTAGCCGCCATGGATCACGACGGCGATTCCTCCGGCCGTAGCGGATGCGCCGCGATGGTTTCCGTTGTTCGGTTCAGGTATGAAGAGTTCGCCCCACTGACTGGGGTGTTCGCCGTAGCTGTACTTGTGCCGCAACATTGCGCCCTCCTTTGTACTGAGCCTATCGCGACGGTTCCGGGGTTTGGCTAGAGGCACCCCGGTGATTGGCCGGTTCAGTGTCGCACCCGCCCCGTAAGCTGGGGGCATGGCAAGCAATTGGGACAGCCTGGACCAGGCTCAGCGGGATGCAGTGGATGCGAATGTGGCCCTCTATGAGCGCGTCCGCCCTGCGCTGAAGCGGGTCACGCGCGATGTCCTGCTGACGCTGCGGGACATGCTGAACGACGCCGAGGTCACGCCTTTGTTTGTCACAGGCCGGACCAAGACCGTTGAGTCATTCCGCGAAAAAATTTCCCGCACGGATGATCCTCTTGAACCGGGCGGGCCCCGCGTGCTCAAGTTCCCGGATCCCTTCCGCACCCTGAACGACATGGTGGGTATCCGCGTCATCACCAAGCTGCCGGCGGAGAACGCCGCGGTAGCCAACATCATCAAGCGCCAGCGGCAACTCTTCGATTGCCGTGGCGACCGCGAGAAGGACATCGGTTCCATCGAGTCCGGGACCTACGGCTACTCCAGCAGGCACCTCATCCTGCGAACCATCCAGAATGAAACCGTGAAGGAGTACCAGCACGTCTTCAACCCGGACATGCCGGCCAACGGCAGTTACTTCTTCGAGTGCCAGATCCGCACGGTCTTCGCCCACGCCTGGAGCGAGATCGAGCATGACATCCGCTTCAAGGCCGAAGATCCACGTGCTTGGACGCCACATTTCGACCGCCAATTCACAGCGACGGCGGCCATGTTGGAGACCGTTGAGAGCGCCTTCGCTGACCTTCACGAACGCTACGAGGAAGTCCGCAGCTACTGGGACGTGGAGGGAGAGGGCGGCTCACCCCTGACTCCCAACCGGGTCCGTGACGTCTGGCGTACGCTCCTGCCGCACGTTGACCGTAAAGTTGATGACGACTGGGGATGGGCTGCCGAGCTCCTTGCCGCCCACGGACTCACCAAGACCGTGGAACTGGCCGGGCTTCTCAGCGCCAACCGGATCACCGAGGTCCGCAAGGCCCTCGACCACCGGTACTCCCCCGGTCCCGACCGCCTCCTGGACGACCTCTTGCTGTGGCAGTACGGAACCGAACACATTGACCTCACCGCTGAGGCGCCCGACGTCGTTCCGCACCCGCGGCGCGACAGCCTCCAGCGGCGTCTTAAGCAGATTGAGCGTTACCGCCAGACTGCACTGTAAGGACCCATGACACCGGCACCATCCATGACCCCTGAGCAACTCATGTCACTCCGGGCGACCTTCCGATCGCCCCGCCGCCTGTTGACTGAATCACTCGCGGGCCTCGTGGTGGCGCTGGCCTTGATCCCGGAGGCCATCGCGTTCTCCGTGATTGCCGGGGTTGATCCGCGGATCGGTCTGTTCGCGTCCTTCACCATGGGCGTGGTGACCGCTCTTGTGGGCGGACGCCCAGCCATGATCTCGGCAGCAACCGGTGCCGTGGCCCTGGTGATCGCTCCGGTGATGAAGGAGCACGGCCTCGACTACCTGATCGCGACGATCATCCTCGCCGGCGTTTTCCAGATCATCCTCGCCGCGCTGGGGGTCACCCGTCTGATGCGCTTCATCCCGCGGTCCGTGATGATCGGCTTCGTGAACGCGCTGGCCATTTTGGTGTTCATGTCCCAGATGCCTGAGCTCTTCAACGTTCCGTGGATGGTCTATCCGATTGTTGCAGTGGGTTTGGCGATCGTCTTTCTGCTGCCCCGGGTCACTAAGGCTGTTCCCGCTCCCTTGGTGGCCATCGTGCTCCTCACATTGTTCACCGCGCTGGGTGGGATTGACGTTCCCACGGTCAGCGACAAAGGCGAGCTTCCGGACAGCCTTCCTGGCTTGTTTCTTCCCAATGTTCCGCTGAACCTGGAGACGTTCCAGATCATTGCGCCATTTGCGTTGTCGATGGCGCTGGTGGGGCTGCTCGAGTCACTCATGACTGCCAAGCTGGTGGATGACATCACGGACACACGCTCCAACAAGACGCGCGTTTCATGGGGCCAGGGAGCTGCGAACATCGTCACAGGATTCCTGGGTGGTCTGGGCGGCTGCGCGGTGATTGGGCAGACGATGATCAACGTGAAGGGTTCCGGTGCCCGGAGCCGGCTCTCGACGTTCCTGGCCGGCGTGTTCCTGCTGATCCTGGTGGTGGTGCTGGGCGATGTTGTGGGAATGATCCCCATGGCTGCACTGGTTGCAGTGATGATCTTCGTTTCGCTCATCACTTTTGACTGGCACTCCGTCCGCCCCTCAACCCTGAGGCGCCTGCCCAAGTCCGAGACCGCCGTCATGATCCTGACTGTTGCCGCTGTGGTGGCGACTCACAATCTTGCGGTGGGGGTCGGCGTCGGGGTCTTGGCCGCGAGCGTGCTGTTTGCCCGTCGGGTGGCTCATTTTGTCACCGTGGAAAGGACTGAGCTCGAACTCAACGGCGAGACCGTGGCGACGTACACGGTGGATGGCGAACTTTTCTTCGCCTCCTCCAACGACCTCTACACGCAGTTCGACTATGCGAAAGATTCCTCAGAAGGCATAGATCGCGTGGTCATCGATCTTCATGGCTCGCATATCTGGGACGCGTCCTCGGTTTCTGTGCTGGATTCGGTGACCGAGAAGTACAGGAACCACGGTCGCGAAGTGGAGTTCATCGGCCTGAACGAGGCGAGCATCCGCATGCGTGAGCGCCTGGCGGGCAAGCTCAACCCCTGACCCAACTAGGTAACAGCAGATGCTCCAATGACCCCTCAATGGAGCGTTTATCGTCACCTAGTTGGGCGGGCATAGGACGGATGTCTGACATATACCTGATTGCGGATGTAACGAAGTCGTTCTTGGCAGAGGGCTGGTGTGAGCATGGATGAATGCTCGAGGCAACCAATTCCCAGTCCGAAACCACATCCCCGGAAAATCCTGCCCTCGCCGCGGAGGCCAAGATTGCCCGGATCGCCGTCACGATCTTCCCTCTTTTGGTGGTTCTGGCTGGCGTCTTGGGATTCCTCATCCCGGATCTGTTCAAGCCGATGGGTGTTGCGGTTCCCTACCTGCTGGGCATCATCATGTTCTGCATGGGGCTCACGCTGACCCCTCCGGACTTCGCCTCCGTGGCCCGGCGTCCCTGGGCGGTGGCTCTGGGCATCGTGGCGCACTACGTCATCATGCCCGGTGCCGGGTGGCTGATCGCTGTTTTGCTGCAATTGCCACCCGAGCTGGCCGTGGGCCTGATCCTGGTTGGTTGCGCGCCGTCCGGCACGGCCTCCAACGTGATGGCATTCCTCGCCAAGGGCGACGTTGCATTGTCTGTGGCCGTCGCTTCCGTGTCCACGCTGATCGCACCCTTGGTGACGCCCGCACTGACACTGTTCCTGGCGGGATCGTTCCTGAACATCGACGCCGGAGCCATGGTTCTGGACATCGTCAAGACCGTGCTGCTTCCCGTGATCGCCGGCCTGCTCGCGAGGCTGTTCCTCTCGAAGCTCGTCGCGAAGGTGCTTCCGGCACTGCCGTGGGCGTCCGCCGTCGTGATTTCGCTGATCGTTGCGATCGTCGTGGCGGGCAGCGCCAGCAAGATTGTTGCTGCGGGCGGCATCGTGTTCCTTGCCGTGGTCCTTCATAACGGCTTCGGCCTGGGCCTCGGCTACCTGGCCGGCAAACTTGGCCGGTTGGACGACAAGGCCCGCCGTGCCCTGGCGTTCGAGGTCGGTATGCAGAACTCCGGCTTGGCCGCGACGCTGGCCACCGCGCACTTTGGCGCACTTGCCGCGCTCCCGTCCGCCGTGTTCTCGCTGTGGCACAACATTTCCGGTGCGATCGTCGCAGCGTGGTTGGCGCGGAGGCCACTGACGGACTAGGCGCTGTTCAGGGCGCTTAAGGGTTGAGGGCCCGGGAAGTGTGTGCTGGTTCCTGTGGTCGTTCGGGGTGACAACGTCCGCACGGCGCCGTGGCTGGAACAGAATCCTGTTGCAGTAAGCCCCCTCATAGCGCCCCTCTCCGTGCGGGTATACGTACATCGCACCAAGGAGGACCATAGCGGGGCGGATCATTCTCCCCTCGACGCGGGGTGAAGGACCGGCTTACGGGCAGGCCTTGCGGGTCTGGTGATAAGTGTGGAGAAGGCGACATTCTTCTGGGATGAGGCGAGCTCTGCCCGCTTCGTCATCCGTGTCAGGACTTGGTCGAGCCGTGTGATAATAAGCGGGATTTGCACATCGCACATAGTGGGGGAACCATGCCAGAGCGCTCAGAATCCGATGCACCAGAGGCAGGGGAACGTGTCGGCGGCGCTCCAGCAGAACCCCAGTTCGGGCTTCGGGCACCCGGGGGATGGACTCCCCCGGCCAGCCAGTCCCAAGCCGCGGTACCGGTTCATGCAGCAGGTGAGAACGTGGTCCGTGGCGCACTCTTCGCGCTGGCGGTTGTTCCCCTTGGCGCGGCCGCTTGGCTGCTGCTGTGGAACACGGGTTGGATGGCATCCATTGTTGCCTTCATCGTCGCGACTGTGGCGGCCCGCCTGTATGTCTTGGGGACCGGTGCAATAATCAGCCGCCGCGGCGCGTGGGTGGTCGCAGGCATAACGCTCGTGACCGTCCTGCTTTCATTCTGGGGCGGCATGCTGCTGGACGCAGCAAAATTCATTGGCGGCCGTTCTCCGCTAACGATGCTGGCCGACGCCGAAACTTGGGACCTGCTCCTATACAACCTTTCCACCAACCGGGACCTGGTAAATGGGTACGCGGTCGATTTCCTGCTTGCCTTGCTGTTCAGCGCACTGGGTTGCTTCTTCACCCTTCGGCAACTGTTCGCCCACACCAGGGGCAGCTAGCCCGGAGCTTGCCGGGCCCTCATCACTCGAGCACGACAAGTTGCCGAATCATGGCTCGGCACTCCGGGGCCAGCACATACGACACGTCAGCCGCCCGCCGTCGTCGTCCCTCGTAGCTGCAGTTTCCACGGCGAGGCGACCCGCACGCCCTCCGCAGGCGCGGTCCCCTCCAGCCGGTCCAACAGCATTCGGACCACGCGTTCGAAGATCGGCTCCGGTCCCACTGTTGTCAGGGGCGGATCGTATTCCTGCCCCTCGGTAGAATTCCCGACGCCGATGATCTGGACATCTTCGGGCACGCGAAGCCCCAGTCGGAAAGCAGCTCGTATGGCCTGCAGCGCCTCCATGTCGTCGGTGCAGAGGACGGCGGTGGGGCGGTCCGGAAGTTGCAGCAACTCGAGCGCCGCCTGGTACGCCAGGGCGGGGCGGTGCTGCGATGTCCGGACAAGGGACTCATCCAGCGGGATTCCCGCTTCCTCAAGACCTTGCGTGTAGGACGCGAATCGGCTCGCGGGTCGTCCCGCCGGATCTGCCCTGCGAATGCACGCAATCCTGCGGTGCGACGCCGTTAGGAAAGCCATGCCTTCAGCCAATCCACCCTCCGGTTCCGGGGCCAGAACGTCGAAGCCATCGGGTTTCATGGTCCCCGAAATCACTACCTGTGCAACGCCGCGGCGAGCCAGTTCGGTGACGGTCTCGTCCTCCGATTTCGCTTCGGGAAAGTAGCCAATAATGACGCCGTCCGCCCCGCCGGACATCATGAACTTCCGCCAGTCCTCGCCCAGGAGGATCACGGGCTGATAGCCGTGTTCCGGAAGGATGTTCGCAGCGGCCGTGGCCAGCGCCCGGTCCCAGGGCCAGTCGAGATTTCCAATCGCGACGGCGACCACGTCAGTTTTGCCCCGACGCATCCCCCGTGCGGCCTGGTTGGGCACGTAGCCCAGCTCCTTCACGGCAGACAACACGCGGTCCTGGGTCGGCTGGCTGATCCGCGTGGTGCCGCCGTGACGACCTGACAGCACATAGGACACAGTTGTCAGCGATACGCCCGCAGCCGTGGCAACATCCCTGATAGTGGGCTTGGGTCCTTTGCTCACGGGAGGCTCCTGACAGACGGCGGTCCTTGAACTCTACATTCACCGGGCCGGACTACCCTTGACGCAATTAGTTTTCAACGTGAACAATTAAACAAGCCGACATGGATCAAAAGGGAAGAATCATTCAATGAAGAACTGGGCAGGAAACCTCGAGTATTCATCCGCAGAAGTGCAGCGGCCCGCCTCGGTGGAAGAACTGCAGGAGCTTGTGGCCAAGGCGACCCAGATCAAAGCCCTCGGCTCCCGGCACTCATTCAACACCGTCGCCGACACCCCCGGCACGCATATTCTCCTGGACGCACTCCCCCAGGAAGTTGTCCTCAACAAAGAAAAGAGCACCGTCAAGGTCAGCGGCGGTATCAGCTACGGAGCCCTCGGCCGTGCCTTGGAGGAGCAGGGCTTCGCCATCCACAACCTGGCCTCGCTCCCGCATATCTCCGTGGCGGGTGCCATCCAAACCGGCACCCACGGCAGTGGGGTCAACAACCCCTCCCTGGCTGCCGCCGTCGTGGGTATTGACCTGGTGCGCGCCTCAGGTGAACTGGTCACCCTCACCGCGGACGACGACGAATTCCTCGCCAGCGTGGTTGGCGTGGGAGCTCTTGGCATCGTCACAGGACTGGAGCTCGCCGTCCGTCCGAGCTACGAAGTCCGTCAGCGCGTGCTCACGAATCTCTCGTGGGAAAGCGCACTGGAGAACTTCCAAAACATCGCTTCCAGTGCCTACAGCGTCAGTTTCTTCACCAACTACACGGGCGATACCATCCCGCAGGTCTGGCTCAAGGCACTTGATACCGAGGCCGCCTTGCCCGAGCTTTTCGGTGCCACCCCGGCCACTGTGGCCATGCATCCCTTGCCGGATATGTCGGCCGAAAACTGCACCGAGCAGTTGGACGTCGCAGGCAAATGGCTGGACCGCCTGCCCCACTTCCGGCACGAGTTCACTCCCAGCAACGGGGAAGAACTTCAAAGCGAATTCCTGTTGCCGCTCGAACATGCCCCGGCAGCATTGAGGGCCGTCCGCGGACTCGCTGACAAGCTGGCACCGTTGCTGTTCGTCTCGGAGATCCGCACGATCGCTGCCGACGAGTTCTGGCTGAGCCCGTTCTACAAGCAGCAAAGCGTAGCCCTGCACTTCACGTGGAAGCCGATGCAGGCGGATGTCGAAGCCGTCCTTCCCGAGCTGGAGGAAGCATTGCGCCACTTAGGATCACGCCCGCACTGGGGGAAGCTGTTTACCCCCAGCCAGTACGACTTTGCCGCGCTTTACCCACGGTTCGAGGACTTCCGCGCCCTTGCCCAAGCCAACGACCCCACGGGCAAGTTCCGCAACGGGCTACTGGATAGCGTGCTGGGTGTGACTGTCGCGTCGTAGCTCGTGGCGTGGCCGCTGTTGCGTCGTTGGCCAACGACGCAACAGCGGGCTGGCAACGGGTTACTCGATGTGGGCCAGCACAGCGCCGGCGGTGACAACTCCGCCGGGTGCTGAGAGTACCTCCGAGAGCGTGCCCGTGCGGTGTGCCGGAACCTGGGTTTCCATCTTCATGGCCTCCAGGACCACCAAGGGATCCCCGGCGGCGACGGTGGTGCCCGGTTCGACGAGCCACTTCACCACCGTGCCGGACATGCTGGAGACAAGGGCGGATTCGGCAGGTGCATCGCCGGTGACAGAACCCGGCAGGCCCGTGACGTCCGCAGCTGCCGGAAGGCCCTGCCCCGAGCGGGCCCAGCCGTCCAGCAGATCCGCAGGCAAGCCCACGGCCAGCCGCTTGCCGTCGATATCCACAGTGATCGTGCGCCGTTCGCCGCCAGGTGCCACGGCGCTGTAGTCCGGGTCGACGGGGATCTGGTCCGCGAAGTCGGTCTCGATCCACCGGGTGTGCACCCGGAGTCCGACCACCGAGGTGAAATCGTCAGCCTCGAGAACCGCGCGGTGGAACGGCAAAACCGTAGCCAGGCCGGAGATGTTGAATTCCTTCAAGGCACGGCGTGCACGGCGAAGGGCCTGCTGTCGGTCAGCTCCCGAGACGATCAGTTTGGCCAACAAGGAATCGAATTGCGGCGGAACCGTGGAACCCGACCGCACCCCGGTGTCCACGCGGATTCCCGGGCCCGTGGGCACTTCAAAGCCGGAAACGGTGCCCGGCGAGGGCAGGAACCCACGGCCGACATCTTCAGCATTGATCCGGAACTCAAAGGAGTGCCCCTGCGCAACGGGATCCTCGGTGATGCTCAGTGGCAGCCCGGCAGCAACGCGGAACTGTTCCTGCACAAGGTCGATCCCCGCGGTCTCCTCAGTGATCGGGTGCTCCACCTGCAGTCTCGTGTTGACCTCCAGGAAAGCCACAGCCCCGTCAGAGGAAACAAGGAACTCCACGGTGCCCGCGCCGTAATAGCCGGCCTCACGGATGATCGCCTTGGATCCGTCGTAGATCCGCTGGCGCTGCTCGTCGCTGAGGAAAGGCGCCGGGGCCTCCTCAACGAGCTTCTGGTGGCGGCGCTGAAGCGAGCAGTCGCGGGTACCCACCACAATGACGTTGCCGTGCTTGTCCGCGACGATCTGGGCCTCAACGTGCCGCGGGCGGTCCAGATACTGCTCTACGAAACATTCGCCCCGGCCGAAGGCAACAACGGCCTCACGGACGGCGGAGTCAAAGGCTTCTTCCACTTCTGCCAGTTCACGGACCACCTTCAGCCCGCGCCCACCTCCGCCGAAGGCGGCCTTGATGGCGATCGGGAGTCCGTGTTCCTCGGCAAAAGCGCGTGCTTCCGCGGCAGAGGACACTGGCCCGTCGCTGCCGGCCACCAACGGTGCTCCGGCACGCACGGCAATTTCCCGGGCGGTGATCTTGTTGCCTAGCTGGCGGATCGACTCCGGCGAGGGACCGATCCACTCAAGTCCGGCGTCGAGCACTGCCTGTGCGAAGTCCGCATTTTCCGAGAGGAACCCGTAGCCGGGGTGTACGGCGTCCGCGCCAGCACGAGCGGCAACAGCGAGCAGCTTTTCGATATTCAGGTACGTCTCAGCGGGGCTGTTTCCGTCCAGGCTGTACGCTTCAGCTGCTGCGCCAACGTGCATGGCATCGGCGTCAATGTCGGCGTAGACGGCGACGGAGGAGATGCCGGCGTCGTCACAGGCTCGGGCGACACGGACGGCGATTTCGCCGCGGTTCGCGATCAGGACCTTGCGCATCAAATACTCACTTCTCTGGGTTCTTGCTGAAGTCTGGTGTTTCGGGGACGAGCCGGAAACGGATCCGGCCGCCGATAGGGACCTGCGCCGCCAAGTCCAGGTGTTCGTCCTTCACGACTCCGATCACCGGATAACCGCCTGTGATGGGATGGTCGGCAAGGAAAAGCACGGGCAATCCCGCGGGCGGGATCTGGAGAGCGCCGGCCATGGTTCCCTCGCTGGGCAACTCGCCCTCGCGTGTGCGCTTGAGCGGGGTGCCGTCCAAACGCATACCCACGCGGTTCGACGCCGGGGTCACCAGCCAGTCCTGCCCCGTCAGGGAGTCGAGGGCGGATTGGTCGAACCAGTCGGCACGGGGACCGGGAACGACGTCGAGCACGGTAACGCCATCACCGGGGAAGTCCGGTTGCAGCTCGGGGCTGCCGACGGCGGTTGATTCGGTTGCGTGGCCGGCCGGGATTTTCTGGCCCACAACCAAAGGCGCGGGCCCAATTCCGGACATGGTGTCTGCCGAACGGCTCCCGAGAACCTCGGGCACATCCACGCCGCCCCGGATCGCCACATAGTTCCGGAACCCCGCTTCGGGAGCGCCCACAGTAAGCACCTCACCGTCGAGCAGCGCGAAAGGTGCGGCCACCGGGACTATACGCTGGGCACCTGGCTGGACGTCGCCGTCGTCGTCGGATTCAACCCACGACGGCGACTCAACGGTCAGCGTTGTCGGCGCACCGGTCACGGCAAGTACTTGGTCTCCGACAGCTTCCACCGTCAGCCCGCCGTTGACGGACTCAATGGCCGCGGCCGATGGCGCGTTGCCCACCAGGCGGTTGGCCCTGCGCAGCGAAGCCCTGTCCAGGGCACCCGCAGCGGAAACACCGAGGGGACCGAAGCCACGCCGACCCAGGTCCTGGATGAGGCTTTGAGCGCCGGGATTGAGGATCTTAAGCCCAGGGCCCGCGTGGTGGTCCGGGTCGGCCTTGGAGTCGTGGGCCGCGGTGGTCACGACCTCGCGAACAGCCCGGTACTGTACGCGGTCTCCGGGCCGGACAAGTGCCGGCTGGGGACGGTCCAGGTCCCACATATGAGCCCCTGTCCTGCCGATAAGCTGCCATCCACCCGGCGAGCGTCGAGGGTAGACGGCGGAATACTGACCGCCGAGGGCCACGGAGCCCGCGGGAACTGCCGTGCGCGGTGACGAGCGGCGGGGCACGGTGAGGGCTTCGTTTTCGCCCACCATGTACCCGAAGCCGGGCGCGAAGCCAGCGAAGGCAACCGTCCAGATCTGCCCTGTGTGCGCCGCAACCACGCCGTCGATGCTCAGTCCGGTCAGCTCCGCGACATCGGCGAGGTCCTCGCCGTCGTACACGGTGTCGATGACCACCAAGCCCGAATCAGTAACTTCCGGAACGTTGAGCTCGAGCTGCAGGAGCCGTGCCCCGATGGCTCGGGTTGCGGACGCTGACTCGCCCACCACCATGACCGTTTCCGCCGCAGCAAGGACGTCCACCTGCCCCGGCAACGGGGACTTGTACAGCATGTCCTGCAAAGCAAGCACGTCCTGCAGGCCATCCAGCTCGGCCAAGACGGCCCGGGTGCCAACTGGCCTGACGGAGCGGACCCTTTTTGCAGTGGTGGTGTGCATTGCGGTTTCCATCTTTGACTATGCCGCCGGCTGAGTGTTGGCAGTCTGCAGCAAGCGCTCTTCTTCTTCAGGCTGGGGATCGCGACCCATCAGCATGCCGACGATCGTGACCACGGCTGCAACCAGGATGTAGAGGGCAATCAGGTACCAGCCATGGTTGGCTGCACCGTAGAGCGCGGTGAAGATAATGGGTGCCACTGCTCCACCGATCACGCCCGCCAGGGTGTAAGCCAGGGAACTGCCGGCGTAACGGAGTCTCGCGGGGAACTGCTCAGTGATGAATGCAGCCTGGGGCCCGTACATGAAGGCATGCAATGCCAGGCCAATCACTGTGCCGATCGTAAGCATGAGGACTGACTTGCCCTGGATCATCAGGAAGAACAGCGGGATGTAGGCAGCTGTAGCTGCTGCGGCGATGCCGTACACCCAGCGGCGGTTGAACCGGTCGGTCAAGGCGCCCGCGGCTGGAATGAGGACCAGCTGGAAGGCCGAGCCGATCAGGATCGCGGACAGGACGTTTCCGGTGGTCATCCCCAGTTCCTTGGTGGCGTAAACGGCGACGAAGACCGTAAACAGCGCATACAGGATGTCCGGGCATACACGGGAGAGGGCTGCCGCGACCAGGGCCTTGGGCTGCTGCGTGAAGACTTCCTTGATGGGGGCCTTGGGGCGGTCGCCTTGGGCCTGGATGGCCTTGAAGACGGGCGTTTCTTCGAGCTTGAGCCGGATAAGCAGGCCGAAGACCACAAGGAGCGCGGAGGCAAGGAACGCTACGCGCCATCCCCAGGAGAGGAAGGCTTCGTTGCTGAGCGACGCGGCCAGCACGGCAAGCACACCGTTGGCCATGAGGTTACCTGCGGGTGGGCCGATCTGGGCCGCAGATGACCAGAAGCCACGCTTGTTGGGGTCGCCGAATTCGCTGGACAGCAGAACCGCGCCGCCCCATTCGCCGCCAACGCCAATGCCCTGCGCAAGCCGCAAAAGAACCAGGATGGTGGGGGCCGCGACGCCAATCACCGAGTAGTCGGGCAGCGCACCAATGAGAACTGTGGCCACACCGATCAGCACCAAGGTGAAAACGAGGACGTATTTGCGGCCGATCTTGTCGCCGAGCCGGCCGAAGATGATGCCGCCAATCGGGCGGGCCAAGTAGCCCACGGCAAACGCCGAGAAGGACAGCAGCAGCGCCACGAATTCGTCGTTGCCGGGGAAGAAGATCTTGGGGAATACCAGTGCTGAGGCCACAGAGTAGATCGCAAAGTCGTAGTACTCCAGCGATGTACCGGTGAGGCTGGCAATGTAGGCCTTGAGTGCGCCGGGCGGCGGCTTCCTCGTCACTGCCTTTGCTGCGTTGTTGGTGCTGGTCATGATGCCCTCCGGGGGGATGAGGTGGTGCGGAGTCCGGTTGGAACGGGTTAGAGGAACGAGCCGACGGTTACGCCGGCCTCGCCCAGTGCGGACTTCACGGCGGCAGCCATTGCAACTGCTCCGGGTGAGTCACCGTGCACGCAGATGCTCTCTGCGGTGATTTTGAGGATGGAACCGTCGATTGCCTTGACGGATTGTTCAGTGGCCATTCGCAGGACGTGTTCGGCCACTTCGTCGGGGTTGTGCAGGACGGCCCCGGGCTGGGAGCGCGGGACGAGCGTTCCTTCCGGGGTATAGGCGCGGTCCGCGAATGCTTCGGAAATGCCTCGAAGGCCTGCTTCCTCAGCCAATCGCAGAACTTCAGAGCCGGGCAGGCCGAGAATCGGAAGGTTGGGGTCTACCGATTTCACGGCATCCACCACTGCGCGCGCTTGGGCCGTGTGCTTGACTATCGCGTTGTACAGACCACCGTGGGGTTTCACGTACTGCACCCGGCCACCGGAAAGAGCTGCCAGAGCCTGCAGCGCGCCGATCTGGTACACCACGTCGTCGGCCAACTCCACAGGGTCCATATCCATGAAGCGGCGGCCGAATCCCGCGAGATCGCGATACCCGACGTGGGCGCCAATTACGACGCCGGCCTGGACCGCCTTGGCGCAGGTGCTGCGGATAACGCTGGGGTCGCCGGCGTGGAATCCACAAGCAACGTTGGCACTGGAGACGGATTGGAACATGGCGGCATCGTCGCCAAGTGTCCAGCGTCCGAATGACTCTCCGACGTCGCTGTTCAGGTCGATGGTTGCCATGGTGTGATCCCTGCCTCGTGATGCGCGTTACATCCAGCATGCACCAAATCGCTGGATTGTTCAACAATCCGGCGATCCTTATTTTCGGCGATCGTGTAATTTTGTGACTATGGCCGGAGCAGATCAGGAATCAAGCGAACATCCCGGCCTGGACGGTGCCCGCGCACGGATGCGGCTCAGGGTCCCCTCCGTGGCCGAACGCGTGGCGGAGGAACTGCGTTATCAGCTTGCAGAGGGCTTCCTTGTTCCCGGCGCCAAACTCACGGAAGCCACAATTGCCGAGGATCTTGGCGTCTCCCGGAACACCGTCCGGGAAGCCTTTGCCGAGCTCGCCGCGGAACGCCTTCTACTCCGTCAGCCAAACAAGGGCGTGTTCGTAGCCACCCTCGAGGCAGGTGACATCCACGATGTCTACACCGTCCGTCGCGCCATCGAGGTCAGTTCCATCCGTGCGGGAGGTTCGCCGGAGCGCATAGCCGCCGTCAGGGCCGCCGTCGACGAGGGAAAGCGTGCGGCGGCCGCCGATGACAATGAAGGACTGGGCAGCGCCAACCAGCACTTTCACGGGGCAATCGTGGCTTTGGCAGAGAGCAACCGCCTGAACACGATCATGGCCCAGATCCTGGCTGAGATGAGGCTGTACTTCCACAAAGCCACCGTCAATGCGCACTTCTACAGCGACTGGCTCGCTGAAAATGAGCAGATCTGCGCAGCGCTGGAGGCCGGCGAACTGGAGCGCGCGGGCGACCTGCTCCTTGCCTATCTCAACCGTTCAGAGCAGCAGCAGGCCGCCATCCACGGCGAGTAGTCAGCGCTTGCCCTTCTTTCGCGAACCGCGGCCGCGTCCTTTGTCCGGATTCGGGGCGTAGCGCTGGGCAACTGCAGGCTTTTTCGCACCCGAACCCCTGCGATCAGGCTTGGGCGCCTTCTTGGGCTTCTCCTGCTGGGCAGACGGTTGGCGTGAACTCTGCGCTGTCCGGCCACGCACAATCCCAATGAACTCCTCGATCACCGGGCTGTCTGTTCCCACGAGCCAAGCCAAGCCGATCTGGGTTCCAGGGGCTCCCGTCAGCCGGCGCATGACCGTGTCCTTGGCATTCAGGTGCCTGGCAACCGACATGGGCATGATCACGAGTCCGGCGCCGGAAGCAACAACCTGCAGGGCCATGTCCGGGCCGCCCATTTCCGCGATGTCCAGGAAATTTTCCTCGGCCAGGTCCTCCAGTGCCACTTCCTCGAACACTGAGACCTCGTGGCCCTTGGGTGCGACCACCACGGGCTGCTCTTCATACAAGGGGATGACGTTCAGGCCTTCCCGGTCCACGGGCAACCGAACAAAGCTGAGGTCAGCGGAACCGTCCCGCAACACCGAAAGCTGCGCGTCGTCGTCGGACATGAAGGAGTGCAGCGGAACTTCAGGCATCCGCTCTTCCCAGCGGCGGATCCATTTCCCGGGAGTCACGCCGGCGACGTACGCGAAGCGAAGCGCGGGTTGGGACTCGGGAGTTTCCGTGGATTCTTCAGCATCTGGCACACACTCACAGTACCGGCCAGATACCCTTGAAGTATGACGTCCTCGAACTCCCAGTCCATGAAGCCGGCAACAGTCGCCAAGAAACTCGGCATCTACCTGCCCGCTACACCCCAGGAGTTCCAGGATTCGTCCATCTCCCGCGAGGAATTCAACGAACTTCAGTCCAACCCGCCGGAGTGGCTTGCCGAACTGCGCCGCAACGGCCCGCACCCGCGCCCGGTAGTTGCGCAAAAACTCAACATCTCCATCAGCGGCCTCGCCCGCGGCGGCGTCGAGGAAGCACTCACGACGGCGGAAATCACCGAGTTGCTGCAAACGCCCCCGCAGTGGCTGGTCACCGAACGCGCCACCCACGCCGCAGTCCGTTCCGAGGCCCAGCGAGTGAAAGACGAGGCCCACAAAAAGGCCGCGACAAAGGAAGCCCGGGAGAACGCCGCGGCCAAACGCGAGGCTCCCAAGGGAACAAAGCGCGACCGCGCATAAGGTTTGATCCACCTATGGCCGGGACCTGTGTCCCGGCCATAGCTGTTTAACTAGTCTTGGTGCAGCTGGACGTAATTGCCGCAGCCGTCGTCGAAAACTGCGCTGATGCCCGACGGATCCTCTGCCGGCTCGCCCTTGAACCTCACGCCCGCAGCCAGCAACCGCTCGTACTCCGCCTGGACGTCGGGCACGCCCAGGACAACCGCAGGCATGCCGGCCTCATAGACGGCATTCATATAGTTTGCACCGATGGGGTTGTCGCTTGGTTCCAGGAGCAGCCCTGTGGCGTTCGGGCCTGCGCCGGGATCCTTGATGATGAAGAGGTTGTACTCAGGCATGGCCATCAGGGTTTCGAAGCCCAACGTTTCCGTGTAGAACGTGTGGGCTGTTGCCGGGTCCTTGACGTGGATGCTGCACATTTTCAGTCTCATGGTGCCAAGGCTACGCCCCGGCACTGACGGTCAAAACGCACGCGACGACGGCCGCGGGTAGTCCCGCGGCCGTCGCCAACCCATCAGGGTTTCAGGTGCCAGAACGAGCGGACAATCTCCCACGCAAAGCGTGCGATGTTGACCCACAGGTTCAGGCGGCCTCAATGCTCGGGACGTTGACGTCGTCGAGACATGGTGCACCCCCTCACTGAGGACAGGGTGCGACCGCGCATGTTTGCACAGCGTGCGCGGAGGGGCATACTCTTGAAGTGTGAGAGTCAAGGGTATGTCCTTGAAATCGCACCAAAGAGCGCATCGCGCTGAACAAAGACCCGATTGCACTCGGGTCTTTCGTTTTTAACGATGCAGCAGTCTCTTGCCTGCTGACATCGAGTCTACCGAGAGTTCACTACCTGATTTGCCGGGGACTCAACCACTCTCGCATCCCCGCATCCCCCGGCGCATACTGAATTCAAAGCAGCGAATTCGCCTGGAGGTGGTCCGATGCCCGCCATGATGCTCCTGTGGGGCGTTGCCTTGGTTCTTGCAACCGCGGCAACAACATACATCCTGCGCAGAAAACTCACCTATGGTCGCGGGCCTGAGCCGGACACGGTCTTCTGGGATCTGTTCGCGGGATTTACGGTGATTGCGCCCGCCGTTCTGCTTCCCACTGTGCTGTGGCCGCCCGCCGGATTGGTGATGGTCGCCCTGGCAGCAACGACGGCGGCAGGAACCTTGGCGGCCGCCCGGAAAGTCGAGCGGACCCACGCAGCCGAGCCCCGGCGTCGTGCTGGTTTTGCCGACGACGCCGCACGGCACCAAAGCATCCTGGCCCAATGGCAGCGCTACGAACTGGATCCGGCGCAGACCATCGATTTTCCGGCCATGACAGACGTGCGGACCCAGGAAACGGCTGCGCTGACGAGGGCCATGCGGGAGGCCGAGTACTGCAAGGTGACCGCCGGGACCGACTACAGGGCCGCCGTCGAACGCCTCGCCCAAGCGTTAACCGAAGCGGAGCGTGCCGCAGGCGTCCCCACAGCTGCCCTCCCCTCGCCGAGATGACACTTAATGACAATCCCGCCGCGCAACATTGTCATCCAATGCCAACTCGGCGCGAGAAATTCCTGAAGAACTCGGGCCGCACCCGGTACATCACCAGCATCACCACCACGCCCAGCAGGATCACGCCCATTCCCAGGATGAACACCAGGCCGATGCCGCCCACCGAAGAGCCCGAACCATAAGCAGGGTCCAGGGAATCAACGGCAGTCTTCACGAACATAACCAGCAGGATCACGCCGCCCAGCAAGGGCGCCAGGAACTTGAAGAAGAAGGAGCGGACACTGCTGAACGCCGCGGCCCGGAAGTACCAAACGCAGGCCAGCGCGGTGATGCCGTAGTAGAAGCAGATCATCATGCCCAGGGCGGTGATGGTGTCCCAGAGGGCATTCTCGGACACGGTCCGGGTGATCACGTAGAAGCCCGCAGCTGCGATGGCCGCGGCAATGGTGGCGGTGCTCGGGGACTTGTACGTGGGGCTGATCCGGCCGAACTTGGGCGAGATGGCCTTGTAGTGGCCCATCGCCAACAGCGTCCGGGCGGGAGAAACGAACGTCGACTGCAGGGACGCAGCCGAACTGCTCAGGATTGCCAAAGACATCAAAATGGCGAACGGACCCATCACCGGACCAGCGAGGACAGCGAAGATGCTCGACTGGTTCTCAGGGTTGCCCGTACCCAGGCCAGTGTCCCCCACGCCGGCGAAGGACAAGGTTGCCAACGCAACAGTCATGTAGATGATCACGATCACCAGCACGGTCACGGTTGCAGCGCGGCCGGGCGTCTTTTCGGGATTGCGGGTTTCCTCGTTCATGGTCAGCGTCACGTCCCAGCCCCAGTAAATGAAGATGGAGAGGGAAACGCCGGCGGTGAAGGTCGTGAAGGAGTCCACCGCAAAGGGGTTGAACCAGTCGGGCGAGATGGCGGTGGCGTCGAAGGCCGTGCCGTTGGCTACATGCGAAAACGCCGAAACAGCGAACCACCCAAGCACCAGCAACTGGAATGCCACCAGCACGTACTGCACGCCCTTGGTGGTCTCCATGCCCCGGTACGAAATCCAGCAAGCCACCGCAATGAACACCAGCGTTGTGGCAATGTTCAGGGGCAGGATCTTGCTCAGCTCCGCAAGTGACGGATCGTTGAAGACCTGACCGAGCATCAGGTAGAAGAAGTCCACTGCAACCGCGGCCAGGTTGGACAGCACAATGATCGTGGCTGCGATGAGCCCCCACCCACCCATCCAACCGATCCACGGTCCAAAGGCGCGCGTCGCCCACGTGAAGGAGGTTCCGGCGTCGGGCATTGCGTTGTTGAGTTCGCGGTAGCCGAGCGCCACCAGCAGCATCGGGATGAAGCCCACCAGGAAGATCGCGGGAAGGTGGACACCCACCTCGGATACGGTGGGACCAAGCGCGGCAGTCAGCGTATAGGCCGGCGCGATGCAGGAAACGCCGATCACGACGGCGCCGATGAGGCCCACCGATCCGGCTTTCAGGCCCTTCTCACTCAGGGCCGAATCTTTCGACTGGACCGTCTTTGGTGCAGTTGACATGGGTATTGCCTCTCGGGCGACGGCTAGGAGCGCTGTCGCGTGTAGTCGCGGGGAACCACGATCATTGGAACTGGCAGGGCACGCAGGATCCGGTTTGCGGTGGTGCCCAGGAAGGTGGCGCGGTGCTGCGCCAGGCGGCTGGAGCCGATGAGAAGGATTTCGCCGTCTTCCCAGTCGAGGCGGTCCACGGCCTCCTCGATCGTGCGGCCTTGCGCGACGACGATTTCGGGTTCGGTCCCGGCGTCCGGACCGGAACCGGCGGTGGAATCCCCGACGGCGGCAAGACGGTCGGCGGCATGCACCCAGGCCGCGTCGGCGAGCCCGGGCGAGTTACCGCCGTCGAGCGCCAACAAGGAGACGAGACGCAACGGAAGGTGGCGGTCGCGCGCTGACTCGACGGCGACGTCAAGGAGTTCATCGGCACCGGGCCGGGCGCCGAAACCACAGCTGAGCCGGGTGATGCCTTCCGTCCGGTGGTAGCCGTGGGGCGCCAGGGCAACCGGAACCGGTGAAGAGTGGAGCAGTGAACTGGCCACTGAACCAATGGTGAACCGCTTGAGGAGGCCGTTGTTGGTGGCGCCAATGACCAGCGCGGCAGCATCGAACTCCACAGCCGCATCAATGAGTGCCTGCGCTTCCGAGTCTCCGCGGCGGATGTGCGCGCGGGCGGCGACGTCGGCCGGGACCAGGGCGAGGCCGTCGTCGAGCCACTGCCGGGCTTGCTCGTTGAGGATCGAGTCGTAGCCGGGCTCAGGCGGGTAAACGGCGTTGTACGGCGAGTCCTCCGGGACCACGAGGACCAGGTCCAGGCTGGCGTCCTGTCCGCGGGCCATCGCAATGGCGAGGTGGACGGCATCGCGACCCCTGGCGTTGGCGGTGTAGCCGACGACGTATCGCATGATTCTCCTTAAACAGTGCTGCCGGCAGTCCGGGGACGGCACTTCCCCCGGACTGCCGGTAACTGGTTTTGCGGTCTTCCGCGGGGCTTAGACCGCTACCGAAGCCAGCTTGTTGGCTTCGACGATGCGTGCTGCGGTGGCCTGGCCCATGCGGACCGCGCCATCGACGTGCTGGTAACCCTCAGCCGCGAGGTCCGACGAGGACCAGTAGATCGGGCCGACGTTGGCGTGCTGGTCCTTGCCGTAGCGGTGCAGGCCGCCGAGGTCGTAGCTGGAGGCGTAGGCGCCGCGGGTCCACTCTTCGGAGCCCCAGTCGGACTCGTAGTAGACCTCGGGGGTCAGTGCCTTGTCACCCAGGAAGCCGGCGATGGATTCCAGGATGGCTTTCTTGCGGTCTTCGGCGCTGAGCTCGAATACGGCGTCGGCCTTTTCGTCGGACACGAAGCCCACCAAGGTGCCGCGGGTGTCGCCGTGGTTGGTGTTGTCGTAGACCTCCTGGACCAGCGCACCGGCGCTGAAGCCCGTGCCGGACAGTCCGTCTTCGCGCCAGAACGGCGTCTCGTAGACGGCGTGCACCTTGATGACCAGGCCCAACGACTGGTGCTGGTGCATCTGGTGCTGGCGGCGCGGCAGCGGCGGGTTGAACGAAACGCGGGAGTACAGGTTCGGCGGAACTGCCATGATCACGTAGCGGGCGTTCACGGTGGCGCCGTCGGAAACGACGGTGACGTTGTTTCCTTCCCAGTTGATGGTGCGGACCGGGCTGTTGAGGACGACGTCGGAACCCAGCTCTGCTGCCTGCAGCAGCGAAACCTGCTGCATGCCGCCGATCACGCGCTTGTCCAGGATGAAGTCCTCATCCGTCAGGTGCGTGAAGGAGCCGGCCGACGCCGCCATGAGGATGGCCTGCAGGGCCGAGAAGGCGTGGGCGGGCTTGGTGAGCATGCCGCCGGCGATGAAGAGGCCGATGTTGTTGCAGGCTTCTTCGTCGTTCGAGTTCTGGCGGAGCCAGTGGTGGAAGGAGATGGTGTCCAGCTCACGGGCCTTGGGGTGCGCCCAGGGTTCGGTGGGCCCGATCTCCGCAGCGAGCTCATCCAGGATGGCGACAAGCTTGTCCATTTCGGCCTTGGTTGTCTCGTTGACCGGGAAGGTGTCGCCGGTGTAGCGGGTGGCCTTGCCGTCTGCGCCGATGTAGATGGATTCGCCATCGCGGTAGCGCGAGTACATTTTCAGGCCGAGCTCGTCCAGCAGGTCCATGAGGGCCGTCTGGTCCGGGGAAACCCACTGGCCGCCGATCTCCAGCATGGCGCCGTCGATGGTGTCTGTCCAGGTGCGGCCGCCCACGCGGTCGCGCGCTTCGAGCACTGCGACGCTGAGTCCGGCCTTCTTCAATTCGCGCGCCGCCGTCAACCCTGACGGTCCGGCACCGACGATCACAACGTCGCGATCAAGATTCTGCATGATGTCCTCTCCGTGGCCGTCCGTTGGTGGCTGACCAATAAATGAATGGCATTCATTTATAACCATGGTAGCGGCTGAGTGAGCGACAGGGAAGACCCGGTGGAATAATGCTGGGGACACAGGCAGCAGAAAGGCTCCCGATGCCCGCACCAACCCCAGCCCCCTCCGCGACGTCCCGGCGGCGCGCCGGCCGACCAACGGCGGCAATCCTGGACCAGGACGGCATTACGACGGCGGCGCTCACCTTGATCAGCAGCAAGGGATACGACGGACTCACCATGGCGGCGTTGGCCCGCTCCCTGGGAGTGGCACCGTCCGCCCTGTACAACCACGTGTCCTCCAAGGACGACGTGCTGGTGCTGCTGGAAGACCATCTGGCGGCGATGGTGGACGTGTCGGCATTTGGAGTGGAGCCATGGGACGTTGCCGTAAGGCGCTGGGCGTGGTCCTACCGTGACGTGTTCTCAGAACACACTCCCCTGATCCCCATCATCGCGGTGCTGCCGGTAGCCAACGCACCCAAGACCCTCGCCATGTACGAGGCCGTCACGGCGGGCTTCCGCGACGCCGGCTTCCCCGAGGACCGCATCATCTCCGCGATTGTGGCGCTGGAAGCCTTCGTGTTCGGGGCCGCTTACGACGTCACCGCGCCGGAGGACATTTTCGACGCCGGCGACCTCGCCGGAGACGTCCCGAACTTCACCTCCGCCGTCGACCGGCTGTCCTTGGCCGGCCACGAGCGCCCGACGGACACGGCCTTCAGCCTGGGACTTGAGGCGCTGATCGCGGGTTTTGGAGCGATGCGGGCGTAAGTTGCCTAGGCTGGGTCCATGACTGAACCGCTGGATGAAGGCCCTTTTTATCACGGCACGAAAGCCGAAGTCCGGGTGGGTGACATCCTCTCACCGGGCTATCGCTCGAACTACAAGCCCGACGTCGTCATGAACCATATCTACTTCACCGCCCTCCGCGACGGGGCCGGACTGGCGGCGGAGCTCGCCGTCGAACTGACTTCCGGCGAAGGTGCGCCGCACGTCTATCGCGTGGAACCTACGGGCCCCTACGAGAACGACCCCAACGTGACGGACAAGAAGTTCCCCGGCAATCCCACGCGCTCCTACCGCAGCACCTTTCCGCTCAGAGTGGTTGAAGAAGTCACCGACTGGACCCGACTTACCCCCGAAGCACTTGAGATGTGGCGGGAGCGGCTTGCTGCAATCCAGGCTGATGAGCGGGCAGAAATCATCAACTGAGAGTCCATTGGCACGCAGGTGCCAAAGTAGTGCAGTATACTGCACTATATGGAAGACAGTGCAGAGAGTTTGGCGCGCGCTATCGGGGAGCGCGTCAAGCAAGAACGCAAAGGCCGCGACTGGACGCTCGACAGGTTGGCTGAACTCGCCGGCGTGAGCCGCAGGATGCTGGTCAACGTAGAGCAGGGCGGCGTGAATCCGAGCATCGGGACCCTCCTTCGGATCAGTGACGCCCTGGGAGTGGGTTTGCCCGCCCTCGTCGAACCGCCGGCACCCCGGGCTGCCCGAATCACCCGTTCAGGTGAAGGGGCGCTGCTCTGGACCGGCCCCTCAGGGGGCCGCGGCGTACTGGTCGCGGGCACTGAGTCTCCCGACGTCGTCGAGCTGTGGGACTGGACGCTGGCACCAGGGGAGCTTCACGCGAGTGAGGCACACTCCGCCGGTACCCGCGAGCTGCTGCAGGTCCAGGAAGGTGTCCTCTGGATAGAGGTCGAGGCAGAGAGCTACGAGCTCAATGTTGGCGACGCCCTCACCTTCCGCAGCGATGTACCCCATTCATATGCCAACTCCGGCATATCTCCTGCCCGCTTTACTTTGGCGGTCTTTGAGCCTGGTGTCGGTGCGGGACACCGAACGGAGGCTCCGAATGCGTAACCGCCTGTCCGGAGCAATTGGCGGACTTCCGCCCTGGTCCATGGCTGTTGCCGCGATGATGGCCATCCAGCTGTCCAACGCCCTGTCGGTTGCCGTGATCGCTCAGGTCGGTCCGGCAGGTACAGCGTGGCTGCGCATGTGCTTTGGAGTCGTCTTCCTGTGGATGGTCAGCCGGCCGGCCATCCGCTCTTTGCGCCGTAGGGATCTTCCGGCGTTGATAGCCCTCGGAGTGGTCACGGGTTTCATGACCACGTTCTTCCTTGCGGCCGTCGAGCGCATCCCGCTGGGGACCGCCGTCGCGATCGAATTCCTCGGCCCCCTCGCAGTAGCCGGCATCATGAGCCATCGCCGGAAGGCGCTGGTGTGGCCGCTGCTGGCCTTCATCGGCGTGGTACTGCTGACCGAACCTTGGCATGGGACCATCGACCTGATTGGAGTGGGATTCGCCTTGGCGGCCGGCGTTTGCTGGGGTCTTTATAACGTGCTGACGCAGCATGTGGGCGACCGGTTCTCGGGTATCAGCGGCCTGTCGCTCACCATTCCGGTTGCCGCGTTGGCCACCCTGCCTTTTGGATTGCCGCAGGTGCTCGGTGGCACGCTTGAGTGGTGGGTCCTGCCGATGGCCGCGGGAATCGCGCTGATTACTCCGGTGATCGCCTTTGGTTTGGAGATGCTGGCTTTGCGGCGCATGACCCACACGGCTTTTGGCACGCTGCTCTCGATTGAGCCTGCGTTCGGCGTACTGATCGGGTTGCTGGTGCTGGCGCAATCGCCCACGCTGATGCAGCTTTTTGGGATTGCGCTGGTGGTCGCGGCGGGGACTGCGGCGCAGCAGGGCGGCAAGCGAGCTTCGACGCCGGTGGTCACGACGGATGTGCCGGCGGCCCCTGGTGGCGTGAGGAACGGAGAGGGACGCGTTGGAAGCTAGTTGATGCGTGCCGTTATTGTTGCCGCCCTTGTCTTCGTTGTCTGCCGTATAGCCTTCGGTCAACTCTGGAATGACGGTCCAGGAGGCTGGCTTGTACTCCTGCCTTACATCACGTGGGCAGTGGTAGCGCTCATCACTGCAAAGAGGCGGCGACGGCTTAGGAATGCTGTGAATGAAAGGTTCCCTGTGGAATTCATGCTGCGGACGCGCAGCGAGTTTCCCGAAGGACTCAATGTCCTCGACGTCAAGAAGACTGTGCCTGGCCTCCACTCGGACGGGACCGTAACTATCTGGCAGCTGAATAGAAAGGGTGCCACCTTCCACCTCAGGCGTTCCTGACCCAACTCCTGCCAATTGTGCTGACTCGCTCAAGGCGAGAGCCGCAGTCGGGTACCCGAATTAAATTTAGGGGCTTGGACTAACGTGCAAACCCAGACCAAGCGCCACATTAAGGTGAAATTGCCCCATGACGTTGGACCGTGACCCTGGAAGAACTGTGAACGACAGGCCGGAGTTTATCCTTCCACCGGAACGCACTTACTACTACGCATGGGGCGGTGACAAGCGCATGTACGCCTATACCCGGGATGAGTGGGGCATGGGAGGCTCCCTGCCCAACGGCGGCAACTACACGGTACGTTCATTGGTGGTGCAGTTCATCCTTGCGATCATCATGGTCCCGGCCGCGGTCGGCAGCTTCATCATGCTTATCGCGGCCATCGTCAGCCTGAATTGGATCGTAATGATCTTCGGCCTGGTCTGCACCCCCTTATTCGCTGCGGCTCCTTATGTATGCTTCAAAGGAGCCAGGGATGAACGGAAAGCACGGAAGGCGCGCAAACTGAAGGGCCTACCGAAACCCCAGACTTCCGCGGACGACGAAGCAGCCAGGCGCTACTTCACAGACCATAAGGAAGCAGGGGTGGAAATCACCCCACCGAACTTCCCTGATGCCAAGTGGTGAACACTCCCACCGGGAACTGTCACAGCGGGGGTGTACGAGCTCAAAGGAATTGGAACCCTTCGGAACCAGTCACTCCATGCCCGCGGAGGAGCGGCAAAGGGGTGCGCTGCAAGATGAGCGGCGATCGAATCGGACCGCGATAGTAGGGTTCGGGGTGCACCGGACGAGCAGGCTTGTAGTTGAAGGGAGAACCGTGATCTCAGCTCTAAACCAACTCGTCGATTTTATTGATGGTCACCTCACCGAGGAGATCATTGTTGATGACTTGGCGGTCAGGCTCGGCATGACGGAGTACCACCTCCGCCGAATGTTCTCATCGCTGGCGGGCATGCCGCTCTCCGAGTACGTCCGCAGGCGCCGAATGACCGTGGCTGCAACGGACGTTCTCGGGACGGGCGACCTGCTGGCTATCGCGGTGCGGTATGGCTACGGCTCCACGGAGGCTTTTAGCCGGGCATTCCGGTCAGTACACGGCGTCGGTCCGAGCGACGTGCGCCGGAACGGCGGCCCCCTTCGCACACAACCGCAGCTCAGGTTCCGCCTGACCGTAGAAGGGAACACCACGATGGACACTCGCATCGCAGACCGGCCAGCATTCAAGCTCATCGGTCGTTCGGCACGCGTACCGCTTATACACAACGGCCCAAACCCGCACATCCAGGCACACATCGCCTCACTGCCAGTAACAGAGCACGCGCGGCTCAAGGAATTGAGCAACACCGACCCCGTTGGCCTTCTCCAGGTGAGCGCCGACGTAGACCCGGACTATACGGAGGGCAGCGAGCTGACCTACCTTCATGGGGTCGCCGTCACCGAAACGACACCCGTGCCCCAGGATCTCGACGCGATTGAGGTCCCCGCCGGCATCTGGGCGGTGTTCCATGCCAAAGGGGCTTACCCGGAGGTTCTTCAGTCCACGTGGGCTTCAACTGCCACCGATTGGTTCCCCTCCAACCCGTGGCGGCTCCGCCCGGGCCCAGCGATTGTGGCAGTCCTCGACCGCGCTGCCGACTTCAGCACTGCGAGCTGCGAACTGTGGCTCCCGGTGGAACGCGGCTGACGGATCAGCCCGCCGGCAGGCCAAATGGCCCTACGGCGGGCTCCTCCGGAGACCTTACTTCTTGTAGAACAAGTATCTAACTTGTATCCTAAGTAAAACTACTTAGGAGACCCCGTGAGCACCGTCGACCTCATCCGGCACGTGAAACTGTCCACCGCGCGTTTGCCCCTTGCCGTACCCATCAGCGATGCCAAAGTCTTCACCGGACGCCAGAAGCCGATGACCGAGGTTGTTTTCCTGTTCGCCGAGATAACAACCGAACAGGGCCACAGCGGCGTGGGTTTCAGCTACTCCAAGCGAGCCGGCGGACCCGCGCAGTACGCCCATGCCAAGGAAGTCGCGGAGGGCATCATCGGCGAGGACCCCAACGACATCGGCAAGATCTACACCAAGCTCCTGTGGGCCGGTGCGTCCGTCGGAAGGTCAGGCGTGGCAACACAGGCGTTGGCCGCCGTCGACATTGCGCTCTACGACCTCAAAGCCAAGCGCGCAGGGCTCCCCCTGGCCAAGCTCCTGGGCTCCTACCGCGACTCCGTCCAGACCTACAACACCTCCGGGGGCTTCCTCAACGCCACCCTCGAGGAGGTCAAGGCCCGCGCCACACAGTCAATCGAAGAGGGCATCGGCGGGATCAAGGTCAAGGTTGGCCTGCCAGATTCCAAGGAAGACCTCCGCCGTGTTGCGGGGATCCGCGAGCATATCGGCTGGGACGTGCCGCTCATGGTGGACGCCAACCAGCAATGGGACCGCGCAACCGCCCTGCGCATGGGCCGCCAACTGGAAGAGTTCAACCTCATCTGGATCGAAGAACCCCTGGATGCGTACGACTTCGAAGGCCACGCACACCTCGCTCAGGTGTTGGACACGCCCATCGCCACGGGTGAGATGCTCGCCTCCGTCGCCGAACACAAGGGCCTCATCAACGCCAACAGCTGCGACATCATCCAGCCTGACGCCCCGCGCGTCGGTGGCATCACCCAGTTCCTGCGCCTCGCGGCCTTGGCTGATGAACGAGGACTTGGCTTGGCGCCGCATTTCGCCATGGAAATCCACCTGCATCTGGCGGCCGCCTACCCGCGTGAACCCTGGGTGGAGCACTTCGACTGGTTGGACCCGCTCTTCGAGGAACGATTGGAAACCAAGAATGGCCGCATGATCGTCCCGGACCGCCCTGGACTTGGCGTCACCTTGAGCGATCAGGCACGTGCGTGGACCACCGAATCGGTGGAGTTCGGCGCGTAATCTGGAATCCATGAGCCGAAACCTGACTGCGGATCTCGCCGCCGACCTCCGCAACCGCATCGTCGACGGCGTCATCCAGCCGGGTGAGAAGCTCCCCAGCGAAAACACGCTCATCGGCGAATTCGGGGTGAGCAGGACTGTAGTCCGCTCCGCGCTGACGCGTTTGCAGGCCGAGGGCCTTGTGGAAACCGAACGCGGGCGGGGCAGCTTCGCGCTGACTCCTCCCGCGGAGGGCCCCACGCAAGCGCCTGGAACACGGCCGGTGTCCAGCATGGAGGAACGGCTGCAGATGCTGGACTTCCGCATCGGCGTCGAAACTGAGGCCGCGGCACTTGCGGCCAGGAACCATAGCGAACGGCAACTCAAAGCCGTCCACGGGGCCTTGGAACAGTTCACTGCGAAGGTCGCCCACCCGGCCCACGCCATGAAGGCGGATTTCGAATTCCACCGTGCCGTCGCAGCCGCCTCCGGCAATCCCTTTTATACGGACTGCATTACCGCGCTCGGCCAAACCATGATCGCCATGCCCCGCCCGCGTCTCGTCGCCGGAGATGACCAGGAAAGCCGCGACCGCTTCGACCAGGTGATCCACGAGCATTCCTCTATATACGCAGCCATTGCGGAGAGCGATCCCCTGGCTGCCGCGGCGGCCATGCGCCTCCACCTCAGCAACTCACGACGCCGGCTCACAGGTTCTGCGCGCGGCTAACCTCCCGGCCCACCACCCAACTAGGTGACAGTAAGCGTCGCAATGAGTGCTCATTGCGACATGTGCTGTTACTCAGTTGGGTACGGGCGGGCAACAAAAAAGCCCCCGATCCGTAGATCGGGGGCTTTCCTTTGCGTGCGCGAGGGGGGATTTGAACCCCCACACCCTTTCGGATACTGGCACCTGAAGCCAGCGCGTCTGCCGTTCCGCCACTCGCGCGCAACTTCTTTTTCCGGGCTTCCACTGGTCTCCCAGCTTCGTTTCCTTCAAAAGCAGCGAGATCAAGCATAACGGACATCCGGAGCAAAACACCAATCGAGCCGGATGCCCTGCCTTTGTATGGAGCGAAAAACCCATGAATCCGCGGAAACTCAAGGTTTTTTCAACCCCCGGGAGCCCCGCCAGCAAGGGCCAGAGTCGAACTTTTCCGGGGCATAAGGCGTTGTGGATTAAGGTCATTCCCAGTCAGTCCCAGTAGTATCGGGAAGTGGAAGGGCCGTTCGGCACTCACTTTGGTGTGTGCACACACGGACCAACAGCAGGAGTATCGGACCAGGCACAGCAGGTGCCGCGGCAAGGAAAGGAGAAGGAATATGGGTTTGCTGGACAAAGTCGAGCGCGGCATTGAAAAAGCCGTCCGCAACGTCTTCTCCACAGGGTCGCGGGCACGGGTTGAGCCGGTGGAGATCGCAAGCAAATTGAGGCGGGAACTGGACAACCAGTCCATCACTATTTCCGCCGGGCGCACGCTCGCTCCCAACGTTTTCGATGTTCTGCTCAGCGATGAGGATTTCGCCCGGGCCCAGGAGTGGGGAACACCGCTCGCTGAGGAACTGTGCGACGTCGTCATCCAACACGTTCGCAGCCAGGGCTACACGCTCCAGGGAGCTGTCAGGATCTCGTTCCGTCGAAACGACGAAGAACGGGCAGGCCATTTCGAAATTGCTTCCCGGACCGAGAAGTCCTCCGGCGAGGCGCCTCCGGCCCCGCAGCCCCCGCGAACGAATGTTCCCGCAGCCCCCGTCCGGCAGCCCACGCGGCTCCAGCCCGTTTTGGACATTAACGGCCAGCGGTACTCACTCAACGCCCCGAGCGTGGTGCTGGGCCGCTCCTCCGAGGCCGACATCCTGGTGGACGACACCGGTGTTTCACGGAAGCACCTTGAAGTGCGCACCGAACACGGCAGCACATGGGCTGTGGACCTTGGCTCCACGAACGGCAGCTACGTCAACGGACATAAGGTAAACGGCAGCGTGGAGCTAACAGACGGCTCAACCATCACGATGGGACGTACCAAGATTATTTTCCGCCTCCTCCCCGAGACCCCGGGTGGCCACGCGTGAACGATGTCAGCGAACTGACCATTACAGCGCTTCGCTTCGGGTTCCTCCTGCTGCTGTGGATTTTGATCTTCAGCATTGTGTCCACCATGCGCCGCGACTTCCAGATTGGGCGCAAGGCAGTCACCGGAGTCCCCACGGCACGTGAAGTCCGCAAGCATCCCGAACTGGCTGCCTCACCGCCGCCGGCCATCCAGCACGCCCGCAACCTGGTTGTCACTGAAGGTCCCCTCAAGGGCACTACGGTTCCCTTGGCAGCGAGCCCGATCCTGCTCGGACGCGCACAGGAAGCCACCTTGGTCCTGGAGGACGACTACGCCTCGGGCCGGCATGCACGACTGTTCCCGCAGGGCAGCCGATGGTTCATCGAGGACCTCGGCTCTACCAACGGCACCTACCTGGCCGATCAGCAGCTCACGCGTGCTTTGCCTGTGGAACTCGGTGTCCCCGTGAGAATCGGCAAGACGGTTATTGAATTGAGGCCATAGTCCATGGCCTCTCCCGAGACCCCCAAGGACAAGGAAAAGCCTGCGGAGCGCCCGTTGATCATGCGCTACGCGGCGCGTTCCGACGTCGGCCGGATCCGCTCCAAGAATGACGACTCCGCTTATGTGGGTCGCCATCTGGCAGTGGTTGCCGACGGCATGGGTGGACATGCCGGCGGCGATGTCGCCTCCGCTTCGACGGTCCTGGACATGATCCACCTGGATCACGACGACTACCCCGACGGCGCCGACACCGTCCTGGCTGATGAGATCCAAACAGCCAACTCCCTCCTTTCCGAGCTGGTCCACCAGAATCCCAAGCTGTCCGGCATGGGTACCACGGTGACGGCATTGCTCCTTGAGGACCGCAAGCTCCACTTCGCCCACATTGGCGATTCCCGCGCCTACCGCCTGCGCAACAAGAAGTTTGAGCAGATCAGCGTTGACCACACCTTTGTTCAGCGCCTCATTGACGAGGGCCGGCTCCGTCCCGAAGAAGCGGAAACGCACCCGCACAAGAACGTCCTGATGCGGGTTCTCGGAGACGTTGACGCCAGCCCTGAGCTGGATCTGGACGTCCTGGACGTCGAAGCCGGCGAACGCTGGCTGCTGTGCTCGGATGGCTTGAACTACGTGGCGGGACACGTCGTGGAGCGCGTCGTCCGGGAGACCAAGGACCTGCGCGAATGCGCGGAAATCCTGGTTGACCTGACCCTCGAGGCCGGTGCCCCGGACAACGTCACGGTTATCGTGCTGGAAATCGCTGAGGAAACGGTCGACGACGTCAACACGGCGGCCGTCGACGTCGTACCGGCCGCGGCGCTTGCCGCCGTCGATGAACCGGACGCTGTCACGGCCACCAAGTCCGCCGACGAGCCGCCGGCCGACAAGGCCTCCAAGGCGTCCTCCGCCTCAAAGACCAAGGCCGACAAGGCGAAGGACTCAGGATCGTCCTCCACTGATGGCGAGCAGGTTAAGGACACGGAAAAGGCCGACGGGCCGACCGAAGATTCCGAATCGGCCGACGAACCGCCCGCGACCACCGATCCCCACCTTGGCGAACACCTGTCAGCGGAGGTTTTGCGCGAAGAACTGGCGAGCCGCCCGCACGAACTGGTGGGGGCCGCGGCCACAGCGGCCGAAACCGGATCCATCCCCACCGTTGCCGGACGTACGGTGGCGCGGCGGGCAGCCACGGTCCTGACGCATAAGGCTGAGCAGGACCGCGCCGAGATCGACGAGCCTCCGCGCCGCCGCAACCGCTGGCTGATGCCCGCCGTCGCCGCTTTCCTGGTACTTGGCGTCGTAGTTGGCCTGTGGCTTGGCTATGCCTGGACGCAGACGCGCTATTACGTGGGTGAATACGACCAGCGGGTTGCCATTTTCAACGGTATTTCCCAGAGACTTGGCCCCATCCAATTGTCCCGGCTTGAAGCTGTCACCGATGTCAGGGTGGATTCCTTGCCCGAGTACGGCCAGCAAAGCGTTCGCCAGACCGTCCCTGCCGGTGACCTCCACGATGCCCAGCTGATTGTTGAGAACCTGAAGCAATACGGCAGCGCCTCGGTGAACTGCCCCAGCACTTCGCCGTCCGGCACAGCCTCTCCCAAGCCATCAGCGACGCCGACGCCCACAGCCACAGTGCCGATACCAAGCACGGCGGCCGTTGCCAGCCCCACTCCTTCGCCCGTACCGACTCCCTGTGAGGGGGCAAAATGATCCAGACCGAAACCGCCCCCAAGCCCCGCCGGAACGTCGAGCTTCTGCTCATCGTGCTGGCCCTCGCCGTTGGAATCGGCGCCAGCGCGCTCGTCAGCCTCAATTCCGAGATGGGCCTGGACAGCGACTTTTGGTTCCAATCGAGCCTGCTGGCCGTAGCCGCTTTCGCGTTCCACGTGGTCCTCCGCCTTCGGGCAAAATATGCCGATCCGGTAATACTTCCGATCGTCGTCGCCCTGAACGGTCTCGGCCTGGCGTTGATCCACCGCATGGATGGACCGGGAGACGATACCGGCAACAACCAGCTCCGCTGGACGCTTATTGCCATGGCGGTATCCATTGCTGTGATCTGGTTCCTCAAGGACCACCGGATTCTTCGCCGCTTCACCTACATTTCACTGGCAGCCAGTGCCTTGCTGTTGGTCCTGCCCTTGGTGCCGGGCATCTCCGCCGGTGAAGTGCTGGGCGCAAGCGTGTGGATCCGCATCGGACCCATGACGTTCCAGCCGGGCGAAATCGCCAAGATCACCCTGGCCATATTCTTCGCCGGTTATCTTTCCTCCAACAGGGACCTCATCCTCCTGGCGGGCCGAAAGATCGGACCCATGCAGTTCCCGCGTTTCAAGGATCTGGGTCCGATGATCACCGCCTGGCTGGTGAGCATTGGCGTCCTGGTCTTCCAGCGCGACCTGGGATCCTCGGTCCTCTTCTTCGGCCTTTTCATCGTGATGATCTACGTGGCCACCAGCCGTATCTCCTGGGTGGTCATCGGCCTGGCGTTGATCCTCGGCGGTGGTTTCATTGCGTCGAAAATCTTCTCCCACGTGGCCTTCAGGATCGACAGCTGGATCAACGCTTTCACTCCTGAGGTCTTCGGCAGGTCACCCGGCGGCAGCGGACAAATTGTCCAGGGCCTGTTCGGCATGGCCGATGGCGGCTTGGTGGGAACCGGGCTTGGCCAAGGCCGGCCGGATCTCGTGCCGTTCGCAAACAGCGACATGATCGTGGCCCTTATCGGCGAGGAGCTGGGCCTGATCGGCCTCTTCGCCGTCGTCATGCTCTATATGCTGCTCTTCACCCGCGGGTTCCGGGCAGCATTGGGAACGCGCGATGCCTTCGGAAAGCTGTTGGCTTGCGGTTTGTCGTTCGCCATCGCCCTCCAATGCTTCGTGGTCATCGGTGGCGTCACCCGACTCATTCCCTTGACCGGCCTGACCACCCCGTTCCTGGCGGCCGGAGGTTCATCGCTGTTGGCCAACTGGATCATCGTCGGGCTGCTGCTCATGATCTCCAATACGGCCCGCGGCCCCGTGGACACCACTCCGATGGTTAGCAAGTCCCCGACCACCAGTTCCCACGGAACAGTGAAAGCCGCAACAGGACAGACCCCAAGCGCACCAACAGAGGCGGTGAAGCATCAATGAACCAGGCTATTCGCAGCTCCTGGATGGCCGCCGTCGCCATGTTCGCGTTGATTTTCGGCGCCATCAGCTACGTCCAGGTCATTGGCGCGGACGACCTTAATGCCAACCCCTGGAACCAGCGCGCCATCCTGGCAACCTTCTGCAACGAACGCGGTGCAATCATCGTGGGCGGCAAACCGGTAGCGGAATCCGTGCCGGGAACAGAGTCCTGTGCATTCCAGCGCTCCTACCCCCAGCCTGAGCTTTACGCAGGCGTCACCGGATTCTTCTCCAGGGGCTTTGGATCCACAGGTCTGGAGCAGTCGATGGGCGAGACGCTCGCGGGCAACTCGGACCAGTTGTTCCTGGACCGCATCAGCCAGATGTTCCTGGGCAAGGAACCCAAGGGCGCTTCTGTTGAACTGACCTTGGATCCTGCCATCCAGAAACTGGCTTACGACCTCATTCCTGACGGGCAGCGCGGCTCAATAGTCGTCACCAACCCGAAGACCGGGGCCATCCTTGCCATGGTCTCCAAGCCGTCGTACGACCCCAACTTGATAGCCACCCATGACACGGCCGCCGCGGAGGCGAACATGGCCAAGCTGAACCAGGTCCCGGGCATCAACCTGAACCAGAACGTCAGCGGTCCTACGGGCAACCTGCTCTCGCCGGGTTCGGTTTTCAAACTCATTGACACCGCGGCTGCCCTGAACTCCGGCAAATACAACAAGGACAGCGAGCTTCCGAACCCCAGCAGCCTCCCGCTTCCGGGTTCGAACGCCAGCCTCCCCAACTATGCCGGCGGTAACTGCAACATCCGGGAGACGGCGTCGTTCGCTTTCGCTTTGGAGCAGTCCTGCAACACGCCGTTCGCCAGCATTGCGCTGGACCTCGGTCAGGACGCGATCCGCCAGCAGGCTGAGAAATTCGGCTTCGGCGAGACTTTCGGTGACCAGCTCAAGCTCCAACAGGCCAAGAGTGTCTTCCCCAGGGACCTGGACCAGGCCCAGCTCGCCCAGTCGTCGGTGGGTCAGCGCGACGTCAAAGCCACGCCGCTGCAGATCAACATGATGACGGCGGCCATCGCCAACGGCGGTGTGCAGATGAAACCGAACCTGGTTCAGACGGTTCGCGCCCCTGACCTCCGGGTCATCAGCGAAACCAAGCCGGAACAACTGCGGACCAGCACCACCCAGCCGATTGCCAGCCAGATCACCGAGTGGATGACCAGCGCCGTGGACAACGGCATCGCCAAGGGCGCAGCCGTTCCCGGGGTCAAGGTGGCCGGCAAGACCGGAACGGCTGAACTCGGAGATTCCGGTGTGAACAACTCTTGGTTTACCGGGTTCGCCCCGGCAAACGACCCGCAAGTAGCCGTCACCATCGTCATGGAAGGTGTGGACGTGCAAAGCGGTGCCCAGCTAACCAGTCCGAACGCGAAGAAGATTTTTGAGGCGGTGTTGAATAAGTGAGGCCTACTTCGGGAATCACACTCGGCGGCAGGTTCCAGCTGACCAGTCGCATTGCGATTGGCGGCATGGGCGAGGTCTGGAAGGCCAAGGACCAGATCCTTGGCCGGATCGTGGCCATCAAGGTGCTCAAGGAGGAATACACGGGGGACCCCGGCTTCCTGCAGCGCTTCCGTGCCGAGGCGCGCCACACAGCCCTCCTTAACCACGTGGGCATCGCCAACGTCTTCGATTACGGCGAGGAAGCCGGCTCGGCCTACCTTGTGATGGAGCTCGTGCCCGGGCACCCGCTCAGCGGCATCCTGGAGCGGGAGCAGGTGCTCTCGCCGGACATGACGCTTTCCATCATCGCCCAGACCGCCCGCGCCCTTGCCGTGGCACATGCGCAGGGCCTGGTGCACCGCGACATCAAGCCGGGCAACCTGCTCATCACACCGGATAACCGGGTCAAGGTCACTGACTTTGGCATCGCCCGCCTGGCGGACCAGGTTCCGTTGACCCAGACCGGCCAGGTCATGGGTACCGCCCAGTACTTGGCACCGGAGCAGGCCACGGGCCAGACCGCCACGGGTTCTTCGGACATCTACTCCCTGGGCGTGATCGGCTACGAGTGCCTCACCGGCCACCGTCCGTTCTCCGGCGAGTCCCAGATCGCGATCGCCCTGGCGCAGGTCAACGACGCTCCGCCGCCCCTTCCTGAGACGCTGCCGGTTCCCGTGCGTGCACTTTTGATGTCCATGTTGGCCAAGGACCCCAAGAACCGTCCGGCCAACGCCATCAAACTGGCTGAAGCGGCCGAGGCGATCCGCAACGGCGATATTGCCACGGCACATGCCGCCGTACCCGGGATGCTGTTGTTCGAAAGCGCAACCGGCCCCATCACGGCGCCAGTCGACACCGCAACGGCCCCCACCGGCGTCGTGGCGTCGCCTTACGGCAAGGAGCAGACCTCGACGGCGACCTCCGCACTTCCGGTGCTGGGTGCCGGCGCAGCCGGAGCTGCTGTGGGCGCTGCCGCGGCTTCCGCTGACAATCCCCTGACGCGTGCCAACGCCCTCGAGGCAGAGCGGCAACTGAACGACGATGAAGAGGTCATCTACAGCGATGACGAGCGCTACGACGACCCGGAACCGGAACGCAAGAAGCGCAGCCCGTGGACGTGGCCGCTTGTCGCACTGATCCTTCTGGTGTTGTTCGCGCTGATTGGTTTCCTGATCTCGCAGTCCGGATTCTTCTCGCCGAGCCCTTCGCCGAGCCAGTCGACGTCGGCCAGCACCAGCCGGTCGCCCAGCCCTACGTCCTCGTCGGCGACTCCGACGCCAACGCCCACGCAGACCTCTGAAGCGCCGACGCCTACCCAGTCGACGCCGCAGAAGATCAACATCATCCCTGAAGAGTTCGAGGGCCAGCCGTTCGAGACAGTCAGCGCCAAGCTCCGTGCACTCGGTCTCGGCGTCGACGGACAAGAGAAATTCGATCAGTCAGCACCTGGAACGGTACTCAACCTCAACCCCACTGGTCCTGTTGACCCCGGAACCACCATTACAGTGACCTACTCCAAGGGCCCTGAGATGGTTGCGGTTCCCACCATTGGCGAGGGCATTCCCGAAAGCCAGGTGCAGGCCGCCCTGCAGGGCGCGGGACTCCAGTATGTCAAGGGCGAGGATGTCAACGGTTCCATCGGCCAGCAACCCGGAACGTTCGTTCGTTCTTCGCCGGCTGCGGGAACAGAGGTACCTGCAGGATCCACCGTGACCTACTATCTGTCCAAGGAACTGATCCCCACCGCTCCCACCACAAGAGCCAACCCGTCCAGTTCTGCTTCCCCAACAGGCCGCTAAAACACCATGTCCACGTCCCGCCCCGGCCCCGCGCATCGAGAGGAGAGCACACCTGTGTCTTCACAGCGCATCCTCAATGAACGCTACGAACTCGGTGAGTTGATCGGTCGTGGCGGCATGGCCGACGTCTACAAGGGAACAGACACCCTCCTGGGACGGACCATCGCCGTCAAGGTCCTACGTGCGGACCTCGCCCGGGATCCCCAGTTCCAGGCACGTTTCAAACGTGAAGCCCAGGCTGTCGCTGCGCTCAACCATCCCTCGATCGTGGCCATCTTCGATACGGGAGAGTATTCCGTTCCGGGTGGCCCGGGAGAGGATGTGCGTGTTCCGTACATCGTCATGGAGTTCGTCTCTGGCCGCACGCTGCGGGACATGATCAAGGCGAAGGAACTGGGCGTGGAGGACTCAGTCGGTTACACGCTGGGTGTGCTCGCTGCCTTGGAGTACAGCCACCGTGCCGGAATCGTGCACCGGGACATCAAGCCGGCGAACGTCATGGTGTGCGCAGACACCGGTGAAGTGAAAGTCATGGACTTCGGCATTGCCCGGGCCATGGCCGATTCCGCCGCCACGATGACTCAAACCCAGGCTGTTGTTGGAACCGCGCAGTACCTCTCGCCGGAGCAGGCCAGGGGCGAAACCGTGGACGCCCGCAGCGACCTCTACTCCGCTGGCTGCCTCCTCTATGAGCTCCTGACCAGCAGGCCCCCTTTTGTGGGCGACAGCCCGGTGTCCGTGGCTTACCAGCATGTCCGCGAAACCCCGGACCTGGCCAGTTCCCACAACCCGGATGTCACCGAGGCCTTGGACTCGGTGTTGGTCAAGGCCCTGCAAAAGAGCCGCACCGATCGCTTCCAGGATGCCGCCGCGTTCCGCCGGGCCCTCCGCGCCGCGAGCAATGGCATCCCGGTGCCAGCCGTCGCGGCCAGCGAAGCCCCCACCGATCCAAACGACCTTGTGGAAGACGATAACCCCTCTACGCAGCTCCTCAGTGCCACGGCCGTGGGTTTGCTGGATGTGGACCAATTCAAGGACGAGCCCCTCGCCCCGGCACAGGAGGAACCCCTTCCCCTGGGCCTCCCATTGGAACGTGAGCGGCACCCGCAGCAGAAGTCCCGCCGTCGTGCGTGGATCGCCACGTTGGTGATTTTCACGCTCCTTGTGCTCGCCGGCGGCGGTTTCTGGCTCTACAACCTCATGAACGCCAAATCTGCCGAGCCTGCCAAGATCGAGGTGCCGGTGGTCGCGAATATGACCGAATCCCAGGCGATCCAGAAGCTCTATTCACTGAAGCTCGTTCCGAAGTCAGTACGCGAGCCCAGCAATACTGTCGCCAAGGACATGGCCATCGGCACAACGCCAGCAGCGGGTTCAACGGTGACCCAGGATGGCGAAGTGATCCTCAGGGTCTCCAGCGGTCCCAGCTCGGTGACCATACCGGCGGACATCGTGGGGCGTACGGAAGCCAATGCCACGGATGTCCTCCGGAAACTCGGCATCATGGGCGATATCAACAGTGTCCGGACGCACAGCGCCACCGTGCCCATGGGCCAGGTCATCGGCACAGCCCCGGCACCGGGCGCCCCGATCGCCACCACCTCCACGGTGGAGCTGCAGATCTCCTCCGGCAAGGTACTGATGCCGCAGCTCATCGCGCTGCCCCAGGCCGAGGCCGAGGCGGCGCTGAAGGCCAACGGCTTGATGATGCAAGTGGTGGAGCAGGAAAACTCGCAGGTCGAACCGGGCAAGGTCACGGCACAGAGCGAGGTCTTCAACACCGAGGTTGATCAGGGCAAGCTGGTCACCGTTACGGTTGCGAAGGCTCCCGCCCCGCCGCCAACGCCCACTCCTACGCCGACTGCGGACACCCCTACGCCGAAGCCCACGCCAACCAAGAAATAGCCCGTGGCCCGGCTGCTACTGCTTGATCAGCGGGCTCAGCTGGGCGGCACGCTCGGCAGCGCCGGTCATGCCAAGGGATTCGAGCCAGTTCCCCAGCATCTGGTAACCGCCTTCAGTAAGCACTGACTCCGGGTGGAACTGGACGCCGCAGAGTGGAGCGGTTTTGTGCTGCAGGCCCATCACTACGCCGTTCGTGGTCTCTGCCGTGACCTCCAGGACATCAGGAATGGAGTCGCGAACGGCTGCGAGGGAGTGGTATCGAGTCGCTGTGACAGGAGAGGGGAGGCCGGCAAAGACGCTCTTGCCTTCGTGCCGCACGGGCGAGGTCTTGCCGTGCATCAGCTCGGGAGCGTGGGTCACCACTCCGCCGTAGGCTTCCGCGAGGGCCTGGTGCCCGAGGCAGACGCCGAACATGGGCTTCGAGGCTTCACCGCACCATTTAATCAGCTCGATGCAGACGCCGGCTTCGGCAGGGGTGCCTGGACCGGGGGACACGAGGACGCCGTCGCGGGTTGCGGCCAGCTCCGTGGCCTCGGCAAGCGTGACGTCGTCGTTCCGGACGACTGTAGTTTCGGCGCCCAGTTCCTGGAGGTAGCCCACCAGGGTGTAGACGAAGCTGTCGTAGTTATCTACTACCAAAATCTTTGTTGTGCTCATGGTTGCTGCACTAAACCAATCGTTGAGTCAGTCAGGGTGGTGAATTGGGAAAACCAAGGGAACAGGAACTCGACCATCAGTACAAGGGCTACTCCCACAAGTACCAACGAGGTAAGGATCCGAACCCACAGCGGGCCGGGCAAATTCCGGAAGATCCATGCGTACATCTGCTACCCCTTTCCGTGGGCACGGGCTACTTGGGCGGCGATTTCCGACGGCGGACCTGCTGAGGCAGGTTGCCAACTATCCAACAGGGAGTAGGCAATGATGCGTTCCTGGGCCCCGAACCTGGGGTTGCAACTGGTCATCGTGAGGAAGCTTTCCGTGGGGGTGGCACCCGGCTGGGTGGGCACGGGCATCAGGACGTCGGTGCGGTCAGGAAGCACGATCTGGTTGTTGCGGAAAACGTAGGTGTAATACCCGTCGGCGGTTTGGACGTAGATCTTGTCCCCGGGAACCAGCGTGTGGATGTTATCCAGGACGGCGCCGTGGGTTTGCCTGTGGCCCGCAACCGCAAAGTTGCCCGGAGCCCCTGGCATGCTGGTACTTCCGTAATGTCCCAGGCCCAGGGTGTCCAGGACGTCCGAGCCCGTACCTTCGATAATGGGGCGGGTATAGTCCGGGCCAAAACGCGGAATGTATATGATGCCGATGGTTCCGCCGTTGCCCGGGGCCTTGCCGACGACGGGAGGGCCATAATCCACCGGCCCCGCAGGTGCCGCGGGAGCTACCGGTCCTGTGAATTCCTGCGCGAAGCTCTTGACGGCCTCCGTCTGCTTCGCGTCGGCTTCCACGTTGGTCCACCACAATTCCCAGGCCACGAAAAGGAGCAGGACAATGCCCGCCGTGATGAGGAGTTCACCCAGGATTTGGCTGATCCTGCGGACAACATTCGAGGCACCACGCTTCTTCCGGGGCCGCAGTTCCTCCCCTTGGCTCGCGGACGGCACGGCCGATACCGCCGTCGTCTGCTGGTGCGCCACAGGGTCTCCTCTTATAGGGCGCGGGCGTCGCTGGCGTGTCCCAAGTTGCGGCTAGACTTGACAGCTAGAACCAACCCGGAACGACGTGTGGCCGTTAACCGCTGGAAATTTCCTTCCTGCAGGATATCAAGGCCAGCGGGACGGGTATCAACCGAGCAGTCCAGGAGGATCCGTGCCCGAGTCCAAGCCCCGCAAGCGGCCTGCCCGCCAGGCCCAACAGACCTCGGCCACGCAGCAGTACAAGCCCAACCCGGTTTGGTACAAGGCCGTCATGTTCGGCCTGATGATCCTCGGCCTCCTCTGGATCATCACCTTCTACATCACCGAAGGCCAGTTCCCGGTCCGCGACTGGGCTTCCTGGAACATCGTTGCCGGCTTCGGAATCGCCATTGTCGGGTTCCTGATGACCACCCGCTGGCGCTCCTAGGAATTCCGGACCTCACATTCCGGTGCCCGCTGGCGTCTACAGGATATGAGCAACCGGCACACCATGGTGGATTCCCCACTGGGGCAGTTGACGCTGACTGCCCGCGGGGAGTTTTTGACGGGCATTTTCTACGAAGGGCACTGGCATATGCCCGCGCCCGACTATTTCGGGGAACCGGCAACCATTGACGATCCTGTCTTTGCCCGGACACGGAGCGAACTGTCAGAGTACCTGAACGGGCAACGCACAGAATTCAGCGTTCCGTTCTCGGCCCGCGGAAATCCCTTCCAGGAGAAGGTCTGGGAGCGGCTCCAACACATTCCGTTCGGGGAAACTGTCAGCTATGGCGAACTCGCCGCGGAGCTCGGGGATCCCCACCTTGCCCAAGCCGTTGGCTCCGCCGTCGGACGGAATCCCATCAGCATCATCATTCCTTGCCACCGCGTTGTGGGCCGGAAAGGTCAGCTCACGGGGTACGCGGGCGGGCTTCGGAACAAGCGCTTCCTCTTGGAACTTGAAGAACCGGACTCCGTGAGAGCGGGCAAGCTCTTCTGATGGAGAACGGACAGGCCGGCAAGAAACCCTTCGAGGTAGTCGTACAAGAACGTGGTGCCACCGTACTTCGGGTGTGCCGCGCGATCCTGGGCGTCCACGACGCCGACGACGCTTGGTCCGATACCTTCCTTGCGGCGCTTCAGGCCTATCCGGAGCTGCCCTTGGACGCCAACGTGGAAGCGTGGCTGGTCACCATCGCCCACCGGAAGTGCATCGACCACCTCCGAGCCGGCGCCCGGCGTGCCCTTCCTGTGGATAATCCGCCCGAACAGCCGACCCGCCTGGGCCTGCCGGGTGACACAGACACCGAGCTTCTAGACGCCGTCGCAAAGCTGCCTGCGAAGCAGCGCCAAGCAGTGGCCTACCACTACCTTGCCGGGCTCCCTTATAAGGAGATCGGGGTTCTCCTGGGCAGTTCCCCGGAGGCGGCACGCCGTGCCGGCGCAGATGGCGTGAAAGCACTCCGGGCGGCCATCCAGGCTCCGGCTTCGCTGGTCCATTCATCGTCGAAAGGTGAAATCCAATGACCCTCGAACCCAGCCCCGTGCATGACGAGGTCGTGTCTCTCCTGGAACCTCTGGATGTGGGGCTCGAGCCCGTCATGGCCAGCCTGCACGCCCGGCTGGCCCGTGACGCACAACTGACCCATGCCTTGGATGTCGCCTACCGTACGATCGATTCGCCAGTGGGGAAGCTCCTGCTGGCAGCTACGGACCGCGGAATTATCCGGGTCGCCTTCGAGCTGGAGAACCACGACTCCGTATTGCAGTCACTGGCGGACACGGTGAGCCCGCGCATCCTGGAAGCCCCCACCCGCTTGGACGACGCCGCACGGGAACTCGAAGAGTACTTCGCGGGCCAGCGCCGGGATTTCGATCTCCTCCTCGATTTCCGTTTGTCCCGCGGCTTCCGCCTCAACGTCCTCCGCCACCTCCCCAGGATTCCCTACGGCAACACTGCGAGTTATGCACAGGTGGCTCAGGCCGCCGGCAGTCCCAACGCGGTCCGCGCTGTAGGGACCGCTTGCGCCACCAACCCGTTGCCGGTGATTGTGCCGTGCCACCGCGTGGTCAAATCCGATGGCAGTTTCGGTGGCTACCTCGGCGGCCCCGATGCCAAGCGGGCATTGCTCACGCTGGAGGCAGCGGCGTGAGTGACGACGCCCTGTTCCCGCGTGAGCTGGTTCAGGCAGAAACTCACGACGCCGGTCCGCGCCTGGTGCGGCCCGGCACGGTTCATGTCCCGCGTTGGCTGACTTTGGAGCAGCAGCGCTGGATCGTGGCACGCTTCGGTGAATGGACCCAGGGACCCGTTCCGCTGCGGGCGGCCACGCTTCCCGGCGGGCACCAAATGTCAGTGCGTACCGTTTGCCTCGGCTGGCATTGGCAGCCGTACCGCTATTCACGGACGGCTACCGACGTCAACGGACAAGCTGTCCTCGATTTTCCGGACTGGATGATCCGCTTGGGGAAAAAGGCGGTCGCCGCTGCCTATTCACCGGAAGTGGGCGTTGACGGGTCGTTGCTCGGCCTTTCAGAGAGCTACACACCGGACGCGGCTTTGGTGAACTACTACGCCGACGGGGCTGCAATGGGCATGCACCAGGACAAGGATGAGCATTCCGACGCGCCTGTGGTGTCCATCAGCATTGGTGAGTCGTGTATTTTCCGGTTCGGCAACACCCGGACCCGCACAAAACCGTACGAGGACGTGGAACTGCGCTCAGGGGATCTTTTCGTCTTCGGCGGTCCTTCCCGGTTCGCCTATCACGGCATCCCCAAGGTCCTCCCTGGCACTGCTCCTGCCGGCTGCGGACTGGACCACGGGCGGATCAACATCACGATGCGCGTCACGGGATTGTCCTAGGTAGATAAACTTCCCCTACGTGCAACGCGGGGTCACTTATGGCCCCTAAATGCCCTCAACAGGGGCCATAAGTGACCCCGCGTTGCTTTGAGAGGAGCACGCATGACCCCGGATAACGGCAGCATCATCGGACCCGACGGCCTGGCACGCCCAGTGTGGGCCGCATCGGATCCATTGATGCAGGCCTACTACGACCACGAGTGGGGAATGCCCGTGCGGGATGAACAGGGCATGTACGAACGCATCTCCCTGGAGGCTTTCCAGGCAGGCCTTTCGTGGGCCACCATCCTCCGCAAGCGCGAGGCCTTCAGGAAGGCGTTCCTGGACTTCCATCCGGAGAGCGTCGCTGCGTTCACCGAGGCTGACGTGGAGCGGCTCATGCTCGACGCCAGTATTGTCCGCAACCGATTGAAGATCCACGCTGCCATCACGAACGCCAAGGCAACCATTGCCTTGCGGGAGGATGGCGGGCTGGTGGACTTCGTGTGGTCGTTCCAACCTGACAGCACGCCCGCTCCGCGCAGCTTGTCCGAGATCCCCACAACGTCCCCGGAATCCATTGCACTTTCCAAAGCCCTGAGAAAGAAAGGCTTCGCTTTCGTCGGGCCCACCACCATGTATGCCCTGATGGAAGCGGTCGGCATCATCGACACCCATCTGGTGGACAGTCACCGCCGCGGGACCTCAGGGGTGTGGACGTAAACTTCTCCACAGAAGTGCGTAACGTTATCCACAAGCGGGGATAACTTCTGTGGACATCCACGTACTTCCCTCGAAAATCCTTGAGACGCCGCCTGTTCAGGCAAAGAGGTCCACTTGGTGACAGTTATACCCACTGTGCATTGGGCTGTGGATAGTGGCCGAAGCTTCATCGAAAGTTCAACCCGTCGGGATTGCCGGGTTCGCCTCAATCGACATTTCCCGCCTGGATGATCCTCCCCCTGGCCCCAGCGTTGGATCTGGCGCGCCCCGCTAGCTCCCCGGTTACCCACATAACAACACCCGGCTTCCCACAAGTTATCCACAATTGGGGAAAACATGTGGGTTGGTGCTTGTGAAACCCTGCTATGCCGGGGTTTACTGACGCACCTAGCCCTGGAACTACACGGATGTAAGTTATTAACAGTGTTGATAACCCTGTTGATAGACGCCTCACTCCGAGGGAATTAACAACCTTGTCCACAGGGCTATCAAATCCGCCCTCTTTGTCCACAAAGCGGAGAGGGATGGGGACATAGTTATCCACAGGTGTGGAGAAATTCATGCCTTTCGGGGGATATCTGCCGCTACAACGGCCCCAATGTCGGGTTAAGCCCTTAACTACACGCATGTAAGTTACTCACAGTGTGGATAACGCCTGTGGATAACACGGGCTTAGCTCATGCAGTCCAGGAACCGGCGGGCTTACCGTGGTCCTATGAAGAGCGACTTCAAGAAACTGATACCCAGTTACAGTGCAACGAAGGGCACGTTCTCCCTGGTTTCGGTCCCGCCCATCCGGTACTTGAAGATTGACGGCTCAGGGGACCCCAATACCGCAGAGTCGTACAAAGACGCCTTGTCCACGTTGTACCCCGTGGCGTACAAGCTGAAGTTCTTCAGCAAAGGGGAGCTGGGGCAGGACTACGGCGTGATGCCGCTGGAGGCGCTCTGGTGGGCCGATGACATGGACGCCTTCACCAGCGCGAGGGACAAGTCCCTCTGGGACTGGACCTTGATGAACATGGTCCCGGATTGGATCACGCAGGAGCATTTTGAAGCAGCGTGCAGCCTGGTGGCAAGGAAGGGGGCAGCTCCCGCGCTGGAGCGGCTCCGCTTGGAACCATTGGAGGAGGGGTTGAGCGTACAGACGCTCCACGTTGGTCCCTACGATGATGAAGGGCCCGTGCTGGATGAGATGCATCACCGGTTCATACCGGAGCAGTCACTGACGATGACGGGCAGGCACCACGAGATCTACCTCGGGGACCCCAGGCGGACCGCCCCGGAGAAACTTAGGACCATCCTGCGGCAACCCGTCGCGCCCGTCCCGGAGTAAGCCCGGAGTAAAGGGGCAGCCCGGAACCCGGACAGGCCGTCAGCTTGCGGTAACACGGAACCATGTGAGTACTGCCAGCAAACCCACAACCAGCACCAAGCCGCCGGCTTGAAGCAGTGCCTGGTTCTTGCCGCGGGGCGCGTAGGCGATGGCAGCGGCGGCCAGGCCACCGGTGATCAACCCGCCAAGGTGGGCCTGCCAGGCGATGTTGGGGATGAAGAAGCCGATGGCTCCGTTGATGGCGATCAAAACCCAAAGTTGCTTGGTCTCGCCGCCCCTGTGCCGCTGCACGACGAGCATGGCGCCGAAGAGGCCGAAGATCGCACCTGAGGCACCCACGACGCCGGAAATTGGGTAGTTGGGGGTCAGCAGGAGGTAGCCGACGGAACCGCCGATAGCAGAGATCACGTACACAGCCAGGAACCGGATCCGCCCGAGCAGGGGCTCAAGGGCTTGGCCGAAAATCCACAGCGTGTACATGTTCAGGACGATGTGGAGAAGGAAGCCTTGTGAATGCAGGAACGCCGCCGTGAGCATGCGCCACGGTTCCGTGGCGGCAAAGACGTTGGCAAACGCAAAGTCCTGGAAGATGAGGTCGCCGGGCACAATCCACTGAAGGATGTACACCAGCACGCAGAGCCCGATGATCGTGAACGTCACCAAAGGACGGCCAACGGCCAAGGCGCCGCCGTACGCGGACCGGTAGGCCGGCGTCGTACGTTTTTGTTCGTTGACGCAGTCAACGCATTGGAACCCGACGGCGGCCGTCCGCTGGCACTCGGGGCACGCGGGGCGCCCGCAACGCTGGCACCGCACGTAGGAGGGCCTGTCCGGGTGCCGTGGGCACACCGGAATATCTGCGGACGGCTCTGCCGACGGGATTCCGTAGCTCATTGATTCAGCTTCAGTGAAGGGTTAGAGCTGTTCGATGTCGATGCTGTTGATGACGACGTCTTCAACAGGACGGTCGCCCATGCCGGTGCGGACAGCCTCGATGGCGTCAACAACCTTGCGGGATTCCTCATCCGTGACCTCGCCGAAGATGCTGTGCTTGCCGAACAGCCAGTCGGTGTTGACCGTGGTGATGAAGAACTGTGACCCGTTGGTGCCCTTGCCCATCTGGATTCCGGCATTCGCCATGGCCAGCTTGTAGGGAGCGTTGAATGTCAGTTCCGGGTGGATCTCGTCGTCGAACTGGTAGCCGGGGCCACCAACGCCGCGGCCCAGGGGGTCGCCGCCCTGGATCATGAAGTCCTTGATGATCCGGTGGAAGATCGTGCCGTTGTACAGGGGAGTTCCGGTCTTGTCCTCGCCCGTTTCCGGGTGGTTCCAGGACTTCTCGCCCGTAGCCAGGCCGATGAAGTTTGCCACGGTCTTGGGCGCGTGGTTGCCGAAAAGGTCAACCTTGATATCGCCGAGGGTTGTGTGGATCGTTGCTTTTGCGGTTGCAATGGTCATAGGCCCATTCTTCCATGCAGGGTCAACGCCTTTGCAGTTGTAAAGCCGGTTCCGCGCTCGGTGAAATCCGCGCCGAATCGGGCAGATGAATAGCCGGTGTTCCCCAAGCGACGTAGGCTAGCAACAAACGAGCACGTGTATCGGGAGGTAGTTGTGAAGAAAACAGACCGTATTGCCCGCGAACTCGAACAATCCGTTGCGGTTGGTGTGGATAACGCACGCGACTGGGCTGCGCCCCGTGTGGAAGCAGCCGTGAACTGGGCTGTTCCGCGTATCCAGCACGGCATTGACACCGCTTCCCCCAAGATCCAAGAGGGGCTGAAGTCCGCTGCGCACAACCTCGCCGACGGCGTGGCAGTCGTTACGCCGCGCATCCAGGATGGACTGGCGCAGCTCGCGCCAAAGATCCACGACGTCGTAGAGGACGCAACGCCCAGGATCCAGGAGACCCTCAACAAGGCAACTCCGGCGCTGGGAGTCGCACGGGACAAAGTGGTGGAAGAGTACCTGCCCAAGCTCTCCGAACAGCTGGGCCAGGCTTCCGTAGCAGTTCACCATGTCCTGGAAAACGCCCCGGCCCAGGTCGATGCGGTTGCGCAGAAGCTTGTCGACTCCGGTGTTGTGCACAGCGTCCAGGAGCAGGCCCAGGCCACCGGCAAGCAGCTCAAGGCAGTGGCGGATGAGGCTTCCAAGGCTGTCGCCACCAAGTTGGGCAAGGAACCCAAGCCCAAAAAGCGTGGCTGGCTCGTCTTTACGGTCATCGCCGCAGCTGCAGCCGCCGGTGTTGCCGCGTGGAAGGCTTCCAAGCCGGTTGAGGACCCGTGGAAGACTCCTTCACCGGTCACGCCGACCCCGGCACCTGTTCCGGCCGCTCCTGCGGCTGCAGAGACCGCGGCTCCGGCACCGTCCGATGCCGCTGCCTCAGCCACTGCGGCCGAAGCCACCAAGCCCAGCGCTTCGGACATTACGCCGGAGGAAGCGAAGGCCGAGGCCGAGCAGGCAACCAAGGACGCCTTCAAGAACGTTGAGGACTCCACCGCAAAGGTCGCCACCGACGCGAAGACGGCCGTCAAGAACATCGCAGCGAGCCTGAACAAGGACAACGAGGGCTCCGGGACGGACGCCACGGGTACCAACAGCTAAGCGCTTTTCACCTGGTAACCACTCCATCCTGAAGGGACTCCGGCAGCAGCCGGGGTCCCTTCAGTGTTTGCCCGCTTGTAACCCAAGCCTCCGCCGAGGGCAATGATGCGGGTGTTAGATTTGAGGAGATGTCAGCCGATAGCCCCTTGGCGGGAGCCCTCCAGGACGCCCCGGAACCCCCGGGTGTTTCCATTGTCATCCCGGCTTATAACGAGGAAAGCGTTATACGCCAATGCCTCATTGCTGCCATCTACCAGTCCGTGCCGGCCGACGAGATCATCGTGGTGGACAACCTGTCCACGGACCGGACCGCCAGGATCGTGCGGCAGATGCAGCAGGAATACCCTGAGAGCCCCATCATTCTTCTTCGGCAGGACAGCGCCCAGGGCCTCATTCCCACCCGCAACCACGGCCTGAACAGTGCCACCGGTGAAGTCATCGGCCGCATCGACGCAGACTCGGTCCTTGAGCCGGATTGGGTTGAGCAGGTGCAAAAGGCGTTCACGGACCAGTCCGTCGCCGCAGCAACTGGACCTGTGGTCTACTACGACATGCCCATGCGGCGGTTCGGGCTCAAGGCCGACGACAAGATGCGGCAGCTCATGCTGCGCCTGGCGAAGCACCAGTACCACTTCCTGTTCGGCTCGAACATGGCCCTCCGTCGATCTGCCTGGGAAACCATCCGCGACGAGGCATGCCTGGACGAGAAAGATGAGATGCACGAGGACATCGACCTCTCGCTCCATCTGTTCGAGCATGACCTCAAGGTCCAGTACGTGCCCCAGATGGTCTCCGGGATGTCCGCGCGCAGGCTCGAGGATTCACCCCGGGACTACCGCTATTACGTGCAGCGCTTCGACCGCACGTACAAAGCGCACAACGTCAAGAAAATGGCCCTGAAGGCCCCCATGGTGGTGTTCTTCTCCGTTTATTTCCCCGCCAAGCTGCTGCGCGCCATCCACACGGCCAATGCCGCACAGGGCGCCCGCCGCGGCGGGCTCTGAGTCCCTGCGGGATCAACGCACGACGCCGGAACTTCAGTCAGCGCCCAGCTCGGCTTCCCTGCGCTCGGTTTCGCCGTCGCCACGCCCTGCACGGCCGCGCCTCTGGCCGGACACGACTACGGCCAGGCCGGCCAGGATGAGCGCCAGCCCGGCATAGGTCCCCGCCGGCAGGGTCTCGTTGAGGAAGACGGCGGCGAGGATGGCTGCACCGGGGATTTCGAGCAGGATGATCATGGACACCAGCAATGGGCTCATCGTTGCCAGCAAGTGGTTAAAGGCTGTGTGCCCCACCAGCTGCGCGCAGACGGTGATGGCAATAATGCCAACCCAACCGCCGGCGTCGAACCCTGTCAACGGCTGCCCACTGACCAATGCCATAACGGCCACCAACGCCGCGCACATGCCGTAACAGAGGGTTGTATAGGTTCCCGTAGCCATGGATTGCCGCGCCTTGCCGCCGGCCAAGGTGTACAGACCGGCCAGGGCGCCGCCAGCGACGGCCAGGAGGTCGCCCAGCAGTGCCTCCGGGGAAGAACCCATATCGAATCCCGTAATGGCTACGACGCCCACAAAAGCTATGCCAAGGCCAACGAGGACCGGCCAGCGGTGGCGCGTACCGCGGAACATCTGGAAAACGGCTATCCATGCGGACTGCAGGCAAACGAGTGCCGTGGCAGCGGCAACGGACGTCAGCTGGAGCGCCGTGATGAAGCACGCGAAATGGAAGGCCAGTGCGACGGCGGCCATCACCGACCAGCCGAACTCGCGCCGGTTGATCCTGCCGAACGCCTTGGGCTCCCTGATGGCCACCGGCGCCGCCATCACTACGGCACCGATCGCATTCCGCCAGAAGGCGATGGCCAGCGCGGTCACCGAGGTGGCGCCCAGTGTTCCTGCGATGAGGGGTCCGGAGGAAGCCACACCCAGGACTCCCAGGGCGGCAATGAGAAGGTTCACAGACCAACCCTAGTGGGCTACAGTTCCCGATCGTTCCCGAGTCCCGGTTTCCCGGGTTAGGCGTTAAATGCAAAAGTCCCGGTCATTTCTGACCGGGACTTTCCTTATGGTGGAGGCACGGGGACTCGAACCCCGAACCCCCTGCTTGCAAAGCAGGTGCGCTACCAATTGCGCCATGCCCCCATAAGAAGCAACCCGTCTATCATACCCCATATCCGGACTGGGTTTTACCAGTTCAGAACCGGGTTCCTCGGCTAATCAACCGAATCGGTTGACTTGCTCCAGACATCCTTCCGGGCTTCGGATTCCTGGTTCTTTTTATAAACCAGGACACCTGCGATTGCGGCTGCCACAACTACCAGCAACTTCTTCACAAGCACCTCATTCCGGTTCAGTTTTACCTGAACCTGTTTAGGTTCCGTGGGCGTACCAGGACTTGAACCTGGGACCTCTTCGTTATCAGCGAAGCGCTCTAACCGCCTGAGCTATACGCCCCGATGCCTCATCGGGCCGAGATATGACTGTACAGCACTTCCCGGCCCGATCTCAAATCGAGGCACTTTCACCGGGGAATTCCGGCCAAAACGCCGGAATTCCGCGGATTTTTGCTAGTCGTCCGTCAGGGTGACGCCAACGCCACCAACCAATGTTGCAGAAATGTTATAGAGCACGGCGGACAGCATGGACAGCGCCGTCAGCAGGACTACATTCACTACCGCGATGATCGTCGCGAAGGAAGCCACCTGGCCCAGGGAAGCGATCTTCTTCAGCTCGAAACCGCTGCCTTCAGAACCGGCAAGCGTGCCCAGGAGGCTGTCCACCTGGTTGAAGATGCCCGTGAGATCCAAGACGGTCCACAGGACGATGGCCGCCACCACTGTGACAATTCCCAGCGCTACGGACAGCAGGAAAGCCATCTTGAGCACTGACCAGGGGTCCACCTTGCTGACAAGAAGGCGTGCACGGCGCACCTTTGCCTTGGGGGCGGGCTTGACCAGGCCGGGACCACCTTGTGCGGGACGTTGTCCTGCCGCTGCAGGGCGCTGCCCCGGCTGGGCCGGACGCTGTCCCGGTGCACCTGCCGGACGCTGGCCGGCCGTTGCTGGGCGCTGGCCCGGCTGGGCGGGGCGTTGGCCCGGGGCGCCGGCTGGACGAGGAGCAGAGTTGGCACCCGTTGCCGGACGTGCCCCTGATGTGCCCGAGCCAGGGGAACCTGCCCCCGGGCGTTGCTGGGGACGGGCAGGCGTGCCGGCCTGCGAGTTGCCTGAGGGCTGCCGGAGTCCGCCGGGGACACCTGTGCTCGGCTTGGGATATGAGTCGGAATTACTCACTCGTTACCTCCGGTATTGTCTTCGTTCAGCTCCGCGCCCGGTTCATTCTCCGGGTCAGCGTCGTTTTCCGTTGCGGCCGTTGCGGTCACCGCAGCGGCGCCGTCGTTTGCAGCCAACGTTACGTCATCGTCGGCGCCGTCCTCGGATTCTTCGCCTTCCAAGCCGCGTTCGCTGTTGCGGGCGACTTCAATAATGCGGTCATTCTTGTCCGGCTTGGCGAAGATGACACCCATGGTGTCACGGCCCTTTGCGGGAACGCCGGCCACGGCCGAGCGCACCACCTTGCCGCCTTCCATGACCACCAGGACTTCGTCTTCTTCCTGGACGATCAGGGCGCCTACAAGATCTCCCCGGTCCTCGGCGAGCTTGGCTACCTTGATACCCAGGCCGCCACGGCCTTGGAGCCGGTACTCATCCACGGCAGTTCGCTTGGCGTATCCGCCCTCGGTCACGATGAACACGAACGAGCCGTCCTGCACCACGTCCGCGGCCAGCAGTTCGTCGTCTTCACGGAACTTCATACCGGTGACACCCGAGGTGGCGCGGCCCATGGGTCGCAGGGCATCATCGGTTGCCGTGAAGCGGATGGACTGGCCCTTGCGTGAGACAAGGAGGAGGTCGTCCGTTTCGCTGACCAGCTGTGCAGAAACCAGTTCGTCACCGTCGCGCAGGTTGATGGCGATGACGCCGGCCGTGCGGTTGGTGTCGTAGTCTTCCAAACGCGTCTTCTTGACCAGGCCGTTCTTGGTGGCCAGCACCAGGTACGGAGCCTGCTGGTAGTCCCTGAGATCCAGGACCTGGGCGATGTGCTCGTCCGGCTGGAAGGCCAGGAGGTTGGCAACGTGCTGCCCCTTGGCGTCACGTCCGGCTTCGGCAAGTTCGTACGCCTTGGCACGGTAGACACGGCCCAGGTTCGTGAAGAACAACAACCAGTGGTGCGTGGTGGTGACGAAGAAGTGCTCCACGACGTCGTCGCCGCGCAGCTGGGCGCCCTTGATGCCCTTGCCGCCACGCTGCTGTGAGCGGTAGTTGTCGCTACGGGTCCGCTTGACGTAGCCACCGCGGGTAATGGTGACCACCATTTCCTCTTCGGGAATGAGGTCTTCCATGGACATGTCGCCGTCGAAGCCCATCAGGATGTGCGTGCGGCGGTCGTCACCGTGCTTGGCCACGATTTCGGCAAGCTCTTCGCTGATGATCTGACGCTGGCGCTCTTCCGAGCCAAGGATGGCGTTGTACTCGCTGATGAGTGCTTCGAGCTCGGCGTGGCGGTCCTGGATCTTCTGGCGCTCCAGCGCAGCCAAGCGGCGGAGCTGCATGTCCAGGATCGCGCGGGCCTGGAGCTCGTCGATGTCCAGGAGGTCCATCAGGCCTTCGCGGGCAGCTTCCGTGGTGTTGGATGCACGGATCAGCGCGATGACTTCGTCAAGCATGTCCAACGCCTTGAGGAGGGCACGCAGGATGTGTGCTTCTTCCTCGGCCTTGCGCAGGCGGTACCGGGTCCGGCGTGCGATGACGTCCATCTGGTGGGCCACCCAGTGCCGGATGAAGGCGTCCAGGCTCAAGGTGCGCGGAACGCCGTCGACAATAGCCAGCATGTTCGCGGAGAAGTTGTCCTGCAGCTGGGTGTGCTTGTAGAGGTTGTTCAGGACAACCTTGGCCACGGCGTCACGTTTGAGGACAATGACGAGCCGCTGGCCGGTACGGCCCGAGGTTTCATCGCGGAGGTCGGCGATGCCCTGGATCTTTCCGTCCTTGACCAGCTCGGCGATCTTGATGGCAAGGTTGTCCGGGTTGGCTTGGTACGGCAGCTCGGTGACCACCAGGCACGTCCGGCCCTGCAGTTCTTCCACGTTGACCACAGCGCGCATGGTGATGGAGCCGCGGCCCGTGCGGTAGGCGTCCTCGATGCCCTTGTGCCCCAGGATGGTGGCGCCCGTGGGGAAGTCGGGCCCCTTGATGCGCAGCAACAGCGCTTCGAGGAGCTCTTCGCGGGTGGCAGTGGGGTTTTCAAGCGCCCACTGAACGCCTTCGGCAACTTCACGGAGGTTGTGCGGCGGGATGTTGGTGGCCATGCCGACGGCGATACCGGAGGAGCCATTGACCAGCAGGTTGGGGAAACGCGCCGGCAGGATGGTGGGTTCCTGGTTCTTGCCGTCGTAGTTGTCCTGGAAGTCGACGGTTTCTTCGTCGATGTCCCGGACCATTTCCATGGCCAGCTGGGCCATCTTGGTTTCGGTGTAACGCGGGGCAGCTGCGCCGTCGTTGCCGGGCGAACCGAAGTTTCCCTGGCCAAGAGCCAACGGGTAGCGCATGGTCCAGTCCTGGATCAGGCGGACCAATGCGTCGTAGATCGCCATGTCGCCGTGCGGGTGATAGGTACCCATGACATCGCCGACAACGCGGGCGCACTTGTTGAACGAGCGGTCCGGGCGGTATCCGCCGTCGAACATTGCGTACAGTACGCGGCGGTGAACCGGCTTGAGTCCGTCACGTACGTCCGGGAGGGCGCGTCCCACGATGACGGCCATGGCGTAGTCCAGGTAGGACCGCTGCATTTCGGTCTGCAGGTCCACCTGTTCAACGCGGTCGGTCAGTACATCGCCCTCAAGGACGACATCTTCGGCATTGGAATCCGCCGGAACTTCAGGAGTTTCGTCACTCATAATCTAAGGTTTCCGTTTCAGGTATATGTCAGTTCTGGAATATTTTGCGTCCTGGATGGACCCTAGATATCGAGGAACCTGACGTCCTTGGCGTTCTGCTGGATGAAGTTACGGCGAGACTCAACGTCCTCGCCCATCAGCACGGAGAAGGTCTGGTCGGCAGCCAAGGCGTCGTCCATTGTGACCTGCAGGAGGGTCCGGCGTTCCGGGTCCATGGTGGTGTCCCACAGCTCGGTGTAGTCCATCTCGCCGAGACCCTTGTACCGCTGGATTCCGTTGTCCTTGGGGAGGCGCTTGTTCATCGCGGCACCCTTGCGGATGGTTTCGTCGCGCTCACGGTCGCTGTAGACGTAGTCGTGCGCCGCGTTGGACCACTTGATCCTGTACAGCGGCGGCTGGGCCAGGTAGACATAGCCGTTTTCAATGAGAGGCCGCATGTAGCGGAACAGCAGTGTCATCAGCAAAGTGGTGATGTGCTGGCCGTCAACGTCGGCATCTGCCATCAGCACGATCTTGTGGTACCGCAACTTGGCGATATCAAAGTCCTCGCCAATGCCCGTACCGAAGGCGGTGATCATGGACTGGACTTCAGCGTTTCCCAAGGCCTTGTCCAGGCGGGCGCGCTCCACGTTGAGGATCTTGCCTCGCAGCGGAAGAATCGCCTGGGTTTCGGGGTTGCGGCCACGCTTGGCGGAACCGCCGGCCGAGTCACCCTCCACAAGGTAGACCTCGCAGCGCGAGGGATCCTTGGATGAGCAGTCAGACAGCTTGCCTGGCATGCCGAACGACTCCAGTGGGCTCTTCCGGCGTGCGTTGTCGCGGGCCTTCCGGGCCGCCATGCGTGCCTGGGCAGCCGAAATCGCCTTGCGGATGACGTCGCGGGCGGGGCCAGGGTTGCGCTCGAGCCAGTCACCGAGCTGGTCGGTGACAACGCGCTGCACAAAGCCCTTGACCTCGGAGTTGCCCAGCTTGGTTTTGGTCTGGCCTTCGAACTGCGGTTCGGAAAGCTTTACCGAGATCACCGCGGTCAGGCCCTCGCGGATGTCGTCACCGGTGAGGTTGTCTTCCTTTTCCTTGATGATGCTTTTCTCCCGCGCGTAGCGGTTGATCAGCGAAGTCATCGCGGCGCGGAAGCCTTCTTCGTGCGTTCCACCCTCGTGGGTGTTGATGGTGTTCGCGTAGGTGTGGACGCTTTCCGAATATGCCGTGGTCCACTGCATGGCAACCTCGACGGCGATGTGCCGCTCGGTGTCTTCGGTTTCGAAGGCGATGACATCCTCGTGGACGATCTCGACCTTCTTGTTGGAGTTGAGGTGCTTGACGTAGTCCAGCAGGCCGTCCGGGTATTCGTACACCACCGTGCGGTGCTCGGCTGCAACTTCGCCTTCGGTCGCGACGGCGTCCAGGTCCAGGTCGTCGTCGCCGTCGCGGGCTGCCGGCCGCTCGTCGGTCAGCGTGATCTTCAGGCCCTTGTTGAGGAAGGCCATCTGCTGGAAGCGGGCGCGGAGCGTTTCGAAATCGAATTCGGTGGACTCGAAGATGGTGCCATCCGGGTAGAAGGTCTGCGAGGTACCGGTTGCCTCGGTTGCTTCACCCTTGACGAGCTCGCCCTGCGGCTTGCCGCCGTCGGCGAAGGACATGCGCCATACGTGGCCCTGACGGCGGACTTCGGTGTCCACACGGCGGGAAAGGGCGTTGACCACGGAGATACCAACACCGTGGAGACCACCGGAAACGGCGTATCCGCCACCACCGAATTTGCCGCCGGCGTGCAGGATGGTCATGACTACCTCAACCGTGGGCTTTCCCTCGGTGGGGTGGATATCCACGGGAATGCCGCGGCCGTCGTCGACCACCCGGACACCGCCGTCAGCACGGAGCGTTACTTCTATGTGGCTGCAATAGCCGGCCAAAGCCTCGTCAACAGAGTTGTCCACTACTTCATAGACCAAGTGGTGCAGGCCGCGGGGCCCGGTTGAACCGATGTACATGCCGGGGCGTTTGCGCACGGCTTCGAGGCCTTCCAGCACGGTGATATCGCTGGCACCATACTCCCTCGGCGCCTCTGTGGGCGTGTCGGGAGTGGGAACAGTCTCCTCTTCGGGCTCTACTGCCAAGGTCTCTGCATTGTCGTTAGCCACAGGCGCTTTCGACTCCTCTGTACTCGATGTCGGCCGTTCCCGAAGTTTGCGCGCGGCGAACCGCGGCCGCCAACGGGCACGTGACTGATTGCGCCGATGAGTAAGACGACGGGGTTCCCAAGGGCCACAAGAGTGGATTCAGGATCCGGCGACGTTTCACCGGCGCTCAGTGATCTACGCCAATTCTATCGTGGAAACACGTGAATCCTTGCAAATACAGGGGCAGCCCACAGCTGAATATGCCGCTGGGAGGCCGCTGGCCCTATCTGCAATGGCCCTGCGGAGGTCCCGATGGGGGCCTATACGGCCCAGGGGCGTTGAAACGCCCTGCACGCCGTTCAGCCGTACGTATCCCGGGGTCCCCGGCCGTTGACGCTGCGGCCACCTTTCCGCCAACTTGGTGCGGACGGCCCGAGGACCTGGATGCTGGTAACCACGCCTTCACCCAGTTCGTTGCGGAACAGTTCCAGCAGGCTGGTACTCAGCAACCGCAGCTGCGTCGCCCACGCTGTCGAATCGCAGCGGACATGAAGAGTTGTGTCGGTAAAGCTCTCCGGTGTGCAGTGGGCGGAGATGTCCGGACCCACCAAGGTGTCCCATTCCGCCATGACGGAACCAACGGCAACAGGTGAAGTCCAGCCGCGTTCCGCTACGAGGCGCCCTACGACCTTGCCCAGCCCCAAAGGATCCCGGCCGCTGCCATGAAACTGGGAGAAGCCCCGGGTATCCCGCAGTCCTTTGCGCTTGGGGGCCGATCCTGGCCGGGGAGCACGTTGCCTCACTTCGCCGCGGGCCGCAGCGGCCTCCCGCATGCGGTTCAGCGCCGCTTGGGCAGCATCGATTTCGTCCGGTTCGCGGCCCGGTTGGAGTCCGTCGGGACTATCCTTCGCCATCGATGCCTCCCGGAACAACGGTTACGCGCCGTCCGGCCAGCTCCTCGGGGATATCGGCGTCGACGGCGGCAGTCACCAGAACCTGCTCGGCACCGGCGACTATTGCTGCCAGTTTACGCCGGCGCTGGACGTCCAATTCAGCAAAAACGTCGTCCAGGATGAGGATCGGAGCAGTGCCGCCAGTGCGGGCATCGTCCAGCATCACGTAATAGGAAGCCAGGCGCAACGACAGACACATGGACCACGTTTCGCCGTGGGACGCATAGCCCTTGGCCGGAGCTTGCCCCAAGGTAAGCTCCAGTTCGTCGCGGTGCGGGCCCACCAGCGAAATGCCCCGTTCCAGTTCCTTTTTCCTCGACGCCGCAAACGCCTGCACGTAGCGTTCGGTGAGTTCGTCAACGGACAGCAGCCGGAGATCCTCGTACGACGCCGGTGGTTCTGTTCCGCTGTTGGCCGGACCGCCGTCGTCGTCGAGAATGTCCTGGATGGTGGAGCGGTAAACCGCGCCGGCATCCTTGGACCCGTCCGTGAGCTGCGCGTAAGCGCTGTTCAAGTGCGGACGAAGCCGTTCCACCAATTCGAGCCGCGCGTGCAACAGTTCGGCGCCGGCCCGGGCCATGTGCTGGTCCCACACATCCAGGGTTGCTTCATGGCCCGCAGTGAACTTGCCCGTGCGGGCCGACTTCAGGAGCGCATTGCGCTGCTTCAATACGCGGTCGTAGTCGCTGCGGGTGGCAGCATGCCGGGGCACCAGGCTGACCAGCAATTCATCAAGGAAACGTCGGCGATTCGAAGGATCGCCCTTCACCAGGGCAAGGTCCTCAGGGGCGAACAGCACAGTGTGGCAGATGCCCAAGATGTCGCGCGCCCGAACCGGATTTCCGCGGTTGATGCGTCCGCGGTTGGCACGACCCGCGTTGATTTCCAACTCGATGACTGTGGATTGTTCACCACGGACCAACCTGGCCCGGATCATGGCGCGCTCGGTACCAAAGCGAAGCAGCGGAGCGTCCGTGCTCACACGGTGGGAACTAAGCGTGGCCAAGTATCCGATGGCCTCCATCAGGTTGGTCTTGCCAATCCCGTTGGAACCCACCAGGACCGTTACACCAGGACCAAGCTTCAAATCCACCTGTGCGTAGCTGCGGAAATCCGTCAGTGAAAGATGTTCGAGGTACACGCCGTTTGCAGGACTCCTGCGGCCTAGTTGGCCGGACGGGTGGCGTGTCCGCCGAACTGGTGACGCAGCGCCGAAACCATTTTCATGGCCGGCGAGTTGTCCTCGCGCGAAGCAAAGCGTGCGAAGAGCGCGGCCGTGATGGCCGGTGCCGGTACGGCGTTGGCAATCGCTTCTTCCACTGTCCAACGTCCCTCTCCGGAGTCTTCAACGTAGTCGTCGATGGACGCCAGGCCGGGGTCTTCGTCGAGTGCCTTGACCATGAGGTCGAGGAGCCAGGACCGGACTACTGTTCCCTTTTGCCATGCACGGAAGGTTCCCGGAAGATCCTTGACGATGTCCTTGGCAGCCAGGAGTTCGTAGCCTTCGGCATAGGCCTGCATGAGGCCGTACTCGATGCCGTTGTGGACCATCTTGGCGTAATGGCCGGCGCCGACGCCGCCAACATGGACGAAACTGTCTGCCCGGTCGCCTTCGGGACGGAGTGCGTCGAAGATCGGCATCGCGAGTTCGATGTCTTCTTCGGCTCCACCGGCCATGAGGCCGTAACCGTTTTGGAGACCCCAGACACCGCCGGAAACGCCGCAGTCAGCGAACCGGATGCCCTTCCCGGCAAGCGCGGCCGCATGCTTTTGGTCCTCGGTGAACCGCGAGTTTCCGCCGTCGATCACCATATCGCCGGGGCTGAGTTTCTCCCCGAGTTCCGTCACAACGGCATCAGTGATCTCGCCTGAAGGAACCATGACCCACACGATTCGCGGAGCCGGCAGTGCAGCAATCAGCTCCTCCACCGAAGCAACATCGGTGACATCCGGGTTGCGGTCGAAGCCTGTGACCTCGATGCCGCCCTTGCGCATGCGTTCGCGCATGTTGAAACCCATTTTTCCAAGGCCGATCAAACCGATGTGCACAGTGTGGACTCTTTTCTGCGAAAGCGGGTGGGTATGTGCCGATTAGTTGGGAAGGCGGACCGGCATCACGAGGTAGCGGTAGTCATCCTGGTCTTCGCCATCAGCCTCTGCCTGCGCCGTGATCATGGCCGGCTTGGGTGCCGTGGTGAAGGAGAAGCGAACGTACTTGGTCTCAATGACGCTCAAGCCTTCAACGAGGTAGTGCGGATTGAAGGCCACGGTGATGTCATCTCCGGAGAGCTGCGCTTCAAGTTCCTCGGAAGCCTGTGCGTCTTCGCCGGTACCGGCGTCCAGGTTCAGCAGACCCTGGGTGAAGGCAAGCCGGACAGGGGTGTTGCGTTCGGCAACCAGCGAAACTCGGCGTACGGCTTCAACGAGTTCCTGGGTTTGGACCGTTGCATGGATTGGGGTGGAGTCCGGGAAGAGCGAACGGATTTTCGGGTAGTCGCCGTCCACGAGAAGTGACGTGGTGGTTCGTCCGCCGCTCTCGAAACCGATGAGCCGGCTGTCGTCGTCCGCGAGGGCCAGGTTGATGTCACCGCTGCCACCCAAGGTCTTGGCAACTTCGTTCAGGGTCTTGGACTTCACCAGTGCGCTGGTGGAAATACCCGGGGTTACGGGCTTCCAAGGGACTTCGCGCATGGCCAGGCGGTAACGGTCGGTGGCGAGGAGCGTGATGAGGTCGTCTTCGATCTCCATGCGAACACCGGTCAGGATCGGAAGGGTGTCGTCTTTGCTCGCCGCGATGATGACCTGGGAAACGGCCTGGGCAAAGGCGTCGCCGGGCAACGTACCGCTGATGGCTGGAAGGGCAGGCAAGGCCGGGTATTCAGATTCCGGCATGGTGGCAAGGTGAAAGCTGCTTCGACGGCACGTGAGGGTGACTTTGCTTCCATCGGTTTCAACTTCGACCGGTGCGGAAGGCAAACTCCGGCAGATGTCTGCCAAAAGACGGCCGGAAACCAGGATCGTGCCCTCGACGGTGATGTCTGCCGGGATTTCCAAGCGTGCCGAAGTCTCGTAATCGAAGCTCGAGAGGCTTACGGTTCCTGCCTCGGCTTTGAGGAGTAGGCCGGAAAGCACGGGTACGGGCGGCCGCGGAGACAACGACCGCGCGGTCCACGTAACGGCTTCTGCCAGGACGTCGCGGTCGACTCTGAACTTCACGGAGGGGTGCCGCCTTTCATTGCTGCTGCCATGTAGTAGCCGCGGATCCCTGCTTGGAACCCGCTGAATCTTCGCAGTCCGGCATCGGAACCTGCATGGTCCGCACTGAGCGAACTACAAACAAGACCCAAGGATGGGAGCGCTGCTGACAGCTTAGCCGGAAGATCCGCGATTAACCCATCCCCGTTTGCCCGGACCTGTCCTATGTGGACAGCCGCAAGGCTGGCCTTGCCTGGCTGTTGGCCTGGTCCGGTGGGTGGTGGATCGAGATTGTTATTTGAGGGATTTCAATTTTTTGTGATTCGTAGTGTTAATAACTGCTGTGGAAACTGTGGATAACCCCATCCTGAGGCTCAGATCCGCGGTTAAGCCCTGTTCATGGACTGTGCGTTAACTGGGTTTTAAACAGGGTGTGGATGGGGACAACTCCGAAGCCGGTTTTTAACGATCCACAGACGCCTTAAGGGTTTTAAGCCCATTAACCGCGCTTGTCCCCTTAAGTATCCACAGGCTTATCCACATGCACCTGTTAATAAGGTATGTAGTGGCGGTCGCGGTGTGGATTTCAGGAGTCGCGTTGCTGCTGCTTGATGCGGTTGGTGAGCTCGGTGACCTGGTTGTAAATCACACGGCGCTCCGCCATCAGCTCGCGGATCTTCCGGTCGGCGTGGATCACGGTCGTGTGGTCACGCCCACCAAGCTCCTGGCCGATCTTCGGAAGAGACATGTCCGTGAGCTCACGGCAGAGGTACATGGCGATCTGGCGGGCCGTGACCAGGGTGCGCGTCCGGGACTTGCTGCAGAGTTCTTCCATGCTGAGCTTGAAGTAGTCGGCGGTCTGGTCAAGGATCTGCTTCGCCGTGATTTCCTGGGCACCGTCGTCGGTAATCAGGTCCTTGAGGACCATCTCGGCAAGGGCCACGTCCACCGGTTGGCGGTTCAGGCTCGCAAAGGCCGTGACGCGGATCAGCGCGCCTTCAAGTTCACGGATGTTGCTGGAGATCTTGGAGGCGATGTACTCCAAAGCGTCGTCAGGTGCGGACAGGCCTTCGCTGAGGCCTTTCTTGCGGAGAATGGCGATCCGCGTCTCGAGTTCCGGCGGCTGGATGTCGGTCAGGAGGCCCCATTCGAAGCGGGAGGTCATGCGGTCCTCGAAGCCGGCCAGCATCTTGGGAGGCTGGTCCGAGGTGATGACTACCTGCTTGTTGGCGTTGTGCAGGGCGTTGAACGTGTGGAAGAACTCTTCCTGCGTCCGGTCCTTGCCCGCCAGGAACTGGATGTCATCGATCAGGAGGACATCAACATTCCGGTACGTGGTCTTGAAGCTGGTTCCCTCATCGTCACGGATGGAGTTGATGAAGTCGTTGGTGAATTCTTCCGAGTTCACGTAGCGGACCCGGATGCCGCTGTAGAGCCTGCGGGCATAGTGTCCGATGGCGTGCAGCAGGTGGGTCTTCCCCAGACCTGAATCGCCATAGATGAACAAGGGGTTGTAGGCCTTGGCCGGCGCTTCTGCCACAGCGACCGCTGCCGCGTGTGCGAACCGGTTCGATGAACCGATCACGAAGGTGTCGAAGATGTACTTCGGGTTCAGGCGGCCGAACTCATGCGAGGTGCTCGGCGGCGTCGGCTGCGGCTTCGGTTCCGGAAAGTCAGGAACGGCGGAAAGCTCGACGGCGGGTTCCGGCTCGGCATGGACGGGCACCAGATCGGTATCGACGTCGATTGCACAGCGGATGTCGTCAGAGAAGACATTGCGGAGGGCGTCATCCAAAGCATCCTTGACCTGCGTCTGGAGAACCTCGCGGGTGAGCTCGTTAGGGACGGCCACCAGGAGGGTTGAGCCGATGAGGCCTTGGGCCTGGGCGAGAATGACGAAACCACGCTGTCGGGGAGTTACACGGTCGTCCTGTTCCAGGAGGCTCAGCACCCTGCGCCAGGAACTTCCGACAGTGTTGGCGTGGTTGGCTTCGTCTACTGTCATCAATCAGTTCCTAAATACTTGCTTGCCGGCGTTGCTCGCAGCCGAGGTGTCTCCGGCGGGCGCAGGTCTGGCGGAAATCCACAGAGTTATGCACAGCGGGTGGAAAATGGGCTACTGAGCCACTCTAGGGGATGGAATCGCCAGAAGATAGCTGGGAAGTTGCCTGTGGATAATTACATGGATGTGGTTCGTGAAACGGGCCTGTGAGCCACTTCATCCACAGCCTTCCAGTCGGCTTTGAACACATCTGTGGATAGCCGCGCCATCTGTTCCCAGTTTGACTGTGGCCGCCTTTTTGCCCTAACGTTGTGAAGTCCTTTGTGTCCGCTTTTGAGATCAGTTGTAACCCCGTACGTTCACCGTGCGGAAGGCAACGGCGGCAGGCACATACAAAACTTAGCGTCGGCCAGTTCTTCCCCTTTTTGATCGGGTGGGCGCACCTTTGATCCACTGGAGTAACTAACGTGAGCAAGCGGACTTTTCAGCCGAATAACCGCCGTCGGGCCAAGAAGCACGGCTTCCGCCTTCGTATGCGCACCCGTGCCGGCCGCGCCATCCTGGCTGCCCGTCGCGGCAAGGGCCGCGTCGAACTGTCGGCCTAAATAACTGACTTGTCGGTCAGTGTCTCTTTACAGGTTCGACGGTGCTAGCCACCCCTAACCGTCTGCGGACGTCTACCGACTTTTCAACAACTGTACGTTCCGGCGTCCGCAATGGACGCCGGAACTTAGTGTTATATACGGCTCCTATCGGGGCCGGTGAGCCGAGTCGAATCGGTTTCATTGTCTCCAAAGCCGTCGGGAACGCCGTGACCAGGAACCTCGTTAAGAGGAGACTGAGAGAAGCAGGCGCACTTTCCCTGCATACGCATGGAACGGGCTTTGCGGTCGTGGTCCGGGCGTTGCCCGCAGCCGCACATGCGAGCTGGGAGCAGTTGCTCTCGGACTACAACGCCGCACTGGCAGTGACGACGAAGCGATTGGGTGTCTCGGTTCCGCCCAAGGCTTCGACCGAACACAACGGCACCACAACGGAAGGGACACCGCGTGCATGACATGAGCACCGCCGTCGTTCCTTCCTATGGTGATGCTTCCGGGAAGGTTCCCCAGCGGAGCCTTTCGGCAGCGGTCGGTACCTTCCTTTGGGAGCTGCCCCGCAACATCCTCATCATCTTGCTGAAGACCTACCGCAAGGTGATCTCACCCCTGTACGGCCAGGTTTGCCGCTTCTTTCCCTCCTGCTCGGCATATGCCCTGGAAGCAGTGACGGTGCACGGCGCCGTGAAGGGCAGCTGGCTTGCAGCCAAGAGGCTCGCCAAATGCCACCCTTGGAACGCCGGCGGAGTGGACCATGTCCCCGCCGGCCATCGTCATTGGCCCGAAGGCCGGACGCCCACAATTGTTGTACTGAACAACCCGGACCAGTTCCTGGCTGCTCAGGCTGATGAAGAAGGCCGCACGGCGGCCTGACGAATAGGGATATCGTATGGACTTCTTTGAAACAATCATGTTTCCGTTCAAGTGGCTGGTGTCGATCATCATGGTCGGCTTCCACGAGGGACTGAGCTTCATTGGCCTGCCCGCCGCGAACGGCTGGACGTGGACCCTGTCCATCATTGGCCTGGTGCTGGTTATCCGTGCCGCCCTGATTCCCGTGTTCGTCAAGCAGATCAAGGCACAGCGCGGAATGCAGCTGCTGCAGCCGGACCTGAAGAAGCTGCAGACCAAGTACAAGGGCAAGACCGATCAGCTCTCCCGCCAGGCCATGGCACAGGAGCAGATGGCCCTGTACAAGAAGCACGGAACCAACCCGTTCTCGGCCTGTTTGCCGATGCTGATCCAGATGCCGTTCTTCTTCGCACTGTTCCAGGTGTTGTCGGGTATTTCCAACAACGCCAAGGCCGGTCAGGGCATTGGTGCCATGAGCCATGAGCAGGTTGTGCAATTTGATCAGTCGAGCATCTTCGGCGCCCCGCTGTCCGCGTCCTTGCTTCACGGAGACCCGAGTGGCGGCAATAGCGCCGTTGCCGTCTGGATTCTGAGCATCATCATGATTCTCGCCATGACGGCCTCGCAGTTCATCACCCAGAAGCAGATCATGGCCAAGAACATGTCCGAAGAGGCCATGGCCAGCCCGTTCATGCGCCAGCAGAAGATGATGCTCTACATCCTGCCGCTCGTCTTCGGTATTGGTGGCATCAACTTCCCGATCGGTGTCCTCATCTACTGGACCACCACCAACCTCTGGACCATGGGCCAGCAGTTCTTCGTCATCCGCCGCATGCCGACTCCGGGATCCCCCGCAGCGAAGGCTCTTGAAGAGCGCCGCGCAGCCAAGGGACTGCCCCCGCTGCTGGGCGGCAAGAAGGCTGCGGAGGCCGCCGCTGAAGCCGAAGCTGCTGCCGCTGCAGCCGCAGAAATCCGGGCACAGCGCGTCCAGCCCCAACGTAAGAACAGGAAGAAGAAGTAATGTCTGCCGAGAGCACTGAAGAAGTTATTGCCGCTGTGACTGAAGAGCAGGAAGACTCCCAGGAAGAGACGCAATCCAAGACGGCAAGCCGTCTGGAAGAGGAAGGCGACATCGCAGCCGACTACCTCGAAGAGCTTCTTGATATCGCCGACATCGACGGTGATATCGACATCGAGGTCCGCAACGGCCGTACCTACATCTCCATTGGTACCGATGAAGAGTCGGCTGCCCTGGACAGCCTGGTTGGACGCGACGGTGAAGTCCTTGAGGCCCTCCAGGAACTGGCCCGCCTGTCGGTTCTCTCGGCGACGGAGAACCGCTCACGCCTGGTTCTGGACATCAACGGCTACCGAAAAGAGCGCGCAGGCGTCCTGCAGCAGATCGCCGAAGACGCCGTGGCAAAGGTCAAGGCCGACGGCGGCACCGTGGCCTTGGAGCCGATGAGCGCTTACGAGCGCAAGATCGTTCACGACGCCGTTGCTGACCTCGGTTTTGTCTCCGAGTCCGAAGGCGAAGGCGCCGGCCGCCACATCGTCGTTTCGGCTGACTAGAGCCCATGGTCGAAATCACCGCAGCTGAACTGACAGCGGCAGAGAAGATTTTTGGTGAGCGCCTGGATCTGGCCAAGCGCTACGTTGAACACCTGGCGACCTCAGGCACGGAACGTGGCCTGATTGGCCCGCGGGAGATCCCGCGGCTCTGGAGCAGGCACGTCCTGAACTGTGCGGTCATCGAGTCCGCGATCGCCAGGAACAGCCATGTTGCCGACGTCGGTTCCGGCGCCGGACTTCCTGGCCTGTGCCTCGCCATTGCGCGTCCGGATCTTGAACTGACGTTGATTGAACCCCTGGAACGCCGGGTCATCTGGCTCCAGGAAGTAGTGGACGACCTCGGTCTGGACAACGTGACGGTCATGCGGACCCGTGCCGAGTTGGCTGTCGGAATGGTTGACGCGGACGTCGTCACTGCCCGTGCCGTGTCAGCCCTGACCAACCTCGCCGGTTTGACGATTCCCCTGCTCAACGGCAAGGGCGAAGTGGTGGCCATCAAGGGCCGCAGCGCCGGTGAAGAGATCGAGAAGGCCGCCAAGGTCATCCGGAAGCTCGGCGGAGTGGAAACTTCCGTTGTCGTGTGCGGACAAGAGCTGTTGGAGGAACCCACCACTGTGGTGAGGATTATCGTCAACAAGGCCGGAAAGACGGCGTAGATCCCGTTTGGTTTCCAGCGTGTCGGCGACTGAGCGGTTAGGCTAGAGAACGGCAGCAAGCGCCGAATGAGAGTGAGAGTGTGACCAGTGGGCAGTAGTGAAACCTCCACGCAACGAATCCCCCCGTTTATGTCTTTGGGGTCCGCGCGGGCTATGGCTACACCCTCTTCGTCTCTGCAGTCCGCGATTGTGCGCACTGATCCGGTTGCAAACGCCTCAGTTTCACGTGAAACCGCTTCGGATGGAGTGCAGAACGTCATGGATTCCATCGATGATTCCAGTCCTATTGCACGCCAGCTCGCCAACGAAACACGCCGTCGTGAGCGCCTGATCGGTCGTGAGCTCCCCAAGCCTGAAGCGACCCGGATCTTCACCGTCTCCAACCAAAAGGGTGGTGTTGGCAAGACGACCACGACGGTGAATATTGCTGCCGCCTTGGCTTCCGCTGGGCTCAACGTGCTTGTGATCGATATCGATCCCCAGGGCAACGCATCCACCGCGCTGGGTATTGAGCACCACGCTGATGTAGACAGCATCTACGACGTCCTCATCAACGACCTCCCGCTGAAGGAAGTCGTGGCACCTTGCCCTGACATTCCTAACCTCATTTGCGCACCTGCAACCATTCATTTGGCCGGCGCAGAGATCGAACTCGTTTCGCTGGTGGCGCGCGAGCAAAGGCTCCGCCGCGCTATCGATGTGTACGCCAAGGAACGGGAAAAGAACGGTGAAGGGCGCTTGGACTTCATCTTCATCGACTGCCCGCCCAGCCTTGGCCTGCTCACGGTGAACGCGTTCTGTGCAGCCAGTGAGGTGCTCATCCCCATCCAGTGCGAGTACTACGCTCTTGAAGGTTTGAGCCAGCTCCTTAAGAACATTGAGATGATTCAGAAGCACCTCAATGCAGACCTGGTTGTTTCAACGATTCTCCTAACGATGTACGACGGCAGGACAAACCTTGCCGCGCAGGTCGCATCAGAGGTCCGCCAACACTTCCCCCAGCAGGTTTTGAGTGCTGTAGTCCCTCGCTCGGTTCGTATCTCCGAAGCGCCGAGCTACCAGCAGACTGTTATGACTTACGATCCTTCATCGAGCGGCGCGCTGTCCTACATGGAAGCCGCAGCCGAAATCGCTGAACGCTAGAATTCTTGAAACACAGCAACAGCCTGGGCCAGTCCGTGCTCGGCTCTTCCACGGAGGGATGAATCAATGAGCGAAAAGCGGAGGGGCCTCGGCAGGGGTCTTGGGGCTCTCATTCCTAGCTCGGCTGCGGCCCAGGGAAATGGCGCCGCCCCGTCTCGTCCTGTGGATCTGTTTTTCCCGGAAGCGCGAAAGGCCGCTGAACCGACAGTCGATGCTGCCCGCGAGGACGCGTCAGCCGTTGAAAGTCCCTCCCCGTCCGGTTCTTCCTCCTCGGCATCCAAGAAGGCACCTGCGGCGAGGACATCTACCAAGGCTCCATCTGCAAAGACTCCGGCCACCAAGTCCAGCGCTCAGCGCTCCGCTTCCACCAAGGCGCCGGAAGCAGACCAGCCGAAGACCGCTTCGGTGGCTGACGTACAGACGCCGCCAGCCGTGGCCGAAGCTCCGGCGACTCCGCAAGTCAATGACGTTGAGCTCGTGGAGGTACCGGGCGCCCGCTTTGCCGAGATTCCGGTTGGCGACATTCACCCGAACCGCAAGCAGCCCCGCTCAGTCTTCGATGAGGACGACATGGCGGAGCTTGTACACAGTGTGCGGGAAATCGGCGTTCTTCAGCCAATTGTCGTACGTACTTCAACCGAAAAGGGTGGAGAACCGTACGAGCTCGTCATGGGTGAGCGTCGTTGGCGGGCAGTACAGGCCGCTGGGCTGGAAACCATCCCTGCTATCGTCCGTGACACCACCGACGACGACCTGCTTCGTGACGCGTTGCTGGAGAACCTGCACCGCAGCCAGCTGAACCCTCTGGAAGAGGCGGCAGCCTACCAACAGCTGCTTGAAGACTTCGGAACAACCCACGAGCAACTGGCCGATCGCATTGGCCGTTCGCGTCCCCAGGTCTCCAATACACTTCGCCTGCTGAAGCTTCCGCCGTTGGTGCAGCGCAGGGTTGCAGCCGGAGTCCTCTCTGCTGGCCATGCCCGGGCACTCTTGGCGCTCCCTGATGCTGCTGCTATGGAGCGCTTGGCTCAGCGCATTGTCGCTGAGGGCATGTCCGTACGGGCTACGGAAGAGGCTGTGACTCTGTACCAGGACCCCACCACTCCTGCAAAGAACAGCATTCCCAAGCCGAACGCGCGCCACGAGCGGCTGGATTATCTTGCTTCGTCGCTTTCTGATCGTCTGGACACGAACGTAAAGATTACTCTGGGTGCCCGTAAGGGGCGAGTGAGCATCGAGTTCGCCAGTGTTGAGGACCTGAACCGCATCATGAACGTTCTCGGCCCTGGCGCTGAGGACTGACCTGCTCCGAGTTCCAGCATTTGTATAAGGGATCCGTTCTTTGGAGCGGATCCCTTTTCGCTGCCGGATGCACACGCGGCGAGCAATTTCCTTATCTGGGGCATTCATGCCCGACGGTTTCACGTGAAACGTTGGCAAATGTTGGAGAAGGTCCCGTTGATCGCCGATCCGGGGGGTAATTGGGGATGCCATGTAACGCGGCAGGTTCAGCCGGCACCGTACGTGCCTCTCTTGCCTACCAGCATCAAATGCGCGCTGGTTATCTGTCGCAAAGTCGCGTCAAACAGTCCCAGCTCACGCCGCACGTTAGGCCGGGTATCGTGCTGCTGTTCGGGTCTTGGCCATTTCCTGGTTCTTCTGAGCTGTTGAATCGTGCCCATGAGCGCGATTTCTCTTGCGGCATTGCCGATACAGCCCTAGTTTGGGGTCCTTTGATGGGCTTAGGGCTACAAGGTAGAGAGCTCGTGGACGTTGCCCAGGACCGAGGAACGTTTCACGTGAAACACGAATGGAGGACGGGCACCAATAGTTCGGGATCCAAATGGTCCGGCAGTCGGTGGTCAGCCCCCCGATCTCTATGTTTTGACCTCACGGAAGGGTGCCCTGCGCATGTGATTGCCGAAGAGGCGCAGACGCAGACACCGATGCCAACACGGACATACTCCTCGACGCGGCAACAAGACGTAGATGAGTAGCTCTGATGATGGTCGAGACAGGCCTGACGAGCAGGCGATATGGTCGACCCCGGGCAATGGTGAGAGTATCGGGACCAACCTGCCCAAGCAGCGGTTCTTCTTCCCAAGTGTCCGCGTCTTGCGTGCGTTTCACGTGAAACACTAAACACTAAAACACTCAGCTCGCGTCGCAAGAGACTACCGGCATGCCACGGCCGCGCCCTGTGACGCTAGGGCGGCAGCCCTAGCAGGCCCAAACGGCCGTAGATCATTGGAGTTCGGATACTGCAGTCCACCTGGAGTGCCGAAGGGATCGTGGCATGCGAGTAGGGATTCGGGTCGGATTCCGGCAAATCCTTGTGCAGTGGAGGACGGTTCGTTGCGGCTAGCCGACTCGCGTGGGAGCGTGGTTCACGTGAAACCGGAAGAACGTGGCTGTTAATCAATCCGAAAGAAACTCAGAACCCACTTCCTAATTGCGACGGCTCTAATCGGCATTTCCCGGATGCTGCCAGAACCGGAGGTATCACACCAGAGTCATGCTCAGGGCTGTCGGTCCCCCGCTCCCTGACGGGCCCCGAGCCTGTCGAATGGGGTCAGGCAACCTGAGAGATTTCAAGCATTCCTAGGGCTACGCTGGCGCCCAGGCGTTGGCTACGGCAAGTACAACCCTTCGATGAACTGGGTACTCGGCAGCGTTCAAGTCGAACTGTCTGCTGAGCTGCGACCGAGCGACCTGGGAAGGCGGACTGATGTCCGATGCCGGAACTGAGTGCCTCCCGTAGACCCTATAGCATCGCCCGCTTAGATGCTCCATGGGGGCGGCTACATGGGCCGAGCCGTCCCTGAACACGCGCTGAATCTGAGAAGGGACTTCTCGAACCCCATTCGGCTGATCCCAATTAGGTCTGCCGTTCTCCCTCGCGATTAATGTGAATGAAGCACTCCTCACCCCCTCGGAGAATGGTGGCCGGCAACGTGGTCCATCTTCGCCGGGATGGGGCGCCCCTCGCGGGCTGCCGCCATCGTGCAGCACCTCTCGGCGACTCCGGGTGCTTACCCCTCAATAGTCAGAAGAGGCCTTCTCACGCAGAGATAATGACTGGCTGCAGTAGCTGCGTGACGATCGCTGGCAGTTACGGCAGGGAGCCTGCCGACCGATAGACGGGCGGCGATACTCTAATAGGCCGGGCTGGTTTCTGCTGCAGGTGTCGGAGAGGGCGATCCGCCCCTTGGGGCCCTTCAGAGGTCGTCCTGGCTCTGACCTCATTCTCCCCCAAGCTTCAGGCCCGTCCATCCATCAGTGCGGCGGGTGTGTAGGAACCTGGAGCGAGTCGAGGCTGTGTGAAGCCGAACCGTCAGCGATGACTCGCTCAGGTCCGAAATGGCATTCTCCAGATGGGCGGCTCATAAACATTCCCACCACCTGCGAGCATTGGCGGACACATACGTCCGATGTCGCCTCCAGCCGCATAGTCCGATGCAAGCTGACTGCTCAGATCTTCCGTAGCATGGGCGGAACTATGACCCTGTATTAGCCAGTACCGGAGCATCAGGGTGCGGTATCAGTCATCGTCTGCATCAGGGGTGACCAGCGACGCGCGTAAAGATGCCCAGGCTGTTTCACGTGAAACAGCCCTATCCAAGCGTCGCAGGATGGGCTTGCTCGTCCGGCCGTGGCTGTGAGTATCGTGGTGGATAACGCTGTGGATAACTATGGGGATAAGTGCAGGCTTCGGCGAAGCTGGCTGCCCATCCCGGAGCTCCCACTGTGGGAAGGGGCAGGCCACTGCCCTTGTAACCGTTGGTCGCCAAGACAACTTGGCAGCAACCGACCCAAACTAACTCCTTATCCGCCCGCTTTTCAGTCTGAGCAAGGGTTTTACATTGATTTCGCAGTCAACGCTGACCGCCCTAATGCCGTATTGCTTACGCGGATGCGCCTATCACCAGCGCGGCCAAGCAGCAGTCATCGAGTCACTTGGATGAACGCCTTTGCGCCACGTGTGGGCAATCTCATGGGCGGTGCATAACCCTGTGGATAACTTTGGGGATAACAAACACTGCGCCTGTGACTAACTCGTTCCATGAGCCTGCCGGGTGGTGGAGTCGTAAGAGCCCTGAACTGCAACATCCCCTTCGCCGGTCGATGAACAAATTGGCGGCTCCACGGGGAAGGTCGTGAAGGTGAGAATGAACTGTGTTCGTAAGTACCGCACGGCCGCACATGAAGTACACCTCCGGGCTAGGTGGGTTGGTGCAGGTCTTGAGTGCTCCACTTTGAGGCGGCATATTCATCGGATGTATGACCGAAAGCGCTGGTGTCAGATCCAGGCTTCTATGTCCGACATGAGCGATTCAGATGGGTCCTCTTTGCACTATGAGCCATCCTTCTCTTCCGCGCGCCTAGGTGACCGCGATGACCGGCGCCCCTGCGTGGGTGTGGCCGCGAATGCTTACTCGTCTGTGAACAGCGATGCCACTACCTGTGCCCAGAGATGCGTCCAGCGCCGTGGTTGCTGACGGACCGAGCTGTGCACGACTTGTTCGGCTCGCGAGTCGACCGAGCTGTGTACAACACGCTCGTACACGCTGAACGGCCGAGCCCCGTTTGACTTGCCCATGCTCGACGAACGACTGAGCTGTGTACGACTTGCCCATCCTCGCGAAGCAAACGAATCACTTGCGCACCAGGAGGCGGACATGGTCGACTTCTATGCCGGCACAGACGATTTGTGGGCAGGTCTGCTCCGAACAGTTGGGCTGGCGCTGCACGGGCCGATTCCGTAGTGCCTCGGGGCGGACTCCCCGCGTCCTGTTTCACGTGAAACACATGCGGCAGCGCATCACGAATCAGCTGAACCGAATCCGGAGATCCCTGTAGGGACCCCGGCCCCGACGCAGGACTGGATGGCCTGTTCGTGAGCGGTGCCTTGGTAGAAGGCGGAACTGACGGGATGCGGTCGCAGCGATCGTGTGGTGCCTGGCGGGCAAGGGCGACCTCGCGTCATCTTCATGCCTGGTTTGTTCGGACGTTCGAAGGGAGGGTCGCGAAGGGGCTGTGATGATAGATGGTGCGCGGCTGACGGCCCTGGTGCTTCTGTTCCCGGATAGCCGCAAGACTGAGGGATGGCCAGCTGCTGGTGAGGCTACTAGCGTGCGCGGCAGTAGGTGATGAAGCCGGTGAGAGACTCGCTGGCCAGTGGGGCCCAGCGCCTCACTAGGTTGGCAGCCAGTGCTATGGCACAGTGCACAAGTTTTGCCGTCAACAGGACCTTCTGTGCGTGCCAGCTGTACGTCGCGAGTGTAAACGAGGCGAAGTGCCTCTGTCGGTTGCTCGCCCTAGCTTGATTCACGGCAATGGAGCATCCTGGCGGCCGTGGGGGCAGTCCCCCAGTGTCTATGACAGGCATGCCATGGCAACGCTCGTCCCATGCGTCATGGCACTTTCGCCCGCGGCAGATCTGCGCCAAATCGCGTCATACACTCCTTCTCGGCGGAGGTGACTTCAGTCTTCTCCGGTTTTTCTGTCCCAACAAGGAGTTCTGCAGAAGGCGCAGGAATGAGCGATCTAGGCTTAATCTACTGATCTCTAGCCGGTTAGGGTGCAGGAGGCGGGTTTCGGAACAGTGTGTCCCGTGTTCGTCTCAGGGATATCCGCCAGCGGACCTCTGTTCTTGGGGAAGCGACGCACCGTTTCACGTGAAACAGCGTCTCACCCGGCGTCCGGGGTGCTGATCAGTTGCGCCAGCCGGCGATGTGCAATCACGTCTTCCTTCAGCTGCGTCGATCTAAGCCAGCCTGCATAAGTAGAAGCAGAGACCCCGCTAACAGTCCCCTGCCGCGGTGGTCGACGAACGTAGGCCGCTCCCGAGGGATTGGGGTGGATCGCCGAAGGTGCTGGCCCGTATTCTTCTATGTGATCTCCGTTCACGCCGAACCTCATGGAGCCCAATGCTACGCGTGGGCCCCCGCTCTTCTGTGGGCCACCGCATTCAGGTTTGTCGTCCCCTGGAGCTGGTATTGATGGGCCTGCACATTGCAGCCCTCGTAACGGCATGCCAGTGAATAGATGGCCTGGCCTACCCTTGTTCGGATTGTTCGCACGTCCTGGAAGCTGGCGCCTTGGTGGACTTTGTGTCACGTGTACCGTCCGCGGCGTCAGCGAAGGCTTAGGCATGACGGCTGATAGCTACGAATGAGACGGCTGATAATTGCATATGAACTGCCCCTTCGGCAATGTTCGGTTGAAATCACCGGGATTAATGGAAGTTCACCAGTGCAACCGCCGTCCGATTGCATGTGCCGTGATCTACAGTGCGTCCCGACTTGCAGGTGCGGCCTACTGGAGGTGCCTGGCGTCCTAGGTGGTACCAAGTGGCCGTAGGAGGCAACGTAGCCTGTTACAGGTCCTCCTGGGCCCGTCCGGAGCTACCGAGGCTCCGTCCCCCGGGGGAAGCTGAGAGTGCAGCTGTCAGGTCTCCCAGCTGCCGGTGACCCCATTTGTGTACCCCTGGAGGGCTTCTTAGCGATTGCGGGGAACGGACCACGCGGCCACGTGAAGCTAATGAGACCCGGTGGTTAAGGTAGGCGTCTCGAGGGTCTGTTTCACGTGAAACACCGCGAGAAATCCAAGGTGGAGCGTTATTTGCGGCCCCTGCGCGCATATGTTTCACGTGAAACGAGCACGCCTTGGACCCGCAGAGGATAGCTTGGGCATCACCAATCAACGCTATTGCAGTACCTGCATACTTCGAATGACAGTTAGATACTTCGTGCGCCTGCTATGCGCGGAGTCCCATTTGATTCCACAAGGACTCGCGTGATCAGGCGGAACGAGCACGCTGCTGGCAGCGGTGAACCATAAGAGACTCCGGGGTGGAGAGAGAGGAAGTCCGTCGCAGCGATCAGACTCCCCTGCAGGCCAAGATACGGTCAGCCCATCCGGTTCGGCTGCGAAAAGCTCTACGGCAGAGAACCCTGCCCCAAGCAGAGGGCCCTCCACCTGGCATGGCACCGGCGCTGCTGCATTCCACTTGGCGCAATCGCAGGCATGTAGATCTCGGCTACATGGGATAAGGAGGTCCCCTTCCTTGAAACCATCGCTGTCTCCCGCTGGAAGGCCAATTTCCGCCTACCCCAGCCAAGGAAAGCCGAGGAGAAGCAGTTCCAACAGTTACATCGTCTCCAGCGCAGCCCAGACTAAAAACGCTACTCTTGAAAGTTCATTTCGCACGAAACAAAGAAAAAGCCGGCCGCCCGCCCCCGTGGGGACAGAACGACCGGCATCTTCGCTAAAGCCAAGAAAAACTTTAGGACAGGACGTCCGCGAATTCCTTTTCGAAGAACTGCTTCGGCTTGGCGCCGATCACGGTGCTCTTCACTTCTCCCCCGCTGAACAGGTACACGGCAGGGATTGAGGTGATGCCGTACTCGGCGGCGATGGCCGGGTTGTCGTCGACGTTCAGCTTCACGACGTCAACCTTCTCACTGTACTCAACCGAGATCTCGTCGAGGATGGGTCCGAGCTTGCGGCAGGGACCGCACCACTCTGCCCAGAAGTCCACGATGACCGGCTTGTCGGAAGCCAAGACATCCGTGCTGAAACTTGCGTCAGTTACGTCTTTTGCGTTGCTCATAACTTTTCCCTTCGTATGGTTGCTTGGATGCAGCTTAGGAGTGCAAGTCTGCGAGGTAGTGCTCGACGTCGAGGGCCGCGACACAACCGGAACCGGAAGCCGTGATGGCCTGGCGGTAGGTGGGGTCGATGACGTCGCCCGCAGCGAACACACCCTTGATGTTGGTTCGGGAGCTGCGACCCTCGACGGCGATGGTGCCTTCGGGGGTCAGCTCGACTTTGCCCTTCACCAGGTCCGTGCGCGGGTCGTTGCCGATGGCGACGAAGACGCCGGTGACGGCGAGCTCGGACTCGGTTCCATCGACAAGGTTCTTCAGCTTCAGACCGGTGACCTTGTCCCCGCCGAGAACATCTTCAACAGCCGTGTTCCAGACGAAGTTGATCTTCTCGTGCGCCTGGGCGCGGTCACCCATGATCTTGGAGGCCTTGAGGGTGTCGCGGCGGTGTACCACCGTGACGGACTTGGCGAACTTGGTGAGGAAGAGAGCTTCCTCCATTGCAGAGTCGCCACCACCGATTACGGCGATGTCCTGGTCCTTGAAGAAGAAACCGTCACAGGTTGCACACCAGCTAACGCCGTGGCCTGAGAGCCTCTTCTCGTTGGTCAGACCGAGCTCACGGTAGGCAGAGCCGGTGGACAGGATGATGGCCTTCGCCTGGAAGGTCTCCCCCGTCCCGATGGTCACGGTCTTGATGTCGCCGTCGAGGTCGAGCTCGGTGACGTCTTCGAAGAGGATTTCGGTGCCGAAGCGTGCGGCCTGCTTCTCGAAGTTCTCCATGAGGTCCGGTCCCATGATGCCCTCCGGGAACCCGGGGTAGTTCTCAACTTCGGTGGTGTTCATCAGTTCGCCGCCGGCAGTAACGGAGCCAGCAATGAGCAGAGGCTTCATGTTGGCGCGGGCGGTGTATACAGCGGCTGTGTAGCCGGCAGGGCCTGAACCTACGATGATGACGTCACGCACCTGCGATGCGCTGTTTTCTGCAATGCTCACGTGGCGTGAACCTCTTCCTTAGTCGATGCTGCGGCTTTCGGGGCAGCCACCTGACTCAACCCCTGATGCGTTCCAAATATTCCGTTGGAGTTGGGGACCCTAAAAGCCACCAGCATTCAGGTTACCGTCTGGGCCCCCGTCATATCTAAGCGGTGACGCTGGAGCGGGTAGCAGCAAGGGCCGTCCTGACGAATCAGAACGGCCCTTGCTGTCACATCTTTGATAAGGCTACTGGACGGCGACCTCAGCCAGGCGGAGTCCGAACCCGTACTGCGTTTTCGGTGCGGCCAGCTTGGGCAGCGCCTTGATGACGACAATGACGTACTGGGCCTTGGTGGGGGTAGCCAGCGGGATAGTCAGCTCGGGTGACGTGAAGCTATTGGTGCCCACGAGCTTGGCACCGTCCATGGCGGGACGATCATTGGTGAACACACTGATGTTTCCACCGGATCCCCCGAGCTGGTTAAGGACAACCGACTTTACGTCAGCCGGTTCCTTCAGCTTTATGACCAGCGGAACTTCCTCGGACAGTCCACCCCAGTTGGCCGTTGCAAACTCCATGTCTGACCAGTAGCTCGCAGCGTTGCCGTCGAAGGCTTTGCCAAGGTCCTTATCGAACGTGGCCGCGAACGGGAAGTTGCCCAGACGGGTGATTTCCTGGATGGCAGGCGGAACCGCCGGCGGAGCTGTCTCCGTGGGCTGGGGCTGCTCGCTGACACTTTCCGAGGGCTGCACCGGCGTGGTCTGGGTGGCAGCAGGCTTGTTGCTGGGCAGGAGACTCCCGAGATTGGTGACGGCGAGGACGAGCCCCACAATCAGGACCGCTGCCAAAAGGCCTCCCACGAGCCAACGCAGCGAGCGTGGTTCCTTTTCGGGGGCTTCTTCCTCGTATACGTCGTCTTCGTCGGAGTAGTCCGCGGAGACAGCGGACGACGCCGGGAAGCTGCTTGCGGCGCGTTCGTCACCGGATGTTCTTCCACGGTTCGAGGCCGCGGCGCCGGCTGCAGAGGCGCCGGCAGCTGCGGCACCACGCTCCGTGTACCCGTAGTCCTCTTCGGACCAAAGGGAAACCTTGGGCTCGGAAGCCTGCTCACGCGCGGGCGCATCCTGCGAAGGAGCGGCCTGCGAGGACACAGCTTCCGTGCGAGGCTCGGTGGACGGAACAGCCTGTGAAGATACAGCCTGCGTGGGGGGCTCAGCAGCCGAAGCGGGTGTTGCGGCAGCACCGGCGTCGTTGTTCTTTGAACCGGCGTTCCTCAGCGCGGAAGCAGCCGCAACGCCAGCTGCGCCTGCCCCGGCCGCGGCAGCAGCCAGCTTGCCCGCGATGCCGCTCTTGGCGGACGAAGGATTGGATGCCGGCATGGGCGGTACGTGCGGCGCGCTGCGGGTGGGTGCCGCGGTCTCTGGCTCATCCTCCGGCTCAGGAGTGATGGCGTAGCCGTCTTCGTCGTACTGGATGTATTCGGCCTCGTGCTCGTCATCCTCGTAAAGGCCGTCGTAGGTTTCAGGCTCATAGGTGCGTGCCTGCCCAAAGATCTCGCTGCCGAGTGTCTCCGTGAAGAACGGCTCAATGTAAGGCGGGTTGGTGGCCACCACCAGGTCCAGCAGATCAGGGGCGGTGCTGTGGTTGGTGATCAGGTACGTGGTGTTGTCGCTGATACCAAGATCCAGGATCTGCACGTGGCCTGGGCGCTCCCCTGTGGCCACTTCGCGGGCGCTCTGGGCAACCTGCTCGGCGTTTCCGGGACCCGCAACGAGGATGCTCACGGGACGGTTGAGGACCTGGTCCACGCCGTCGAGCACCTGATCTTGGTCATGCGAGGTCAACACATTGGCCGTGACCTTATAGCGGCCGCCAAGTACTGATCCGACGTCGATCGGGTGGGACACGTGTTCCTCCTAGGCTGTCCGGGAGCTGCGGGTCCTGCACACGGCTGGCCGGGCTGGCCGGTTCAACCGCTTCTGCAACTACCTATATTCGTTTCTAGCCTAGCGGATTGAGGCCCGCCGCCCACGTTGGCGGCACCGGCTCACTTCCGTCGGTTCCGCGGAACGGGGAAGTATGGATTCCGTCCGGCTTCGCCCTGATAGGTCCGTCTGCCCGGAAGCGGGACCGACGGACGGAACCTGCCGCCCTGGGCAGTACTGGGTTCGTCTTCCTCCGACAGGTAGCTCTTGGGCGCATCCGGTTCGTTGCTTGCCGGCGCAGGGGAACGCTGTGGTGCTACCGCAGGTCCCGCGCGGTAGGAGGCGGCGTCGAACTCACCCGAGATGCGCGGAATCAAACCGGTATCGTCCGAGACCGTGGCGCGTGCCGCCGTCGTGGGTTCCACCTCGCCGGGCACCGGCGCGGGGCCTCCACGGCCCAAACGGCTCATCAGCGGGCGCAGAAGGTCGCGGAGTTCCGTGACGTGGAAAACGCGAAGCAGGACAAGGTACGCGAGCAGCATGACAGGGCCAACGACGATCACCGTCACCAGGGCGGCCGGGCGGCTGCTCCATGCGAAACCGTCGGCACGGTAGCTGCCGAGCAGCCACAACGCGATGGCGCCGGCCACGGCGGATCCCAGGCCTGCGTAACCCATGCGGATGTACGAATTGGCGATGCGTGGGCCGTCGAGGTGACCCAAGAGACGCCGCAGGAACACCACGCTGATTACCACGGAAAGGATGTTGCCCAGGGTGTAGAGGATGGCGATGGCGTAGATGATCTGGCCAACGGGAAGGAACTGGATGAAGAACGCGCCCACGACGTAGATCACTGCCAGCCACAACTGCACGTACAACGGCGTACGGGCGTCCTCGTTGGCGTAGAACACGCGGGACATCATGAAGTTCGCGCTCAGGAAGGGGGTGCTGAGCGCCAGAATGGTGAGCGTTTGGGCCAGCATGACCCCGTCCTGCGGCTCGCCACCGGAGAAGAACATTCCGAGCGGTCCAGCAAGGGCGAACAGCGCCAAGGCCCCGAAAACGGTGGCGACTGCCATGGTCCGAAGGCCGTGAGACAGGGCGTCGCGCAGCTCCGCTTTGTTACCGTCCTGCGAAGCGCGCGTCATGCGGTTAAAGAGGACGGTGGCCAGGGACAGGGCGATGATCGAGTGCGGCAGCAGGTACAGCTGGCTTGCGACCTCCAGCACGGCATTGCCGGGCAGGACAGCCGCGGCGGCTGCGTCCCCGGCATTGTCCAGGCGGAGGCGCTCGGCACCGGGGATCGTCGCAATCCTCATGATGTACAGGAACGCCAACTGCCCGACGGCGGCAGTCGCCAGCGTCCAAACGCTCAGCTTGGCGGCCTGGCCCAAACCGACTCCGCGCCATCCGAAGCGCGGACGCAGGCCCAGGCGCAGCCGGAACACCGGGATCAGCAGAATCGCCGTTTGTGCCACCACGCCGAAGGTGGAGAACCCCGCGAGCAGGAAAGTTTGGGTGGGCCCCCAGTTGTCCAAGGTATGGGGGTTGGTGATGTTGGCCCCGAGAATCCAGATGAACAAGCCCAGGCCGGCGATGGCCACGAGGTTGTTGAGGATGGGCGCCCACATGGCAGGGCCGAATGCGCCGTGCGCATTCAGGACCTGGGTGAGCAGGGCATAGAGCCCGTAGAAGAAGATCTGCGGGAGGCACCACAGGGCGAAGGTGACCGCCAGTGCCTTTTGTTGTTCGGAGTAGCCCTGCGTGGTCAGATCGATGACGAGCGGAGCTGCGAGGGTCACAATCGCCGTGAGTGCAAGAAGAACCAGAACAGCCAAGGTCAACAGCCTGCTGAGGTAGTCCGCGCCACGGTCGGGAGCCTTGCTGGCCTTAATGATCTGCGGAACCAGGACCGCGTTGAACACGCCGCCGGCCACCAACAGGAAGATCAGGTTCGGCAGGTTGTTCGCGTTAATGAACGTGTCATTGACCGTGGAGCCCAGGCCGAGGGCGGCACCGAGCATCCAGGTTTTGGCGAAGCCAAGGAACCGGGAAACCAGCGTGCCGGCAGCCATGATGGCGCTGGAACGGGCTTCACCGGATTGAACGGACTGGGTTGTTTTGGCTTCAGACATCGCCTTTATCGTCCCATGTACGCGGGTCAGAGATGTTCGGGCAGCACTTCCCGTGCCAGGTCGGCGATTCGGCGCTCATTCGGGAAGGACAATTTTCGGGCCAATTCCTGAATGGGAACCCACGCGGCATCCACGGCTTCCTGGTCCGGGTCATTCTCGATGGTCAGCTCGCCGCCGGTTGCCCTGAGCAGGAAGTGATGCACTGTTTTGTGGACCCGGTGGCCACTGACGGTGAACCAGTAATCGATGCTGCCAAGGGGTGCAAGGATGCGGCCTTCGATGCCGGTTTCCTCGGCGATCTCACGTACGGCTGCTTCCTCATTGTTCTCCCGGCCCTCCGGATGGCCCTTCGGCAGGCACCACTCAAGCCGGCCACCCCTGTTAAGGCGGGCAATAATCGCGACCCGGAGTTCGCCGTCGGACGTGTCAACCACAACGCCGCCCGCGGACACTTCCTCCACTGTGGGAAGCGAGGCCTGCGCCGGGTGCTGCGGGGCAGGCGCGACGTGCGCACCGATTGCCGACGGCAACGGTGCGTTTGTCCTCCTGCCTGGAGCGCTCGGTACTGGGTTGGCCATGTGGTCCACTCTAACGACTCTTGCCCCGGAGTGATGACCGGGACATGGCCACAAGGTGGACTGCAGGAGATGCCCGGCGCACGCTTGCCTGATTTCGCATGGAACAGTGGCCCAATGCGGCGCAAAAATCTGCCAAGCTTAAGGAACTATGGCGCACGTATTGGACAGCTCTTCTGTTAACTTCACCATCGATCCGGTGGTGCTCGACCTCGGGCAACGCTTTGTCGACGCCGGATTCGAGCTGTCCCTGGTAGGTGGACCCGTGCGCGACCTTTTTCTGGGCCGGACCTCCCCGGACCTCGATTTCACCACCGATGCAACGCCCGACCAGACCATCTCCGTCATCAAGAAGTGGGCGGACAATTTCTGGGAAATCGGCCGCGCGTTCGGCACCATCGGGATGCGCAAAGACGGCTTCCAGATCGAAATCACCACGTACCGGGCGGAAGCCTACGACCCCGACTCCCGCAAACCCGTGGTGGCCTTCGGCAACTCCCTGACGGACGACCTGCTGCGGCGGGACTTCACCATCAACGCCATGGCACTGCGCCTGCCCAGCTTGGAACTCGTGGACCCCTTCGGCGGCGTGCGGGATCTCCACGCGTCCGAACTCGCGACTCCCGGGGCCCCGGAGGCTTCCTTCTCGGACGATCCGCTGCGGATGATGCGGGCAGCGCGCTTCGCGTCGCAGTTGGGCGTGTCGGTCCACGACGACGTGCGGCTCGCCATGTCCCAGATGGCTGACCGCATCAAGATCATCTCCGCCGAGCGCGTCCGCGATGAACTGGTCAAGCTCATTAACGGAGCACACCCTCGCGTTGGCATCGACCTGCTGGTGGACACGGGACTCGCAGAGTTCGTGCTGCCGGAGGTGTCCGCCCTACGGCTCGAATCCGATGAACACCACCGGCACAAGGACGTGTACCAGCACTCCCTGCAGGTCCTCGAGCAGGCCGCAGCGCTGGAAACGGGCCCCGATGGTCCGGTTCCCGGCCCGGACTTTGTGCTGCGGTTCGCCGCGTTGATGCACGACGTCGGCAAGCCGGCTACGCGTCGTTTCGAACCGGGCGGTGCGGTCAGCTTCCGTCACCACGACGTCGTGGGCGCGAAGCTCACGGCCAAGCGGATGAAGGCATTGCGGTTCGACAACGAGTCCATCAAGGCCGTGTCCCGCCTGGTTGAACTGCACATGCGCTTCTATGGCTACGGTGATGCCGGCTGGACTGATTCCGCGGTGCGCCGCTACGTGACTGACGCGGGTCCCCTGCTGGAACGTCTGCACCGGCTCACACGCTCGGACGTCACAACGCGCAACCAGCGCAAGGCCGACCGCCTTTCCTTCGCCTACGATGACCTTGAGCACCGCATTGCGGCGCTGCTGGAACAGGAATCGCTGGCAGCTGTCCGGCCCGACCTCGACGGAGCGCAGATCATGGCCCTGCTGGGATTGAAGCCCGGACCTGTCGTCGGACGTGCCTACAAATTCCTCCTTGAAGAGCGGATGGAACATGGTCCTCTGTCGTCGGAGGAAGCCGAGCAGAAGCTGATGGCGTGGTGGGAAGCGCAACCCGAGTCCGCCGTCGTCGAGCCTTTGACCGAAACTGAGGAGCCCTCATGAACGCTGTGACTTCCCCGCGCCCCCAACTCTGGATCCTGCGCCATGGGGAAACGGAATGGTCCAAGAGCGGTCAATACACGGGCCTGACGGACCTTCCACTCACCGTTGAAGGCGAGCAGCAGGCCGTGGAGGCCCGCAAGGTCCTGGAAGGCATTGACTTCGACCTGGTTCTGACCTCCCCGCTGAGGCGTGCCCGCAGGACCGCGGAACTGGCTGGCTACCCGGACGCCGTCCATGAGCCGTTGGCCGTCGAATGGAACTACGGCGACTACGAGGGCATCAGCTCCGATCTCATCCGCAAGGACAACCCGGAGTACCTGATCTGGACCGACGGCGTGCCCAACGGGGAAACACTTGATGAAGTAGCCGCACGCGCGGACAAGATCATCGGCCGGGTCCTGGAATCAGGCATGGACAATGTGCTGGTAGTGGCACATGGACATTTCTCCCGCATTCTCACGGCACGCTGGTTGGAAATGGACGCGCGCGAGGGCCGGCACTTCATCCTGGGGACAGCGAAGGTTTGCACCCTCGGGTGGGACAAACGCACTCCCGCAATTGTCCGTTGGGGCCTGTAAATCATTAATTTGCAAAAAATTTTTTGATAATTAGCCGAATGTGCTGGTCAAATCGCCTCTTGATGGGGTAGCTTATATCTTGTTCCCAGAGCGACCCGCCGGGAACAAGGCGCGCATTCACCGGTTAGTCACTCGGGACAATGCCACAGCAGGCTGTAAAGGCCGGAAGGAGGTTGGGAAAAATGATTACTTTGACTAGCGGACGGAAGTTGACCGTCACTGCTACCCCGGCCTCTGCTGATGATCGACGCCATTTTAACTCTCTGACCCACTCCTGATTCACCGGGCCGGCCTATCGCCGGCGGTGTTCTTGGCGGCCAACCCTCTTGTGGTTGGCTGAGTAGTCAGTTGCAGGCGCGGACCCACGCAGCATGCCGCGGATGCGCAGTTTCCCCATAGTTCGGAACCAGCTTCTTGTTGGGTGAACTGCCGGAAGCACGCGCAATATGCAGGCGATTCAGGACTTTCCTGATTCGGTCCGCTTAATTCATTTATTTACACTCGGTTATTTGTGTCTTCTTTTGGCTACGGGTTTTTTCTCGAACTCAAAGGCCTCTAATTGTTGTGCCCAAAATACCGCTGGAAACCTGTGAAAGGAGGTGAACCATGCGAAAACGCCCCGAACAGATGCGTTTCTACAAGAGCAGCGATGCTCCCAAGGACCGCACACTATTCAACGGACAGCTGCTCGACCAGCGCCGTGAAGATGTCTACGTTGTCCTGCACCAGATGGGACTCATCCGTTGATTCCCTGAGCTGGCCACGAAGGAGTTCAGATGCCACACATTCATGCTGAACCTCATGGAGCCCACGCGGCTACGCGTGGGCTCCCCCTTTTAACTGGGGTGGTGCATGCGCCTGACTGTAAGCTCGGTTCATGCAGGAGACAACGCCGCACCGGCAACTGAAACGTGCCCGCTTTGTTGTTCCCAGCCGCAATGACTCACTGCTTCGCAACTTCACGGAACTGGTGGGTGGTCCATTGGGGAAGCATTCGTCTCCCGGTGAAGTTTCCCCGCACCCGTTCACGGTTGAGCGGGTGCTCATCGTCCTTACCGTCATCGCTGCGCTTTTGGCCGTGCTGGCGAAGGACTACTGCCGTATCAATGGGTGGGAAACCCCCGGCCAGTTCTACGCCACCTGCTATTCCGACTTCCCCGAGCTGTTCAAGAACCGTGGCCTGGGCGACGGCGTGTTTCCGTTCTTCACTCCGGGCAGCGTGTTTGAGTACCCGGTCCTCATGGGGATCATCGCCGGCGTAACCGCCCTGCTGGTTCCCGGCACTGGCGTGGGGAAGGAGCGCATTCTGGGCTACTTCGACGTCAACGCCACCCTGATTGTGGCTGTCTGGATTGTCACGGTCCTGCTGACAGCACGGATCAACAAGCGTCGGCCGTGGGATGCCGCCATGGTGGCACTTGCCCCCGGGATCATCCTGGCCGGCTTCATCAACTGGGACATGTGGGCCGTAGGGTTGCTCGCGCTGGGCATGTACTTCTTCTCGCGCAACAAGTTGATCCTTGCCGGTGTATGTATCGGCCTTGGTACCGCCACCAAGCTGTACCCCATCCTGATACTCGGCGCGGTCCTGGTGCTTGCCCTGCGGAGTGGGAAGCTGCGGGTCTTCTTCGTCACGGCCGGAGCGGCCTTGGCTTCCTGGTTGGCTGTGAACCTGCCCCTCGCGGCGTTGAATCCATCCGGGTGGCGCTACTTCTTCGAATTTACGCAATCACGACCCGCCGGTTACAGCTCGCCCTGGTTCGCCTACAACCTGGTGGCGGACCGGCTCCACTGGACACAACTGAACGCGGCAACCATCAACACGCTGGCGCTTTATCTGTTCATTGCTGCCTGCGCGCTCATTGGAGTCCTCGCTGTCAGTGCCCCGCGCCGGCCACGCATCGCCCAGCTGGCGTTCCTCATCGTGGCCGCCTTCATCCTGACCAACAAGGTCTACTCTCCCCAATTCGTCATCTGGCTGATCCCGCTCCTTGCCTTGGCGCGGCCTCGCTGGCGCGACTTCCTCATCTGGCAAGCCGCCGAAGGGCTCCATTGGGCCGCCATTTGGATGTACCTCGGCCAAGCCACCAGCGGCGGATCCGTCCAGCACAACATCGACATGTCCTACTACGTCCTGGCCGTGGGACTTCACATGGTGGCCACGGCATATTTGATGGCCCGCGTAGCCATGGATATCTGGGACCCTGCCCAGGATCCCCTGCGGATGGCGGGCCAGGACGACCCCCATGGCGGGCCCTTTGACGGCGCCCGGGACTGGCTGCGTATAGACCTCTTCCGTCCTTCGCGCTCCGTGTTCCCTTGGGCCTCCAAGCCTGCCACCGCAGCCGCCGGAACTTCAGAAGCCCAGCGATCGGAGGTCAAGAGCGATGGTTGATGTCGCCGTCGTCGGGGCCGGCCCGAACGGGCTCGCCGCGGCAGTGGTCATGGCCCGTGCAGGGCTGGACGTAAAAGTGTACGAGGCCGCTGCGGATATTGGCGGAGGGTCGAGGACCAAGGAACTGCTGGGACCCGGCCACCTGTACGACGTATGCTCGGCGGTGCATCCGATGGCCCTGGCTTCACCGTTCTTCCGTGCGTTCGAACTTTCCCGCCGAATCGAGCTTCGCGTCCCCGAGGTCCAGCACGGTACCCCTTTGGACAGCGGCGGAGCTGCGTTGGCCTACCAATCCCTGGAGCGGACCGTCGAGGAGCTGGGCGTGGACGGTCCCGCTTACGGCCGGCTTTTAGGACCGCTGCTGGCCCGAGTGGACGGGGTTGTGGAGTTCACGTCGAACCAACTGCTGCGCCTGCCGAAAGACCCATTGGCTGCCGTCCTGTTCGGGCTGGCCACGCTCGACCAAGGCACACCCTTCTGGGGTCGCCGTTTCCGCGAGGACGCAGCTCCAGCGCTCCTGACCGGCGTCATGTCGCATGCGCTTGGCTCACAACCATCGCTCAGTTCCACCGGCGCCGGGCTGTTGCTCAGCGTCCTTGCCCATGCGGGCGGTTGGCCAGTACCTGTTGGGGGTTCAATGTCCATCGCGAGGGCAATGGCGGATGACCTGACAGCGCACGGAGGAACCATTCAGGTGGGTGAGCGGGTCGACTCGCTGGACCAGGTCCGGCCTGCCAAGGCCATTCTGCTCGATGTGGCTCCGCCCACCTTGGCGCGTCTTGGCGGCGCCGAAGTCCCTGACAAATACCGGCACGCGTTGGAATCATTCCGCTTCGGGAATGCGGCCTGCAAGGTCGATTTCATCCTTTCGGGTCCGGTGCCCTGGCGGGACGCTGGCTTGGCCCAGGCCGGGACAGTGCATGTGGGCGGCTCGCGGAAGGCCATGGCCGAGTCGGAGAACCTCGTGGACATGGGGAGACATCCCTCCGACCCTTATGTTCTGGTCTCCCAGCCGTCTCTGCTGGACGATTCCCGCGCCCCTCATGGGCGCCACATCCTGTGGACCTACTGTCACGTCCCCAAGAACTCCACCGTGGACATGGCTGAGGCCGTTACTGCCCGGGTTGAACGGTATGCGCCGGGCTTCCGCGACGTTGTGGTGGCGTCGAAAACCACGACGGCGGCGGAACTGTCCGCGTACAACGAAAACTACGTGGGCGGAGACTTCAGCGCGGGAATGCTCGACTTGCGCGGTTTGGTACAGCGGCCCGTGGTGTCCAACGTCCCGTGGCGGACTCCTATGCCCGGCGTATACCTGTGTTCGTCGTCAACGCCGCCCGGGCCCGGAGTCACAGGAATGCCCGGGTACCACGCCGCTAAACATGCCCTCAAGGACATATTCAAGACAGAGGTACCCGGGCTGGGCGTGGGGCTATAGCGAACGCTTGGCTTCAGCCAGCGTTGGCCGGTGCTAGTTTGCGGCCGTGAAGCGGGCGCGGCGGTGGGCCGGGCTTTCGATCTCGTCCAGCATGGCCACTGCGTAGTCCTGGGTGGAGATGGTGCTGCCGGCGGGTGAGTCCTTGGCAACGTTGTATTCGCCGGTACGTTCGCCCGGCTGGATGACGGGTGCAGGCGCCAGAACGGTCCAGTCGAGGGATTCCGGGGTCTGCTTCACGGCTTCGAGCGCCTTGGCTGCAGTGGTGGCCTCGGCTTTGTAGGCCTCGGGGAAGTCCGGGGAGTCGAGGAGGCGGACGCCGTCGATTTCCAGGGTTCCGGCGCCGCCCACGATCATCAGGCGGGTACCTTCGGCGTTGCTGAAAGCGGTAGCCATGGCGTCAAGCCATTCTCCGTGGTCGCCGCCGGTGCGGCTGGGTCCCGTAGCCAGCACGACGACGTCGTGGTCTTTGGCGATGGACGCAAACGTCTGTGCGTCGGCCTGGTCCGCAGCCTGGGCTGCAGCACCGGGAACGTCGGCGCCCTTGCGGGAGATAGCGGTGACCTCGTGGCCCCGGTTGATGGATTCGTTGACGATCTGGCTGCCGACCATGCCCGTTGCGCCGTAGACTGCGATTTTCATTGCTCTCCTTGGGGTTGCTATCCTTGCAATGAAACAAAGGTATCTATTTGATACCGATAGCTTCTAAGGAACTCAGTTACCTCATGGATACTAAAGACCTCCCGGCGAACATCCTGGATCCCAACTGCCCGTCGCGCGTCATCTTCCAGCGCATCGGCGACAAGTGGGCCTCGCTGGTGATTCAAGTGCTTGGCGATGGACCTGTCCGTTTCTCCGAGCTGCGCAAGATGGTCAATGTGGTGACCCCCAAGGTCCTTACCCAGACCCTGCGCACCTTGGAGCGCGACGGCCTCATCACAAGGACCGTCTACGCACAGGTGCCGCCCCGCGTGGACTACCAGCTCACGCCCATGGGCGAGTCCCTGCTGCAGCCTTTGTCCCTGTTGCGTGAATGGGCGGAGAGCCATGTGCCCACCATCATGGAGGCCCGGGATGCCTACGACGATGCCCAAGACCAGGCCCTCCTCGGCTCACCCAACTAGGTGACAGCTCTTGCTCCAATGGAGGCTCAGTGCGACGTTTGCTGTTACTCAGTTGGGCAGGGCGGACGGGACTGATGCGCGGCTGATCCGTCCGTCCCGCATGGTCGCGACTGAGTCGGTGAGGGGCAAGAACTCGGTGTCGTGGGTGACCATCACGGTTGCTGTCCGGAACTCATCCGTCACCTGGCGAAGGAGCCGGACAATCGACTCGCTCCGTTCGTGATCCAGCGCAGCCGTGGGTTCATCCACCAGCAGTACCGCCGGCTCTCCCATGAGGGCGCGGGCGATGTTCACACGTTGCCGCTGCCCACCGGACAATTGGTGCGGCCTCTTATGCAGGGCCGCGGAAAGGCCCACGACATCAAGCAACTCTTCCGCTTCGCGCCGAGCCTCCTTCGCGCGGTTGGCGCGCAGATGCTGGCGGACCATCAACTGCTCGACGGCGGTCAGTGACGGCAGGAGGTTGGGTTGCTGGAAGATGATCCCCACCTTGCTCCGACGCAGTGCGGTGCGTTCGGCCTCCCTGAGGGCAGAGACGTCCTGTCCGTCGATGACCACCAGCCCGGCTGTGGGCCGGATCAGCGTGGCAGCGACCGCAAGCAGTGACGACTTGCCGGAGCCGGACGGTCCAACCAAGGATAGGAATTCTCCCCGGTCAACGCCCAGGTCCACGGAGTCCAACGCCTTGAGTGTGGAGCCGCCATCCGGGTATTCGAGGGAAACATTGACGAGACTGAGTGCAGTGTTCACGGAATATGCCTTTCAAAGAATGTTTTAGTTGCCGCCGAGAGCCAGCAACGGATCCACCGTGGTGACCTTGCGAACGGCCAATACCGCTCCGCCCAGGCCAAGGAGCACGATCCCCGCCACAGGCAGCAACGTGGTGAGGGGAGTGACCAGGAACGGCGCGGCTTCGGCGGCGAGGACTCCCCCAGCCAGGCCCACTAGTCCCCCAACCGCTGCCCCCGCGAGCAACACCAGGGCCGCCTGTGCCAAGGCATCCCGCAGGACGTAACCGGAGGACGCGCCCAGGGCTTTGAGGACGGCGATGTCGCGGGTTCGCTGGACCGTCCACACGGTCAGGAAGGCCACAATCACCAAGGCGGAGATCCCGTAGAGGAATGCCTGCATGAGGAGCAGGGAGCCGTTCTCGCTTTTGTACGACGCCAACGCCTGGAAGGATCCGGTCCGGTCCGTGCTGACTGTGCCGGCCGCAGCGTTGGCGGCGTCGACGTCCACGGAGGTTCCGGCGTCGTAAGTTATGGCGAGGACAGTGGCTGTACCCGGTGCAGCGTGCGCAACTGAACGCCAGGTGTCCAGGGTGGTCCACACAACGCCGGTGTGCGAGTACCACTGGTCCTCCACGACATCGGCGACGGTCAGGTCAGTGCCGCCCAGCCGCAGCCGGCTGCCTTTCGTCAGTCCCAGGTCCTTGGCCAGCGTTTTACCCACGACGACGGTCCCGTCTCCAACAGCCGCTGGACCGTTCGCTCCACCAAAGACCGCGACGTTGGCGGTGCCGGTCGGGGTGCCGCCGTCGGCCAGGGACTGCACGCGGGACTGGCTGATGCCCAGGGCCTCCACCGAGCTCACGCCTGCCTGCTCGCGCCAGCTCTGAAGCTGTGCTGCGGAGACTTCCGATTCCGTATACGAGGCTTTCGGCTCACCCCCCGCGGGTGCTCCGAAGGCGATCTGCTGCGCAGGCAGGTCGGCAATGGCGGAGGTCGACTGGTTGCCCAGTCCGGCCGTCAGCCCGGAAAGCATGACGAGCAGCAACGTGATGAGCGCGACCACGCTTCCCATGAGGGCGAATCGTCCCTTGGCGAAGCGGATGTCGCGGATGGCGAGAAACATCGGATTCCTTCTGTCGGATGCGGGCTTGGTCCCGTGCTTTCAACTCTTCCGTCGAGGAGCCCCCGGTACATCGGGAGCCGGATGGATTCGCCGGCGCCGGGCGGTTGAAACGGGAATCATCCGAATGGTTGATTCAGGCCCCGCTACAGGGTTTTCGGGGGTTGTAGCGGAGGGCCGGGGATACGCTGGAAGGCATGCAGTCCCCCATCGGTGCCGCCACGATCCTCCGCGTCCTGCGCGTGAGCCTGCACGTCGGCTTTGCCGTGTTGTTGCTGGTGGCGACCGTCCGGCTGCTGGCTGGCGCCGGCCCTGCGGGTGCGCCTTCCCCAGTGGCAGTGATTGCCGGCTTGGGGCTCTCTGCCTTGCTGGCCTTGGTGTACCTCGCCGGAACCGTGCTGGAGAAGCGGCACGCCAGCGATCCCTCGAGATTCAACCCTGCACCTTACGCGCTGTGGTGGCTGGCCGCGGTGATGGTGCTCTGGCTGCTGCTGCTCCTGGTCAGCGGTGACTTTGCCTGGGTGGCTTTCCCGCTGTTCTTCCTTCAGTTGCACCTGCTCCCACGGCGCCTGGCGTTGCCGGCCATTGTGCTCAGCACCGCCTTGTTGGTGGGTACCCTGTGGTTCCACAGCAGAGGTAATCCCGACGGCGGCCTGCAGCTGGCCATGGTGCTGGGACCCGTGTTCGGAGCGGCATTCGCGGTGGTGACCGGGCTCGCGTACCGCGCCCTGTTCCTGGAAGCCGAGAGCCAGCGTGCGGTTGCCGAGGAGCTGCGCCGGACCCGCGACGAACTCGCCAAAACACAGCACGACGCCGGTACGCTGGCCGAGCGCGAACGCCTGGCCCGCGAAATCCACGACACCTTGGCTCAGGGCTTCTCCAGCATCGTCCTCATGGGGCGTTCCACCGAGAAAGCCCTGGACAGCGGCGATGTGGAGACCGCGAAGGAGCGGCTCCGGATTGTCCAGGACACAGCGTCAGCCAACCTGGCGGAGGCGCGGAGTTTCGTACGGGGACTGCGGCCGCCCGAACTTGAACAGTCCGGGCTTGTGGACACTCTGCGCCGGCTTTGCGAGAAGACCGAAACCGAGGCGGCTGCCCGTGGGTCCGCGCTCAAATGCCGCTTTGAGGTGGTGGGGGCCCCAGTTGAACTCCCGAACACCTACCAGACCACCCTGCTCCGGGCCGCCCAGGCCTCCCTTGCCAACGTGTGGGCGCACGCCAGGGCGCGTGCCGCCGTCGTGACCCTGTCGTTCCTTGGCAGCGAGGTGACCCTGGACGTTTTCGACGACGGCGTCGGCTTTGAACCCACGACGACGGCTGGTACAGCGCGCGGCGACGGCACCGGCGTCGGGCTTCTGAGCCTGCGCGAACGGCTGGCGGCACTGGATGGCAGGCTGGACCTCGAGTCGGCGCCGGGCGAGGGAACCGTGGTGGCGATCCGCGTGCCGCTGCCGAACGGGGAGGAGTCGGAATGAGTGATATCCGGGTTTTGCTGGTTGACGATCATCCGGTGGTCAGGGCCGGCCTGCGCGCAATGTTGAGCGATTTTCCAGGCGTGACGGTGGTGGCCGAAGCCTCCGATGGTGATGCCGCGTTGGCCGAGTTGAGCAAGCTGCACACGCTGGGCGAGCCTGTCGATTTGGTGCTGATGGATCTGCAGATGGGCAGTGGCATGGACGGTGTGACGGCCACTGAAAAGATCAAGGCCGGAGAGGCCGGAACTCCCCCGCCGCCGGTCCTGATCCTGACCACGTATGACACCGACGCCGACATCCTCGCCGCCGTGGAGGCCGGGGCAAGTGGGTACATGCTGAAGGATGCGCCTCCGGAGCAGATCCGGCAGGCCGTCTTATCCGCTGCTGCCGGGCAAACCGCGTTGGCTCCCGAAGTCGCGGCACGGTTGATGGGGCGGATCAGGAACCCTTCGCCGGTTCTGAGTGGGCGTGAAGTCCAGCTGTTGGAGCTGCTCGCCACGGGGATGAGCAACCGGGCCATGGCCAAACAGCTCTTCATTTCGGAAGCCACCGTGAAGACACATTTGGTGCACATTTATTCGAAGCTCGGGGTGGATAACCGCACGGCAGCCATCGCTGCAGCAACCCAACGCCGCATCATCCGCGGCCACTGATTCCCGCACCCCCGGCCGCCCAAGTAGGTGACAGCAAACGTCCCACTGGGCCCTCAGTAGAGCGTTTGCTGTTACTTAGTTGGGTAAACATTTTTGGTGAAACGGTTGACCTTTTGCCATCGAGCAGTGACGATTAGTGCACGTTTCGCTATGAGTTAGATCACAAACTGTCACTCTTCGAAAGTTGGCTCACATGTCCGCACCCTCCTCGGGTCTGTCCGGAGCTGCGCCCAACAGCTCCGGACGCGCCAGAAAAGGTTCGCTCAGCAGGAAGGCCGCCTCGCTCGGCCTGGCCTCGCTGCTCCTCGCAGGAACCATCCCCGCCCTCACGTTCACTGCCGGTGCGAGTGCTGCTCCCGGTGATCCCGCCGCTATCAAAGCCGTAGCGCCGGAAGTCCCCGTCGACGCAGCTGGAGTACCCCTCGGGGCGGTGACCGGCTTCACCCAGTCCGGCAACGCCGTCGACCTCGCTACCGAAAAGGGCGCCATCCGCGTGACGTTCCTGGACGACTCCAACTTTCGGTTGGAAGCCGATCCCAGCGGAAAATTCACGGACCCTGCCAACACGGACCAAGGCGATCCGGCCAGGACGGCCAACATCGTAGTTGGCAAGGACAAGTTCCCCGGCACTGCGCCCACGGTCACCGACGGCGAAACCCTCACGCTGAAAACCGCGAAGATCAGCCTGGAGATCGACAAGGCCACCACCCGGTTCCGCGTCGCCCGGGCTGACGGATCCCTGGTCCTGGAGGAGTCAGCCCCCATCACCTTCGGCACAAACTCGGCAACGCAACACCTCAAGCAGCACGACGGCGAGCAATTCATCGGCGGCGGCATGCAGAACGGCCGTTCCGTCCACACCGGCGCCCTGATCAACATCGCCAGGAACTTCGACTGGGACGACGACGGATACCCCAACGCCGTGCCGTACTACATGTCCTCCCTGGGCTACGGCGTCCTGCGCAACACCTTCGCCCGCGGTTCCTACGACTTCAAGGACCAGCCAACTACCACCCATGAAGAAAAGCGCTTTGACGCCTACTATTTCGTGGGCGACTACAAGCAGTCCCTGGGCGCGTACACCACGTTGACCGGCAAGCCGATGATGCCCCCGGTCTATGCTCTGGAATACGGCGACGCGGACTGCTACAACCGTTCAAACCCGGGCTACTCATCCTCCGGCTACGGGGATCCCGACGGAGCCAAGCAGCGCACCCCGGATGCGATCAAGACCGCGCGGAAGTTCGTGGAGAACGACATGCCCGCGGGGTGGATGCTGGTCAATGACGGCTACGGCTGTGAGTACCAGCAACTGCCGGAAACCGTGAGCAACATCGAGAATGAAACCAACCTCAAAGTTGGACTTTGGACGCAGCGCTCACTGACCAACCAGGAATACGAAGTGGGCGAAGCCGGTGTTCGGCTCCGTAAGCTGGACGTCGCGTGGGTCGGTCAAGGCTACCGCCAGGCGCTCACCGGCTGTGAGGCCGCGCATGGCGGCATCGAGCAGTATTCGAACGCCCGCGGCACGTCACTGATGGTGGAAGGCTGGGCCGGTTCCCAGCGGTGCGGCATGCAATGGACGGGCGACCATTCAGGAAACCTCGACGCCGTCCGCTGGCAGGTCCCGGCCCTCACCGGAGCCGGTAACTCGGGTCTGGCGTTCACCACGGGTGACGTCGACGGCATCTTCGGCGGATCCCCCGAGTCCTACGTCCGCGACCTCCAGTGGAAGGCCTTCGCTCCGGCCCTGTACTCCATGTCCGGTTGGGCTGCGACGGACAAGCGCCCGTGGCTTTACGGCGACGAAGCAACGGCCATCAACCGCCACTACCTGCAACTGCGCCAGCAGCTCATGCCCTTCATCTACACGCTGGCGCAGGAGTCCTCCTCCACGGGCGTATCGATGATGCGCTCCATGGCCCTCGAGTTCCCTGACCAGGAATGGTCCTACGGCGCCGAAGCCAACAACCAGTTCATGCTCGGCTCGGACTTCCTGGTGGCTCCCGTCTTTACCCAGACCGACGTCCGAAACGGCATCTTCCTCCCTGCCGGCCAGCAGTGGGTGGATTACTGGACAGGCAAGCTCTACCAGGGCGGCCAAATCCTCAACGGCTACAGCGCACCCCTGGACAAGCTGCCGGTGTTCGTTCGCGCCGGAGCGGTGATCCCGCAAGGCATCGTGGCCCGGAACGCGTCCCTGGTCCCGGAAGATTCCATGATCACCTTGGACGTCTACGCCAAGGGACAGGACACCTTCACGCTCTACGAGGACGACAAAGTCACCCGCGAGTTCAAGGACGGCAAGTCTTCCAGCCAGGTCTTTGCAGTGGACGCCCCCGGTACGGGCAACAGCAGCGTCAAGGTGTCCATCGGTGAACGGAAGGGTGAGTACACCGGCAAAGCTGCGGCTCGTCCCTACGAGCTGAAAGTCCATGCCGGCGCCGCACCCAAGGACGTCAAGATCGGTGGCACCAAGCTCACCCAGCACGCCACCCAGGCTGCCTACGCGGCTGCGACCACTGGCTGGTACTTCGACGAGGCCAACAACGGCACCATTTGGGTAAAGACGGGGTCGATCGCCTCCAACCAATCCGCAACAGTCCAGCTCCAGCAGGCCGGTCCGCTGGGCGGAAAGAGCCAGGAAGACACCGCAGCCGAGGTCCGCGTAACAACCGGTCAGCAAGTGTTCCAGGACCAGGAAACCACCGTCACCGCGGCCTTCGTAAACACCGGAACCAAGGCAAAGAGCAACGTGGTTCTCACTCCGGTCCTCCCCGAGGGCTGGACGGTCGTCTCATCAAGCGGAGCAACGGCCGCCAAGGTGGAAGGCGGAGCCACAATCAGTGCCACGTTCGTCATCAAACCCGGCTCCAACGCAAAGGCGGGCCAACAGACTGTGCGGGTATCGGCGTCGTACCTTGCCTCCGGATCGAACCAAACGGTGACCGGCGGCAACCAGATATATGTCGCCTATGGGTCCTTGGCCGCGGCGTACAACACCGTTTCGGTCACTACGGTCGCGGGCAAGGCGCTCGGAAACTTCGACGGCGGTGGGGCCACCTTCGCTGCCGAGCAGCTGGCCGCCGCGACGGTACCGGCAGGCGGCGTCCGACCGGGCAGCTCTGTGACCGTTGACGCCGGTAAGCCGACGCAGGTGGACTACACTTGGCCGGCGGTGGGGCCCGACGTTCCCAACTCCGTGGCATTGTCCGCGCAGACCATCTCGGTAAAGGGCAAGGGAACGCACTTGGCGGTTCTGGGTTCGGCCGCCGTGGGCAACGGAACCAGCCCGGTGCTGACACTGACATATTCCGATGGAAGCATAGACAAGCAGTCCATCTTCTTCCCCAATTGGCTGCAGCCGTCGGTGCTGAACGGGGCCACGCTCGCGGTGTCCGAACAGGGCCGGAACAACGCCAATGGTCCTTCTCCGGAATACACGCAGTACAAGTACCAGGCATTTTCCAACACGGTCCGGCTGAACCCGACCAAGGAGCTTGTCTCCGTCACCCTGCCCACTGACACCCGGGTGAAGTTCTTCGACTGGAAAGTGACCTCACAGCCGTTGCCGGACGTCCCGCACGGGACGGTTTATGCCTCGGAAACGCCGTGGGTGCAGGCGTTGAATGGCTACGGAGTGATCGGCAAGAACGTGGCCAACAAGGACTCGGCATCCTCCCCGGACAAGCCGTTGGCCATCAACTACACCGATCCCGCGACCGGCCAGCAGCCCGTTTTCACCAAGGGCCTAGGGGTTCACGCTGCCTCCAAAATTACGTATTACCTGGGCGGCAAGTGCACCTCCTTCACTTCCCAAGTGGGCCTTGAAAGCGGCTTCGGCGGCAACATCATCTTCAAGGTCAACGCCGACGGCGTGAACAAGTACCAGTCGCGCACGTACACGCCGGGCTTCGCTCCGGAGTCCGTTTCCGTCGACCTCACCGGCGCGGCCTATGTGGAGTTGGTGGTGGATCCGTCCGGTTCCATCAATGGCGCCCACGGTGTCTGGGGTGATGCGAAGTTCACGTGTGCGCCCTGATACGCATGTGATGACGGCCGCCGCGTGCCAACTCCTTCCGGGGTGGCGGGCGGTGGTCGTCCGCTTTCCGGGCACAACAAGAAACTGTCAGGGGAACCGGGCATAATGTGGCGAATGGGGAAAACACGTACTTTTGTTATTGGTCTGGCCGCTATCGTCATGGCAGGCTCTCTCGCCGCCTGCGACGACGGCCGCTCCGGCGCGGAAGGTGCGGCCAAGCAGCTCGCATCCTCCCTTGCAGCGCTCGACGTCGGTCAGCTCGCCGTTGACGGCAAGGACGCTGCCGCGGCCAACGATGAACTCAAAGCGGTGTTTGAAGGCCTCGATGCCAAGCCCTCGGTTGAATCAGGCGAGGTAAAGCTCGACGGCGGCACCGCCACTTTCCCCCTTAAGTACAGCTGGAACGTCGGGTCGGCCAAGTGGGAGTACAGCTCGCAGGCAACCCTGAAGAAGTCCGGCGACAAATGGGCCGTGCAGTGGAGCCCGGCGTTGCTCGCCCCCGAACTTTCCGACGGCGAGACGCTGTCTGTCAAAACCGTTCCTGCCCAGCGCGGCCAGATCCTTGGTGCCGGCGATGCCCCGATCGTGGAGGACCGTCCTGTGTTCCGGGTGGGCATCGACAAGACCAAGGTTCCTGCGGAACAGGCCGACGCCTCCGCCCGCGCCATGGCCACCCTGCTTGGACTGGACGTCGAAGAATACGCCAAACAGGTAGCGGCATCCGGCCCGCAGGCGTTCGTTGAAGGCCTGGTTCTCCGCGCGTACACCCCGGAGATTACCGAGGCAAAGATCGAGGCCATCCCCGGCGGTTCGAGCATCCTGGACTCCATGGCCCTTGCTCCAACACGGACCTTTGCCCGGGCGCTGCTCGGAAGCGTTGGCCAGGCCAGTGCCGAGCAGATCGAGAAGTCCAACGGCGCACTCCGCGCCGGCGACACCACGGGAACGGGCGGCTTGCAGCAAAAATACGACAGCTTGCTGCGCGGCAAGGATGGCGTTGAGGTCATCGCCAGCGCCAAGGCCAAGACGGAAGGTGAGACCCCGGGGACCAAGGTGTTCTTCTCATCCCTTCCCGCACCGGGCACCACGCTAAAGACCACTCTGGACCTGAAGCTGCAGCAGCTGGCTGAGGAAACCCTTGCCGGTGTGGGCCCGGCATCGGCCATCGTCGCGCTGAGGCCTTCCACTGGTGCGGTGCTTGCGGCAGCCTCGGGCCCCGGGAGCAACGGCTACAACACGGCAATGCTGGGCCAGTACGCACCGGGCTCCACCTTCAAGATGGTCGATTCCCTGGCAATGTTCCGGAACGGGGCCACGCCCGATTCCAAGGTCGACTGCCCAGCCACGGTGACAGTTGACGGACGTACCTTCAAGAACGCCGAGGGATACCCGGAAAGCTCGTTGGGATCCGTGGCCTTGCGTGACGCGTTTGCGCACTCCTGCAACACCGCCTTCATCAATGCGCGCGACACCGTCAGCCAGGACCAGCTCGAGTCGGCAGCCCAGGCCCTGGGTGTGGCCGTTGAAGCTCCCAAACTTGGTGCAGACGCCTTTCTTGGTTCGGTCCCCGGTGCTGCCGAGGGCACGGAACATGCGGCATCCATGATTGGTCAGGGCAAGGTGCTCTTCTCGCCGCTCTCGGCTGCTGTCATGGCCGCGTCAGTCGCCAATGGTGCGCCCGTTTCACCCCAGTTGGTGCTCAACGCGGACGCCGTCCCGGCCACGGCATCGGGGACCACAACCTCAAGCGCCACACCTACCGAAGGCGGCTCCGCCACGCCGTCGGCGGACTCTTCCACGGCCAGCGCGCTTCCGGCCTCGCCAGCCTCAACCAAGCCGATCACCAAGGCAGAGGCTGCTTCGCTGGCCGACATGATGCGGGCAGTAGTAACGTCCGGACACGCCGGGTTCCTGACCTCTGTCCCCGGCGCTCCGGTCGGAGCCAAGACGGGAACGGCCGAATTCGGCAATGACAACCCGCCCAAGACCCATGCGTGGATTGTGGCCACTCACGGAGATCTTGCGGTGGCGGTCTTTGTTGAGGACGGCGGATTGGGCGCCACCACCAGCGGCCCGCTGTTAAAGACGTTCCTGACCGCGGCGGGCTGATCCAGGTCCTGCCCGCCGGCAGCCCAGGCTGGGCGTCACCGCTCAAGCCGATTGCCGCCGTCGGGCGTCATTTGCTTGGCGTGGGAGGATTGGAACGTGGCCCATATTGACGTTTCCGGCATCGACTACTTCCTCTCCGACGGTACCCAGCTGCTCAACGGCGTGACTTTCAAGGTTCCCGACGGCACAAAGACGGCACTGATCGGGCCCAACGGAACCGGCAAGACCACGCTGTTCAAGATCATCGCCGGAGATCTCACCCCTGATGAAGGCGCCGTCGGCCGCTCGGGGAACATGGGCATTATGCGGCAGTTCGTCGGCCAGGTCCGCGACGACTCGACCGTCCGCGACCTCCTTGTCTCGACGGCGCAGGCCGGACTCGCGGCAGCCGCCAAAGCCGTGGAAGAAGCCGAACTGGCAATGATGGAGCACGACGACGAGCCCACGCAGATGAAGTATGCCCAGGCGATTGTCGACTGGGGCGATGCCGGTGGTTACGACGTCGAGACCGTGTGGGACGAGGTCTGCATGGCGGCGCTCGGGATTTCTTTCGACAAGGCCCAGTTCCGCCGCGCTTCCACCCTCTCCGGTGGCGAGCAGAAGCGGCTCGTACTGGAGGCCCTCTTCGCCGGACCGGATGAGCTCCTGCTCCTCGACGAACCGGACAACTACCTCGACGTGCCCGGTAAGCGCTGGCTGGAATCCAAGCTCAACGAGTCCAAGAAGACGGTGCTCTTCATCAGCCACGACCGGGAGCTGCTCAACAACGCGGCTGGTCGCATCGTGACCCTTGAACCGGGAATCAACGGTGCCGGCGCTTGGATCCATGGCGGCGGCTTCGGCTCCTATGTGGAAGCCCGGGCCGACCGGAATGCTCGGTTTGAGGAACTCCGCAAACGCTGGGACGAGGAGCACATCAAGCTCAAAGAACTCGTCAACATGTACAAGAACAAGGCTGCCTTCCGTTCCGACATGGCCAACCGGTACCAAGCGGCGCAGACCCGCCTGGCCAAGTTCCTGGAAGCCGGACCGCCTGAGGCGCTGCCGATCGAGCAAAACGTCAAGATGCGGCTCAAGGGCGGCAGGACGGCCAAGCGTGCCGTCGTGGCCGAGAAGCTGGAACTCACGGGTCTCATGAAGCCGTTCTCCACCGAGATCTGGTTCGGGGACCGTGTGGGCGTGCTGGGTTCCAACGGTTCCGGCAAGAGCCACTTCCTGCGGCTGCTCGCCACCGGTGGCACCGACCCGGAGCGCGAGCACCTGCCGGTGTCCGACGTCGTTATCGCTGAAGTTCCGCACGAGGGAACGGTGAAGCTTGGCGCCCGCATCCGGCCCGGGTTCTTCGCGCAGACCCACGTCCGTCCGGACCTGCTGGGCCGTACTTTGCTGGAGATCCTGCACCGCGGCGACGAACACCGCTCAGGTCTTCCGCGTGAAGCTGCAGCTGGAGCCCTGGATTCCTATGGCCTCGCGGGGCAGTCGGAGCAGAAGTACGAGTCCTTGTCCGGAGGCCAGCAGGCACGTTTCCAGATCCTGCTGCTCCAGCTTTCCGGTGCCACGCTCCTGCTGCTCGATGAGCCCACAGACAACCTGGATCTCCACTCGGGTGAGGCGCTGGAGCGTGCCATCGACGCGTTCGAGGGCACCGTCCTGGCGGTCACACACGACCGCTGGTTCGCCAAGTCCTTCGACCGCTTCCTGATCTTCGGCTCCGATGGCATGGTCTACGAGTCCGAAGAGCCAGTGTGGGACGAGAAGCGGGTGGAGCGCGCCCGGTAACCCGGACGCTCGCGCAGATCCCCCGGGGTTGGCCCGGTCGCTCGCGCAGATCCTCCTGGGTTGGCCCGGACGCTCGCGCAGATCCTCCTGGGTTGGCCCGGACGCTCGCGCAGATCCTCCTGGGTTGGCCCGGACGCTCGCGCAGATCCCCCGGGGTTGGCCCGGTCGCTCGCGCAGATCCCCCTGGGATGGCCCGGACGCTCACGCACCGCCACTGTAGGCGCCGTCGTGCACTGCAGGAGGGTTCCACTCAAGGCAGTGGGATGTGAGAGAGGGTGCGTGAGCAAATGATCACACAATGTGATTAAGTGATCACCATGCTGCTACGGTAGACCCATGGGAACTACTGACCGGCACCGGCTCATTGGCGAGCTGCTGCGCGGGCAAGAAGAAGTATCGGTTGACGAATTGGTCTCCGCGACCGGAGCTTCGGGCGCCACCATACGCAGGGACCTGGAGATCCTCGCGGCCAACGGTGTGCTCAAGCGCGTGCACGGGGGCGCCCGGAGTCTCCTGGCCCGCGGCGAAAATCCGGGCTATGGACAGCGCGAACTGGAAGACCACGAAGCCAAGAAGCGCATCGCGACAGCTATCGACAGGCTGATCCAGGACCGCGAACATGTCTGGTTGGACAGTGGCTCCACAGCAACGGCGATCGCACGCCGGCTGGGCAGCCGCGAGCTGACTGTGATGCCCATGTCCCTCCACAGCGTTGAAGCGCTGACACAAAACAAGGACGGACATGCCCCTGAACTCATCCTCCCCGGCGGAACGCTCACCACAGGTGAGCAATCATTCCGGGGACCCATGGCGGAAGCCAATGTTCGCTCGCTGAGGTTCGATACCGCCGTCGTAACTCCTTGCGCTCTTAACCTGAAGGACGGACTCCTGGCGCACGACCTTGACGACGCCGCCGTCAAGCGCGCGGGCCTGGAGTCGGCCGCGCGGGTGGTCGTGGCGGCCTCCGGAAGCAAGTGGAATGCCAACGCGAGGGCCCTGGTTGCGGCCATGGAATTCGTGGACGTGATCGTGACAGACCTCAAACCATCCCCCGATGACCTCGCCCGACTCAAAAAACTCTCCGTGGAAGTTGTGATTGCATGACCACCAACGCCCGAAGCACCACCAACGTCAATGCCGCAGCCGTCGCGACGTTCCTGATCTTCGGCATGAACGGCTTGGTTTTCGCCAGTTGGGCGGCCCGCATCCCCGCAGTGACCGAGACACTCAGCCTGACTTCCGGCCAGATGGGCACGCTTTTGCTCTGCACAGCGGTTGGTTCACTGTTGGCGCTGCCGTCGGCAGGCTGGGTGGTGGGCCGGATCGGTACCGCGAACACCGTTCGCGTAGCCGGCATCGTCGCCGGTGCGGCCGGTGCGGCCATCGCTTTGTCCCTGATCGCCGCGTCGGTCCCTGCAACGGCGATCGCGCTCTTCTTCTTTGGCATCGGCATTGGTCTCTGGGACGTCGCCCAGAACATCGAAGGCGCCGACGTAGAGCACAGGCTTGAACGCACCATCATGCCTCAGTTCCACGCCGCGTTCAGCGGTGGCGCCTTCCTGGGTGCACTCATCGGTGCCGGGCTCTCCCAGCTCGGGGTGGGTCTGCCTGAGCACTTGCTGGTCATTGCCGCCGTCGCGGTCACCCTGGCGTTGACGGTCCCGAAGTTCTTCCTGCCGCACGAGGCAGTGGAAGTTCACGACGGCGGCGCGCCGGCTCCCAAGGGCCCTGCGGCTTGGCGGGACGGCAGGACGCTGCTCATCGGCGTCGTTGTTTTGGGCGCGACCCTCACCGAGGGCGCAGGCAACGACTGGATTGCCAAGGCTGCAGTGGATGGGTTGGGTTCCTCCGAATCCACCGGCGCGTTGCTTTTCGCCCTGTTTGTCCTGGCTATGACCGTCATGCGGTTCCTGGGCGGCAAGGCGATCGACAGGTTTGGCCGGGTCTCAGTTCTCCGTGCCAGCATGGCCGCCGCGGCAGTGGGCTTGGCGCTGTTTGTCTTCGCCGGCAACGTGATCCTGGCCGGAGTTGGTGCGGCGCTCTGGGGCATTGGAGCGGCGTTGGCCTTCCCCATGGGCATGTCCGCCGCTGCCGATGACCCCAAGCACGCCGCAGCCCGCGTTTCGGTGGTCTCGACCATCGGGTACGTCGCGTTCCTGGCGGGTCCTCCGTTGTTGGGCTACCTGGGCGATCAGACCGGGATCCATCTGGCCCTCTTGGCCATCGGAGCTCCTATCCTTATTGCTCTCCTGCTTGCCGGCGTCGCGAAGCCCTTGCCCGCCAAGTAGTTTTGCCCTCGGCTCTTGCATTCTCTTGGATGCATATGTCCCTGAAGCGCCACCACATGAGAAGAGCCAATCCTGCGGCCAGGCACGCTCCACCCAGGACGTCACTCAACCAGTGGGCTGACAGGTAGGTCCGGCTGATCATCATCGCGAGCACTCCCAGGGCGGCCACTGCAGTCATCCACCAACGCCCAATCAACAGTGCCAGAACCACCAACAGTGCGGTAGTGGCCGATACATGCCCTGAGGGGTATGAACCAGTGTCAGTGAGAACCTTGGCCCCCTCCGGGCGAGCCCGGCCCACCACGGCCTTGGTCACCTGTGTCAGCGCCAGGGCGGCGATTCCGGTTGCAGCTACAAATATTGCCGTCACGGGCCGGTTCCAGATCAGCAGTGCGATGGCCAGCAGCCCGTGGCACACGAGCATGCCCGCGTAGCCCATCAGGTTCAGGACTCCGTTCACGCCGTCCCAGAACGGCGTATGCAAGGTGAATGCGAAAGCCTGCCACCACGTGTCGCCGCTATTGAAGGCGGGCTCCCCTTGGCCGAACAGGAGCATGGCAGCCGGGACCAGGAAGCCGCACACCAGCAGTGCTCCCGGGGCAACGAGCTGCCAATCCGGCTGCCGGCGCGGGGACAAGAGGCCAATCATCAACTCATCGTAGCCATGGCGGCTGTCCGTGAGCGTCAGGCGATACTGTGAGGGGATGCGAGGCTTCGTGGCCAAAGGCCCAAAACGTGTTGTGAGGCTCGACCACTTCCTGGTGCGTGCTGTTTCCCGGCAACCCCAAGGAGACCATGATGTCTTCTTCCGCCGGCTCTCTGCCGCGGCAACCAAGGGAAAGCTCTGGTTCGGTATCGCCGGGCTCCTCGCGACAGTGCCCGGCAGGCCCAGACGGGCCGCCCTCCACGGCCTGCTTGCCCTGGGCGTCGCGTCAGGTGTCACCAATGTGATTTTCAAAAGAGCCCTGCCCAGGCGGCGTCCGCTGCCTGAGCACCTGCCGTTGTTCAGGTTCGTGAACCCGCAGCCCACCAGTTCCTCCATGCCGTCCGGCCACTCAGCGTCAGCTGTGGCATTCGCGACGGGGGCAGGAATGGTTTCGCCCGCTATTGGTGTTGCCCTGGCGCCCATTGCAGTAGGTGTGGCCTACTCCCGCGTACATACCGGGGCCCACTGGCCGTCGGACGTCGTCTTCGGTTCCGCTTTGGGAGCTGGAGCAGCTCTTCTCACCCGCAAGTGGTGGCCTGCCCGGCCAGCCGAGCCAACTCCCCGCCGGACCCCGGCGGACGTTCCGGAAATTCACGACGGCGAAGGGCTCAGTATCGCGGTCAACGTCCTTGGCGGGTCCTACTCCCCCGAAACCGGAGAGCTCCTGCGAAATATATTCCCCAAGGCTTATATACGGGAGATATCCGAAGGTGAGGACGTCGCCGAGGAGATCAACGCCGCAGCAACCCGTCCGGGTACCGTGGCGTTGGGTGTGTGGGGCGGTGACGGAACGGTGGGAGCGGCCGCTGCTGCCGCCGTCGAACATTCACTGCCTCTGACAGTCCTTCCCGGCGGAACCCTGAACCACTTTGCCCGGGATCTCGGCGCTGGTTCTGTCGAAGATGTCCTGGATGCCCTCGGCAATGGCCATGCAGCTTCCGTTGATTTGGGGCATGTTTTAGTGGAGCGCGGCCTGCCGGAGAGTCCCGAAATCTCCGAGATTGCCATGCTGAATACCGCCAGTGTGGGCGTGTACCCGAACCTCGTTCGACGCCGTGAGCGGCTCCAGCCCGCCATGGGCAAGCCGCTGGCCGGGGTGGTCGCCTCGCTGCGGACCTTCGGCGTGAACTCGCCAACCACCCTCCTTGTGAATGGCCGGCGCCACAAGCTGTGGATCCTTTACCTGGGTCGCGGACGGTTCTATCCCAGCGACCATGCGCCTCTTCGCCGCCCGGTCCTGGACGATGGTGTGTTCGACCTCCGGATGATCACGGCGGATGAGCCGTTCGCGCGGGCCCGTTTGCTGTGGGCAGTCATCACAGGCGCTGTGTCCGCATCCAAGGTCACCCATCTGACCGAGGCCACGGACATCACCGTGGAGGCCATCGGCCAACCGTTGGTGCTTGCCGTGGACGGTGAACCCAAACCCGGAGTACGCAAGGCGACCTTCACGGTGAAGCCGCGGGTTCTCCGTGTCTATTCGCCGCTGCCGGTCATTGAGCAGGACCAAACCGGGTCATCCGGGAGGACTACCCTGACTGAACCCTGAATCATCCCTGAGACAGGCGATTTACCAGCCCTCCCTGAGTAGCGTTGTGAGTACATTCAAAACTCATCTGCACGCTCACGTGCTCCGAGGAGGGGAACGCTTCCATGATCGAAGCAAAAGGCCTGACCAAGGTCTACGGCGAAAAGACTGCCGTCGGCGGTGTCAGTTTCACTGTCCAGGCTGGACGCGTGACGGGCTTCCTGGGCCCGAACGGCGCCGGTAAGTCCACCACAATGCGCATGATCATGGGACTGGACACACCGACGGCGGGTTCGGTCACCGTGAACGGGGTGCCGTTCGCCAAACACGTTGCACCGCTGCGCGAAATTGGCGCCCTGTTGGATGCAAAGGCGGTCCACACGAGCCGTACCGCGTACAACCACTTGCTCGCCATGGCCGCCACCCACAGCATTCCCAAGGCCCGGGTCCGTGAAGTCATCGAGATGACCGGGCTCGGCGATGTTGCGAAGAAGAAGGTCAAAGGATTCTCGCTCGGAATGGGTCAGCGCCTGGGAATTGCCGCGGCGTTGCTGGGCGACCCGCAAACCATCATCCTGGATGAGCCGGTCAACGGCCTCGACCCTGAAGGCGTGGTCTGGGTCCGCAACCTGGTCAAGTACCTCGCCTCTGAAGGCCGTACGGTCTTCCTGTCCAGCCACTTGATGAGCGAAATGGCACTGACGGCCGACCACCTCATTGTCATCGGGCGCGGCAAGATCATCGCCGACGCTCCGATTGCCGACATCATCACGGGCAAGGGCCAGAAACGAACTCGCGTCCGCACCGATCAACCCGAACAGCTCATGCAGCTCTTGGCTGGTCCCGGTGTCTCCGTGCAGGTCCACGAGCGGGAACTCCTGGAGGTCTCCGGAGTGGAACCCCGATCCATCGCCCGTACGGCGCTGGATAACCAGGTCATGGTTTACGAGCTCACACCACTCCAGGCCAGCCTCGAAGAGGCGTACATGGAGTTGACCAAGGACGAGGTCGAATACCACTCGCACATCACTGCCGGGGATTCGGTTCCCGCCCAGACCGGAGGGAAATAGACATGAGCACCGCAACCGTTGATCGAAAGTCCACGCACAATCCCGTTGGACCGGGACCGGCCTTCCACAGGGTCCTGAACTCCGAGTTCATCAAGTTCCGCACGCTTCTCTCCACGCTCATCCTCCTGGCTTCCACAGCCTTGGTGATGGTCGGCTTCGCGGCGCTTTCGGCGTGGGGAACCGGCCAGTTCTCCGAACAGGCAGCCCGGGATCCGGAGGCTGCCGCCGCCATTGCCGCGCAAGGTGGAGACCTCGCAGTCAGCATTCCGACCTCTGGCATCTCCTTTGCCCAGCTGATCCTCGGTTCCTTGGGCGTGCTGCTCATGAGCTCCGAATTCACCACAGGCATGGCCCGCTCAACTTTCGCGGCAGTACCCAAGCGCCTCTCGCCGTTCTTGGCCAAGCTGATCGTGGTGATGGTGAGTTCCTTCCTGCTCACCGCCGTTGCCACCTACATTGCGGGACTGGTTTCCCTGCCGATCGTGGATAACTACAACCTCAAGCTGGACCTGGGCAGTTCGCAGTCAATCAAGCTCTTGCTGGTCAACAGCATCTACGTTGCGGCCGTCGCGGCAATTGGTATGGCGCTGGGCACCATTGTCCGCAACTCCGCGGGCGGCATCATGAGCCTCGTCGGTTTGTTCTTCGTAGCGCCGATCGCGTTCCAGCTCATCCCTGGCGATTTCTTCGAGGAAGCCCGCAAGTACCTCCCCACCAACACCCTCAACCCGTTGACTGCCGTACAGCACGTGGCGGACACCTTGGAGGCTTGGCAGGCCGGGTTGGTACTGGCTGCCTGGGTTGTTGTACCCGTGGCATTGGCGATGTTCCTGCTCAAGAAGCGGGACGTCTAGTCGGTCTAGGCTCAATCCATGACTGAAGCTCCACAGGTGAAGGACGCGCCGGCCACCTTGGCCGACGCGTCCTTCGCCGAAATTGCCCAGCGCCGCAGAGGCAGGATCCGACGCTATTTCTTCCGGCGTCCCCGTGCCATGGATGCCGTGGTGGTGCTCTGCTACATACTCTTGGCGCTGGCCACCATCATTTCCTCGATTGGGGAGGGCAAGTGGCTCGTAGTGGCGATCCTCCTCCTGATCGCCCTGGCGCTGGTCTTCCGGCGCCAGTTTCCGCTCCAGGTGGTGCTCGCCGTCGCACTCTTGGAAATTTCGGCAACCATCCTCAACCCGTGGGGCTCCAACGTTTCCGCCGGCCTCTGGTTCGCTCTTTATGCCGTTGCGTCCCTCCGGAAGCGCGCCATCACGTTCGTTGTTTTCGTCGCCGCCAGCCTGCCCCTAAGCCTTCTGTACCTGTTCATGTGGACAAGCCCGGCCCAGGCGGACACGCTGCAGGACCTCCCCGAGAATTTCCACCTCATCAACAACATCGCGACCGCGGTGACCATCATATTGTCGAACCTCCTGGCGACGGGCATCGGCATTTCCGTTCGGCAGCGCCGCGAACACGAAGCGGAGATCGCGGAATGGGCTGCCAGGACCACACGGCTGGGCAAAGTGACCGAGCGCAACCGCATCGCCCGCGAAATGCACGACGTCGTGGCCCACTCTTTGACGGTGATGATCAGTCTCTCGGACGGTGCTGCAGTTGTGGTCAAGAAGGACCCGGAACGCGCCGGTGAAGTCCTCGGTGAACTTTCGCGTACCGGACGTACTGCCCTGGCGGACATGCGCCGCGTGCTCGGGGTTTTGCGCGATGATTCAGGCCGGCCTGCCCCGCTCACGCCGCTTGAGTCCGGATACAACCTCGCGAAGCTTCTTGAGGGGTTCCGCACGGCTGGCCTCCCGCTCCACTATGCCCATACCGGCCCGGCCCTGCCGGCCGATCCGGCCTTCGAACTCACTGTCTACAGAATCGTTCAGGAGTCCCTGACGAACGTGTTGCGCTACGGACGCTCGCTGAGCCGGGTGGACGTGCTGGTGACGCGCGAAGGCGATGTGGTCACCATTGACGTGCTCGACGACGGCCGCGGAACCCGGGATGGTGGCAGCGAATCGATGGGCAGCCTTGGCGCGGGGTTGGGCATCGCGGGGATGAACGAACGCGCAGGAATTTATGCTGGAATTGTTACCGCCGGTCCAGGAAAAAGAGGGGGTTGGGCGGTCCACGCCGATCTCCACTGGAACGGCGAAAAGGGGGAATCATGACCGACGACATCAAAGTGCTGCTCGTGGACGATCAGCCGCTGCTCAGGATGGGCTTCCGTCTCATCCTGGAAGGCGAAGAAGACTTCCACGTTGTGGGCGAGGCATCCGACGGCGCCGATGCCGTCCGCCAAGTCGAAGCGTTGCAGCCTGATGTGGTGCTGATGGACGTACGCATGCCCACCATGGACGGGATCGAGGCAACCCGGCGTATCTCCGATTCCGGTTCAGATGCGAGGGTCATCATTCTCACTACGTTCGATCTGGATGAGTACGCCTTTAGCGGTTTGCAGGCCGGGGCCTCCGCCTTCCTGCTCAAGGATGTTGCCCCGGCGGAGCTTGTCCACGCCGTGCGCCTGGTGGCGAGCGGTGACGCCGTCGTGGCTCCCCGCGTCACGCAACGGCTCCTGGAGACGTATGTCCGCGGCGGTGCCGTGCCTGGTAGCGCACCCGCCCCGCACCGGGATCCGTTGCTGGGCGAACTAACCCCCAGGGAGACCGAGATCCTGACGACGATCGCCGAGGGCTTGTCCAATGCTGAGATCGCGCACAAGTTCTTCCTTTCCGAGGCCACTGTAAAAACGCATGTCCGTCGGATCCTGAGCAAGCTGCAGCTCCGGGACCGTGTGCAAGTGGTGGTTTATGCCTACGAGACTGGGCTGGTGGTTCCGAGCAACCCGGACTACTGATCCGAATGACTTTGTGCGTTATTTACATTCATAAATGTTTTTAATGACTATGCGGGGCGTTTCTGTGTTACCTTCGTCACTACAAGCACGCCTCCGGCTCCCCCGCGCAGGAAGTCCCAGGCGTCCCGATCGCATCTGTCATTTATCGGAGACAAGTCATGGACTCTTCAACACCTATGAAACTGGACCACCCGGCTGACGCGCCAACAGCGCCCGTGGAGACCGGCCTGCGCCGTTCCATGGGGCCTCGGCACCTGATCATGATCGCCATGGGAGGTGTCATTGGATCGGGTTTGTTCCTCAGCTCGGGCTACACAATCTCCCAGGCCGGCCCGTTGGGGGCAGTCATTGCCTACCTCGTGGGAGCCTTCGTGGTTTATCTTGTGATGGCCTGCCTGGGAGAGCTCGCCATCGCCTACCCGGTCTCGGGTGCGTTCCACATTTACGCTTCACGCTCCATTGGTCCGGCAACAGGGTTCACCACGGCCTGGCTCTACTGGCTGTGCTGGGCGGTGGCAATCGGCTCCGAGTTCACGGCCTCCGGACTCCTCATGCAGCGCTGGTTTCCCGGTGTTGAAGTGTGGGTTTGGTGCCTTGTTTTTGCTGCCATGCTCTTCGGCTTCAATGCGCTCTCTTCCAAATTCTTTGGAGAATCCGAGTTTTGGTTCTCCATCGTCAAGGTTGGAGCCATCATTGCCCTGATCATCTTCGGCGGGGCTGCCCTGTTCGGAATCCACCCGCTTTCCGACGCCGACCACCACCCGTTCCTCTTCGAGAACTTCAACACTTCCGGAGGGCTGTTCCCCAATGGCTTCTCCGGCGTCCTCGTTACTGCCTTGGCCGTCTTCTACGCATTCTCCGGATCGGAACTGATCGGGGTGGCGGCAGGGGAAACCAAGGACCCGGCCCGGAGCATCCCCAAGGCCATGCGAAGCACAGTGATCCGGCTCCTCATCTTCTTTGTTGGCGCGATCGCAGTCATTGCCGCTACCGTTCCTTACGACCAGGTTGGCCTGGACGAGAGCCCGTTCGTCACAGTCTTTTCTTCCGTAGGCATTCCGTTCGCGGCGGACATCATGAACTTCGTGATCATCACGGCACTTCTGTCTGCCGGAAACAGCGGTCTCTTCTCCTGCGCCCGCATGCTCTACTCTCTTGCGGATGAAGGCCATGCCCCGAAGGCGCTCAAGCGCGTTACCCGGCGTGGGATTCCGCTCCTGGCCTTGGCTGTGAGCATGGTGGGAGGGCTTGCGTCCCTGGTCAGCAGCGTGGCTGCGCCCGAGACCGTCTACCTGGCCCTCGTCTCCATAGCCGGCTTCGCCGTCGTGGGCGTGTGGATGTCGATCGCCGCATCGCATTTCTTCCACCGCAGGGCCTTTATCCGGAACGGTGGTCGAGTAGCTGACCTGGCTTACAGAGCTCCCTTTTTTCCTGTGGTCCCGATCCTGGCCTTTGTGCTGTGCCTGGTCTCCCTCGTTGGCATCGCCTCTGATCCCGCCCAGGTTGCTGCCCTCTACTTCGGTATTCCCTTTGTGGTCGCGTGCTACGTGTTCTTCCACTTCCGCTACGGCCGTGCAGTGAGGTAGGCACCATGACCCAGACGGTGCAGCAGGCCTCTCCTACGGACAAGTTCTCGAATTGGCTGGAAGTTGATGGGGGCGCTTTTCAGGGAAATGTCCGGTCCCTGCTGGCGATGCTGGATGGCCGTGCATTGCTTTGCGCAGTCATCAAATCCGACGCTTACGGACACGGCGCCGACGTGGTGCTGCCGTTCCTGGTCGCGTGCAACGTCCCGTACATCGGGGTGGGCTCCAACGCCGAGGCGGGGTTGGCCCGGGCGCATGGCTTTACAGGCAAGCTGCTCCGGGTCCGTGCAGCGGCACCGCAGGAGGTCCACGCCGGATTGCCCTTTGCCATCGAGGAGCTCGTTGCCGATCCACAGAGCGCCCGCGAGATGAGCATGATTGCCGCGGCGGTGGGGCAAAAGCTGCAGGTGCACTTGGACATCAATTCATCGGGGATCAGTCGGCACAGCCTTGATGTTTCCTCGAAGGTTGGGATGGCCCAAGCCACCTCGATTGCCAACGATCCACACCTTGGCCTGGCCGGAATCATGACGCATTTTCCGTGTGACGATCCCGGCCTGATTGAGCACGGGCTGCAGCGCTTCCGGGTTGAATCTGCGGCGATCCTTCAATCCGCTGGGTTGCCACGCAGCGGCATTCTTCTCCACGCGGCAAACTCGTTTTCAGCCCTGAACGTGCCGTCCGCATGGTTGGACATGGTGCGGGCAGGTGCGGCCCTCTACGGCGACACGGACCCGGGGCACTCCGGGTTTCAGCGGTGCCTGACCTTCAAAGCACGCGTGGGATCAGTCAACTCCTATCCTGCGGGAAGCAGGGTGGGATACGGACTCACGTATACCTTGGAAGCGCCGTCAGTGCTGGCCACGGTGACGGTGGGTTATGGGGACGGCTATCGTCGCGCCCTTGGCCACCGCGGCCCCGGGCACCCGCCAAACCATGTTTTGCTCCGGGGCCGGCGTGCGCCGATTGTCGACCTGATCTCAATGAACTCCATGGTTGTTGATGTGACCGACATCCAAGGAGTCCGCCCGGGTGATGAGGTGGTCCTCTTTGGGCGGCAAGGCGACGCCGAGATTTCCGCAGCGCAGCTCGAAGCGGCGAATGCGGGAATCCTCGCTGACTTGTACACGGTCTGGGCCACGGGCGCCCGGGTCTCCAAGGCGGCGGTGGGCATGTGAGAATGGCGTGGACGCTTGGTGGAAGGAGCCCGATTCGTGGATGCATCGCCTGAGGCTTCGTCGTTGGCGCAAGGCCTGCGGCTGGTCCGGCTGGTCACCGACCGCGAGAAACAGGGCCGCCAACTCCTGGGCGTCTCGCAATTGGCTGCAGAACTGGACATGGAACAAAGCCGGGTCTCACGGCTGGCTCAGGAATTGTGCGACCTTGGGCTGCTGGAACGCGTGGATCGGGGCCCTTTCCGGACAGGATCCCGCTTTTTCGCTTTGGCTGCTGCCCTCAACGGTGGCTGGGTCCAACAATCCCGGACTGAGCTTGAGGAGTTGGTTTCCGCCTTCGGGTTGCGGTCCCGGCTTTCAGTTCGCGATGGTGTTCGGGTCCTCTTGTTGCGTTCTTCCTCCAACAACTCTGTCCTTGGCGGGTTCGCCAAACCCGGCATGGTGACTCCCGTCTGGTGCACGGGCGCAGGCCGGGCGTTGCTCTGGGACCATTCCCCCAAAGCACTTGAAGGGCTGCTCCGCGAGGTCAACTTCATCGGCGTTGGCGGCCCCGCAGCCGCGCACTCCGCGTCGGAAGTCACGGTTCTCATGGAACATGACAAGCGCCAAGGGTATGTTCTTGCCGCGGAAGAATTCGAGCACGGCGTCTGGGAACTGGCTGTTCCTGTCCGCGAGGGCGGCCGGATTGTTGCCGCACTCAGCGTCCTGGGCAGCCGCGCCGATCTGGAGAAAGCAGCACCCGGCATTGCACATGTCCTCCACTCTGTCGCGGACCGGTTGGGCGAACCGTCCGCAGACCGGCCCGGCGTCCCGGCGACGGGCAGCGGCACGACGGCGGCTGGCGGCCAGGCAGCGGCTCAGGGCTGAGCGCTTGTCCCCGAGCGCCCGCCGACCGTTGACTCGAGCCAATCACGCCACGAAAGAAGAGCCGTAGCGAAGGCGTCGCGCTGGGGTTCAAGGCGTGATTTCGGACCGACAATCTGCAACGCGGCGGCAACCTCGCCTTTGAAGTCCCTGACGGGTGCGGACAGGGAGTAGAGGCCCGGCTCAGCTTCCTCGTCGACAACGGAGTAGCCGCGCCGGCGTGCCTGGGAGAGGCGTTCCAGGAAGTCCTCGACCGACACCGGCGTATTGGGCCCGTGCTTGACGAATTCAACCCCGTCAAAGATCTTCCGGACGTCCGTCTCCGCTGCATCCCACAGGAGCGCTTGTCCGGCGTCACTGCAGTAGGCCGGGTAGGGGCGCCCGAGCCAGGAGCCCACAAGGTTGGCACTTTCAGGCACCTGCTCACCAATGGTGACTGTGCTGTTTCCGCTCAACACCCCCAGGAAGCAGGCTTCGTTGGTCTCGGAGGCAAGGCCTTCCAAGGCTGTCAGGCCGTCGGTCTTCAGGCGCTGCTCGGTGACCAGCTGGGCGTCCGTCAGAATGGACCAGTCCAGGCAGTATTCACGATGCTCGGTTCTGGTGAGGAAGCCTTCCTGCTCTGCACCTTTGAGGCTCCGTGACACCTGGCTGCGATCCTTCTCCAGCCGTGCGGCAATGTCGCCCACCGTGCCGCCGTCGTATCCTTCCGCGTGACGCGCCCCAACGGTGAATAAGGCCATCATGCCGCGGCCCATGCTGGAGGTCTTTGACATGGATTGATTCTAGCCAGCCCACGCCAGCCCCAAGCTAGTGGATGGCAAAGACCCGCGCCGGGAAGCCGCTGCCTTCCAAAGGCTTCGCCCAGGTGGCGACCACCATGGCGCCGGATTCGGGCAGCTGATGGAGATTGGCCATCAGCTCAATCTGCCACCGGTCCTGGGCCAGGACGTACGTTTCGAGGCTGAAGTCCTGCCGGGACGTGGCCATCCCAGGGTCCGTGTCGGTCTGTTCATGACCCACAGCGGCCACTGAGCGCTCCTCGATCAGATGCTGAAGGACTTCCCGGGACCACCCCGGGGTGTGGCTGACGCCGTTGTCGTCGACGTTGGCCATCGCGGAGGCGTCAGGCCAGCGATCGCTCCAGCCCGTGCGAAGGGCCACGAATGACCCTGAAGGGACTCTTCCATTGCGGGCCTCCCATTGCCGGATGTCGTCGAGTGTCGGGGTTGCGTCGGCATCGGCCCGGACCCGGTCGCGGATGTCCAGCACCACCAGTGGCAGGATCATGTCCTCCACCGGTATCTGGTCCAGCGTCCGGCCGCCCCGGACAAAGTGCGACGGCGGATCCACATGCGTGCCCCACTGACCCACGATCGAGTACCTGTGGGCAGTGAATCCATCCCCTTTATCCATGTCGAAAAGGGCTTCCCTTGTTTCATTGGGAAACGCAGGAAAGTGTGGTTGCCCCGGGTGGAAGGCATGGGTGAGGTCCGTGAACGTCCTGTTACGGAGAAGTGGTGCCACTTCCTTCCAGAGGTTCACGACGCCATCCGCATGTCCGCGCCGGAGGTTGCGGCGCTTGAAACGCTGAGTGGACCCGAGACTTCGATGACGGGCACCTCCCATGGATGGATATCCACAATTGTCTGCACCAGTTGGTGAACTGCCGAGTCGTCCAGCGTGTCGTCAAAGTACGTGGTGAAGACGAAGGTGGGTGAAATGGTCCGTTGCCCGATGCTGCCCAGCGTGGGATTGGCTCCCTCAGCGACCGTGAAACCTTCAAATCCGGCGGAGGATTCGAAAACGTGGTGGTAGTTGCCGAACCCGCCCAGCTCCGGTGCCGCAGTCAAAGCGTCCAGCAGTGATGAGATTCCGGGATCAGATTCGAGGGCATCCAACTGACCGTCGGCAAGCCGGGTCATTGTCTCCAATGGGATAGGCCAATGGATGCGGAGCTTCCGCACCGCTTTCAGTTCGATGTTCATTGCAGGAGGACCTTCCGTCGAGTGCTTGCAGTCATCATGCCATGAGGTGATGTGCATTACAAGCATATTCAAATGCGTATTATGACCGTCTGGGTTGCGCCGACTACTTCACAGTTCCGCCACAGCCCGGCCATGTACACAGCACAGCCGCGGCGCGTTTGATGGACACATGACTTCTCCTCATCAGCCCCATCCACATCATGACAAAGGGTTGGAGTTCGACCTCTCCACGTTGCTAAGCCGGCGCCGCACCCTGGGTGTACTTCTCGGCGGCGGCGCCGCAGCCGCCCTGGCGGCATGCACCCCGGGTACGGAAGGCGGCAGCGCCACGCCGTCGGGTACCACCGCTGTTGTCACCCCGTCGGGAGGTACGACGTCGGCCGCGTCACCTTCGTCGCAGGCGAGCAGTACCGTAACGCGTGCGTTCGCCGAATGCGGAGTGGAAATCCCGGAGGAAACACTGGGCCCCTATCCGGGCGACGGTTCCAACGGCCCCAATGTCCTGGAGGCTTCCGGGGTTGTCCGGCGCGACATCAGATCCAGCTTCGGAACGTCCACCACCAAGGCGGAAGGCGTGCCCCTGACTGTCACTTTGACGCTGCTGGACAATGCCAACGGTTGCTCTCCGCTGGCGGGCGCAGCGGTATACGCCTGGCATTGCGACCAAAACGGCAAATATTCGCTTTATGATTCCGGGCTGGAAAACGAGAACTACCTCCGGGGTGTGCAGGAGGCTGACGCCAATGGCCAGCTGACCTTCAGTACCATCTTCCCGGGCGCCTACATGGGCCGCTGGCCGCATATTCACTTTGAAGTATTTGAATCCATGGGCAACACCAGTGCAGCGGGCCAAGTCCTTGCTGTCTCGCAGATCGCACTGACCGAGAGTGCCTGCAAAGCCGTGTACGAAACGGCCGGCTACGAGGACAGCGCCCGCAGCTTCCCGAAAACTACCCTGACCTCTGACAACGTCTTTGGTGACGATGGAGGCATATACCAGTTGGCGACTATTTCGGGCTCCGTCCAGGGAGGGTATACGGCGGCCCTGAACGTTACTGTCTAGAGAACTCCGGAACTAATAAACCACCTGGACGGCGAAGGCGTCTTTGTCCCGCTGCAAAGTGGACGCGGCCGCTGCGGCGGCTGCACCGGGAATCTGATCGAAAGCCGGCACGAGGAATACCGACCCCGGAACCTCGTCGATGGACACAACGATTTTCCCATCCGCCGCTTCCTGGATGCGTGCCGTCAGCTGCACCTGGTTCTTGTCCCGCTGGCGCAGGGTTGCGGGCCTGCACAATGAGTAGAAGGGCGTCGCCCTGTATCGGGCTCCCTTGGGCAGGTCGCATTGGATGATGCTGGACTCTTCGAGGATCCCGAGGTTGACGATCAGGGTATCCCTGCAGACGTCTACTTCAGCGAGAATGTCCTTCAGCCTGCTCGCTCCGTTGCGGGCCAAGTAACTGATGATTTGGGCGTGCAGCCGGGTACGACGCTCCCGGACAGCCGCAGACGGTCCGGTGGTTCGGGGGTCGGCTTTTTGTGGCGGGCCGCTTTGGGACATGGTGCCGGCTTTCTTGTATCAGGCCTGGATTGGGCTTCCCTGGGGGGCGGTCACGGATTCGAGGGTGTGTTCCACGCCCTGGAGGTGAAGCATCATGGCCAAGGTGGCTTCGTCCGCGGAGCCCCGTTCAATGGCCGCAAGGATCGCCGCGTGCTCAACACCCGATTCCTCACGACGGTCCATGACCTGGTTCAACGTCTTTGACTGCTTGGCCATCGCGTCATCGATGTCTGCTTGCATCGTTGCGAATACCCCGTTGCCGCTGGCCCTGGCGATCCTGGCGTGGAATTCGGAATTCAATGCCACCCACTGCGGAAGTTCGTCCTCAACGGCCATTGCCTCCAGAATTTCCCGCAGGCCCTGAAGATCCTCTTCGGTGCGCCGCTGGGCGGCCAGGCCAGCAGCAGGAATTTCGATGTGGGGGCGGGCTTCGAGCAGTTGCCGGGCGGAGTATTTGCCCAGCCGCAGGTCATTGACCACCTGTTCCGCCACCACGAAGGTGCCCTTGCCGGTTCGTGTCGACGTCAGTCCGAGGGACGCCAGTGATCGCAGGGCTTCGCGGACCATCGTCCGGGACACTCCGAAGCGTTGGGCCAGCATCGCTTCAGACTCGAGCTTGGCCCCGACGGGAATCTGACCGTTTTCGATTGCCGCTCTCAGCGCGGCCAGAACGCCCTCGGCCGCACCTACGCGCACCACAGGTCCCTGACCAGCTGTCCAGCTGTCCAACAGGTTATGCATGCCCTGACCATGACACGATGCCCATCCAAGGTCAAGAGAGTTGCCGGAACATGTCACGGGGAGGTTTCCTTAAGACCACCGACACCCTCAGGCCGCTGACGAGTCGCGCCGGTTCGTGCCGCCCCCGCCTGACCGCGACCCGCGCCGGGTGGTGAACCCGTCCGGCTAGACTCGGGGGCATGCCTTCGAACGCTTCCGCAGCAGTTGACCATGTCCAGGATCTCGCCGCGTATGTGTCGGCGTCGCCGTCGAGTTTTCACGCGGTGCACGAGGCCGCGCGCCGCCTGGATGACGCGGGTTTCACGGGCCTCGATGAATCAGCAGCTTGGGAAGGCGGTTCCGGGAACTTCTACGTGATCCGCGACGGCGCCCTTATCGCCTGGGTGACCCCGGAAAACGCCGGACCCACCACGGCCTTCAACATCCTGGGCGCCCACACCGACTCGCCGTCGTTCAAACTGAAGCCGAAGCCCACCACGGGCAAGTTTGGGTGGCTACAGGCCGGGGTGGAGGTTTACGGCGGGCCTCTCCTGAACTCATGGCTGGACCGTGAACTGCAGCTCGCCGGCCGTTTGGTGATGCGCGACGGGACGCAGCACCTCACGTCCACGGGCCCCCTTCTGCGCTTTCCCCAGCTGGCCATTCACTTGGACCGCGCCGTCAACGACGGCCTCGTCCTTTCCAAGCAGCAGCACATGAACCCAATCTTTGGCTTGGGCGACCCCTCCGGGGAAGACCTGCTCGGCCTTCTCGCCTCGCGCGTCCAGGGCGCCTCCGTGGATGCTTCTGAAATCGGCGGGTACGACGTCGTCGTGGCAGACACGCAGGCACCGGCGGTTTTCGGGGCCAACAGTGAGTTCTTCGCCTCCGGCCGCTTGGACAACCTTTCGTCGACGCACGCGGGTTTGGCCGCATTGTTGGGCCATGCTGCCTCCGCCCCCGCCGACGGTCCCATCGCCGTTCTCGCGGCCTTCGACCACGAGGAGATCGGCTCAAACTCCCGTTCCGGCGCCTGTGGGCCGATTCTGGAGGACATCCTGACCCGGATTTCCGACGGCCTTGATGCTTCGGTGAGCCAACGGCGCCAGGCGTTGTCGGCGTCGTTCTGTGTTTCTGCGGACGCCGGCCACGCTGTCCACCCGAACTACGCGGAGCGCCACGACCCCGCAAACCGTCCGCTGCTCAACGGCGGACCGTTGTTGAAGATCAATGCGAACCAGCGCTACGCAACGGATGCCACGGGCGCTGCCTTCTGGGCGCGCCTCTGCGATGAGTCGGGCGTGGCTTACCAGGAGTTCGTTTCCAACAACGACATCCCGTGCGGTTCAACAATCGGCCCGCTTACTGCGACGCGGCTGGGCATTCGGACCGTTGACGTGGGTATCCCGCTGCTGTCCATGCACTCGGCGCGGGAGCTGTGCGGAGTGCAGGATCCGTACTCCTTGGCGCGGGTCGTGGAGCGGTTCTTCGCGACCGCCGTGTGACCCAAGTCACGGCCCCAAGCCTCAAGGGGTCGTTTCATGCTCATTTCGATTGTGCTTCCTGGTAAACATCTGATGCTTAAAATCATACTTTTTGTGCAAAGCCCCTTTTTGTAGAACCCCAGAATGTTGCTTCGCACAGGAAGTTGCGTAAGGGCGCTGGCTACTGTGGGTAAGCCAAGTGGCCCACCGCACATCCATTGGGGGGCCTTTCCAAGAACTCTAAGGACGGCGACGTTCCATGCAGGCTGACCAACAGCTTTCAAAGTCCCTGAAGCCCCGCCACCTCTCCATGATCGCGATTGCCGGCGTCATTGGAGCAGGACTGTTTGTTGGCTCCGGTGCCGCCATCCAGCAGGCCGGCCCCGGTATCCTGCTCGCGTATCTGGCCGCAGGGATGGTGGTCATCCTTGTCATGCGCATGCTGGGGGAGATGGCCGCTGCCAACCCGGAAACCGGGTCTTTTTCCACATACGCCGACAAGGCCCTTGGCCGCTGGGCGGGGTTCAGTATTGGCTGGCTCTATGCCTGGTTTTGGATCATCGTCCTCGGTATTGAGGCAACGGCGGGCGCCGCCATCATGCACCGTTGGGTGCCGGGCGTCGATCAGTGGATCTGGGCCCTGGTTCTCATGGTGCTCCTGACGCTGACCAACCTTGGATCCGTGAAGTCCTACGGTGAGTTCGAATTCTGGTTCGCCTCCATCAAGGTCGCCGCGATCGTCATCTTCCTCCTCGCGGGTATCGCAGCCATCCTCGGCCTGATGCCGGGGGTATCGGCGCCCGGCGTCGCGAACCTGCTGGACCAAGGCGGCTTCATGCCGAACGGCCCCGGTGCCGTGCTTGCGGGCATTCTCGTGGTGGTCTTCTCCTTCTTCGGGGCTGAAATCGCCACCATCGCTGCAGGCGAGTCGGAGAACCCCGTGGATGCCGTGAAGAAGGCTGTGAAGTCCACGGTCTGGCGCATCCTGATCTTCTACATCGGATCCATCGCCATCGTGGTGACCCTCCTGCCCTGGAACGACGCTTCAGTGGCCAAGAGCCCGTACGTCGCGGTCATCGAGCTGTACGGCATCCCGGGCGCCGGCACCATCATGGACATCGTCGTGCTTACGTCGGTGCTTTCGTGCCTCAACTCGGGGCTTTACACGGCCAGCCGCATGCTCTTCTCCCTTTCCCAGCGCGGTGATGCCCCCAGGTCCTGGATGAAAATTTCCAAGCGTGGAGTTCCGGCCGCAGCCGTGCTTGCATCCACCGTGGTCGGGTTCATTACGGTCGGCCTGAACTACGTTGCCCCGGACACCGTGTTCCTGTTCCTCGTGAACACTTCGGGTGCCATCGCCCTGTTCGTGTGGCTGGTCATCGCAACCTCACAGCTCATCCTTCGCAGGCGCATGGGTGCGGCAGCCAGGGAGATGGAGCTCAAAATGTGGTTCTTCCCGTACCTCACCTGGATTGCCATTGGTGCGATCGTGGCCCTGATTATCGGCATGGTCATCATTGAATCCACGCGCGAGTCGCTCTTCCTTTCGCTGGGCCTCGCTGCCGTTGTGGTCGCCATCGGAGTGTTCCGCTACCGCCGCAGCGGCGGTAGCCCGGCTGTGGCCACCAGCGCGGAAGCCGAGCGCCAGGAGATCGGTTCCGGACCGGCGTCGTAAGGGTCCTTCTGATGCGGGGCAGCTGCCGTCAACGTTCGACGGCGGCTGTCCCGTTTCGCTTACCGACCCGCTTGGGTGTTGGGTTCCTTGGTTACTGCGCCAGGCCAATGACCAGGTTGATAGTGACTGCCAGAACGACAGTGCCAAACAGGTATGAGAGCAGGCTGTGCTTCAATGCTTCGGCGCGGATCCGGTGGTTTTCCAGGTTGGTGTCGGATACCTGGTAGGTCATGCCCAAGCTGGTGGCCAGGTAGGCGAAATCCGTGTATTGGGGGCGTCTTTCCTGGTTAAAACTGATGCCACCCACTTCTCCCCCTGCGTCTTCTGTAGGGCTGTAGTAAAGCTCGGCGTAGCGGAGGGTGAAGAGAGTCTGCACCAGCATCCAGGACAGTGCGACGCACACCAGCGCCAGCGCTCCCGATGACAGCCGGGACCCGTTGTCTTCGGTGTGGGAGTTGACTATAACCGCCGCTGCTGCGCCGATACTGGCCAGGTTCGCGACAAGAATCAGGAGATCGGTGACTCCGCGCGAGGGGTCCTCGGATGTTGCGTGTTGCTCCGTTTCGGCGGGATCCATCCTCGCGATCACCAACCAGACCCAGGCCACGTATATCAGCGCGGCCGTTGCCCAACCCACTGCGGGGGCGTCCACCCAGCTTCCCGTCATCCCGGTGGCGATGAATGTTGCGACGCCGGCCACCAGCATGGCAACGAAGCGCAACCGGCTGCGCCGGACCCTTGTGTTCTCCACTGCCCTAATCATTGGGGGTCCGGGGCGAGGGAGAGTCGTCGGTCCGCTTCGATGCTTGGAGGATGCCATCCCGCACCCCGGCACGAACCACGAAGTAGAGTGCGTAGAGGGCAATCGCGGCAAAAACAATGGTCAGGACCAGGTTGTTCAACGGGGTGGCGTCCATCCAGCCACTCTAACGGGGTGTCGTCCTGTGGACAGGAATCTGCGAATCGGCCCTGTTCGTGTTAGTGTCTTTGACGCTGTCAAGGAGAAAAACGAAAGCGCTTCTCCTGATCACCTTGCGCGGGTGGCGGAATGGCAGACGCGCTAGCTTGAGGTGCTAGTCCTCGAAAGGGGGTGGGGGTTCAAGTCCCCCTCCGCGCACCAAGGGAAGCCCTGGAAGGTCGTTGATCTTCCAGGGCTTCTGTCGTTTCCCAAGACGTCGTTTTCCGGGACGACCGGCGTCACGCGCCCGGCCGCGGCGCGAACATGATGACGCCCACGCCCACAATGCAGATCGCTGCTCCGATGACGTCCCAGCGGTCCGGCCGGAAGCCGTCCATCAGCATTCCCCAGGCAAGGGATCCGGCGATAAAGACACCGCCGTACGCGGCCAGGACCCGCCCAAAATGCGCCTCCGGCTGGAAGGCGGCGAAAAAGCCGTAGATTCCCAATGCCACCACGCCAAGTCCGGCCCACCACCACGCCTTGCCTTCGCGGACGGCCTGCCAGATCAGCCAGGCCCCGCCGATCTCGGCCACGGCAGCCAGGACGAAGAGGACGATGGACTTCAGGATGGTCATGGCTCCAGTATTCCCTGCGACAGACACCGACCACGGGGTTATCCACATACGCTAGATGACCTGTTTCCGCCGCGTATCCGCTCGAATAGCTTTGAGTGCAGGAGATGCACTAAGATATTGAAGTCTGTGTTACGCCCTCCTTCCGAATCTTCGGCGGGGGAGCGATGCACAGCATCGCAAATGAACCTCCTGTTACGGAAATACCGTAACCGCTTAGCCCAAAGGAGGTGGGTTCACATATGCGTCCTTACGAATTGATGGTAATCATCGACCCCGAGGTCGAAGAGCGTACCGTAGAGTCGTCGCTTCAGAAGTTCCTTAATGTCATCACCACCGATGGTGGAACCATCGAGAAGGTTGACATCTGGGGCCGTCGCCGCCTGGCATACGACATCAAGAAGAAGTCCGAAGGTATCTACGCCGTGGTGAACTTCACCGCTGAGCCGGCTACCGCCAAGGAACTTGATCGCCAGCTGTCTCTGAACGAGACGATCATGCGCACCAAGATCATCCGCCCCGAAGACCAGAAGGTTGTTGCTGAGTAATCAGCCCCTTTCAGATCTTTACCCCGCAGGAACGAACAAGGAGGCAGTAGATGGCAGGCGAAACCACTATTACGGTCATCGGTAATCTCACCAATGACCCGGAGCTGCGGTTCACCCCGTCTGGCTCGGCAGTAGCGAACTTCACCATCGCTTCTACTCCCCGGACCTTTGACCGCCAGTCCAATGAATGGAAGGACGGGGAAACCCTGTTCCTTCGCGCATCGGTATGGCGTGAAGCAGCCGAGAACGTGGCCGAGTCCCTCACCAAGGGCATGCGCGTCATCGTTTCCGGCCGTTTGAAGAGCCGTTCCTACGAAACCAAAGAAGGCGAAAAGCGCACCGTTATCGAGCTTGAGGTCGACGAAATCGGCCCCAGCTTGCGTTACGCAAACGCCAAGGTCAACCGTACCCAGCGCTCCGGCGGTGGGCAGGGTGGCTTCGGCGGAGGCAACTCCGGTGGCTTTGGAGGCGGCGCTCCTGGTGGAAACCAGGGTGGCGGCAACTCCGGTGGAGGTTGGGGCGGCAACCAGCCCGCACAACAGCAGGATGACCCCTGGGCTACGCCTGGTGTCAGCAACGCTGGCGGCTGGGGCAACGGCCCTGATTCCGAACCTCCCTTCTAAACACCAAACAAAAGTCCGACGCCGGACGCTCACCGGGACTGCCGAAAGGCACCTTGGTGATCACCGCCGTCGAACACCACCATCCCGTGGATCAATATCCACGGGCTCCATAGAAAAGGAGCTCCACGATGGCTAAGGCTGAACTCCGTAAGCCCAAACCAAAGTCCAACCCCTTGAAGGCCGCTGACATCACTGTCATCGACTACAAGGACGTAGCATTGCTGCGCAAGTTCATCTCCGACCGCGGAAAGATCCGTGCTCGTCGCGTTACTGGCGTTACCGTTCAGGAACAGCGCAAGATCGCCCAGGCAATCAAGAACGCCCGCGAAGTTGCTCTGCTGCCTTACTCCGGCGCTGGCCGCGGCTAAGGAAGGGATTAACTAACATGGCAAAGCTCATTCTGACCCACGAAGTAACCGGTCTCGGTGCTGCTGGCGACGTTGTCGAGGTCAAGGACGGTTACGCACGTAACTTCCTGCTGCCCCGCGGCTTCGCCCTGACCTGGTCGAAGGGTGGCGAGAAGCAGGTTGAGTCCATCAAGGCTGCCCGCGCTGCTCGTGCCCACGCTTCCGTTGAAGCGGCACAGGCACAGGCCCAGGCTCTGTCCTCCAAGAAGGTCAAGCTCGAGGTGAAGGCCGGCGAGTCCGGTCGTCTCTTCGGTACCGTCAAGCCGGCCGATGTCGCTGCTGCTGTTGAGGCCGCTGGCCTTGGCGCCATCGACAAGCGCAACGTTGAACTGCCGAACCACATCAAGTCTGTCGGTTCGTACCAGGCCAACGTTCGCCTGCACGAGGATGTTTCCGCTGTTATCGACCTCGAGGTCGTTGCCAGCAAGTAGTCTCTGACTGCATCCAAAGAACCCCGCCACCGGATTCCGGTGGCGGGGTCCTTTTGTGTTCGCGCCGAGTTGGCAGTTAATGACAATCCGGAGCATCAACATTGTCATTAAGTGCCACTTCGCGGAGGAGGCTCAGGGCGTGTGGAGCTCTGACATCACGTGCTGGTAGCCGGTCCGGATCATCTCCACCAGGACGTCGCGGTCCACATCGTCCAGCTTGTTGACGTACAGGCATGACGCGCCGGTCTTGTGTTTGCCCAGTTCCGGGAGGAGCCGATCCGCGTCCGGACCATAGGTGAGTCCATAGAGGGCAAGATTGGCCTTCCTCGGGGAGAACCCGACTGCGGCAGCGTCGCCTTCGCGGCCGGTGGCGTACTTGTAGTGGTAGCTGCCGAAGCCAACAATCGTGGGCCCCCACATGACGGGTTCCTGCCCCGTAACCTGACGCATGATCTCCAGCAGTTCCAAGCCATCCGCACGCCGCGCAGGGTGTTCCACGGCCGCCAGGAAATCTTCCACGGACACTTCGGTGGGCTGGGTCTTGTTCTCTGCCATGCACCTAGTCTCCCAGACCGGCTGCCACGTCTGCCAGCACCGGATGGTAGCCTTCACCGGTGACTCCAGAAGCCCTCCGCCTCCGCCCATTCCACCAAGTCGACGTCTTTTCCAACCAGCCGTACCGAGGGAACCCGCTGGCCGTGGTGGTGGACGCTGAGGGGCTCAGCACAGAGACCATGCAGCACTTCGCTAATTGGACCAACCTTTCGGAGACCACATTCCTCCTCCCTCCCACCGACCCGGCGGCCGACTACAAAGTGCGGATTTTCACGGCCAGCGAGAAGTTCCCCTTCGCGGGGCATCCGACGCTCGGATCGGCGCACACGTGGCTGCAGTCCGGGGGAGTGCCCAAGACCGAAGGCGTCCTGGTTCAGGAGTGCGGCGCGGGCTTGGTCCGGGTAAAGCACGACGCCGGTCGGTTGGCTTTCGCTGCCCCGCCACTGACCCGCTTTGGCCCGGTGAGCGACGCTGAACGTACCCAACTGGCGGCGGGCCTACGCATCTCAGAGTCGGCCATTGTCGACGCATCATGGCTCGTCAACGGCCCGCAGTGGATCGGCGTTCTCCTTGAGTCGGCGGACGAGGTGCTGGCCCTCGACCCGGATTTCGTGGCGATGGGTGACCTCAAGGTCGGGGTGATCGGCCCACACGAGCCAGGTTCCGCCGTCGACTATGAAGTCCGCACATTCATTCCCAGTGACGCAATGGTGGAAGATCCGGTGACGGGAAGCTTCAATGCCGGCGCGGCCCAGTGGCTGATCGGATCCGGGCGGGCGCCTGAGGACTATGTTGCCGCGCAGGGCACTGTTCTGGGCAGGGCAGGGCGTATCCACGTCACGGTCATGGATGGTGATATCTGGATCGGTGGAGCGTCGGCGACTTGCATCGAAGGCAGTGTGCTCCTGTAGTTACTTTAACCCGGTACTCGGATCACCGATTATCGCTATGCAGTCCCCGCCACCAGCAGCACCGAATTGATAATTGAGGAGATGACGAAGAGTACGGCGAGGCGGCCGTTGGGAGCCCTAAATACTCTGCGGGCAAGCACTGCGTAGAGTGCGGCGGCGATGGCCCCGAACAGAATTCTCAGCCAAGTTTGTCCCAGCATCAGCGTCGCTGCCGGTTCAAGAAACAGACCCACGAAAAGCGTCGTCAGCATGAACGGTATCTGGCCCAGCAGCACCCAGAGCCAGCTTGTGCGCAGTGTTGGCACCTCGCCCCCGACAATGAACTTGTAGATCAGCCGCAGTGCAAGGGCCTGGAGGAAAGATGCCACCATGCTCCAAAGAAGTACGCCTACGCGCATGAAAGTGAGCAGTACTTCCTGGCTGGAGAACTGGTTGTATTGGGCATTCTCGCTGACCAGTTGTTCAAGCCTGGGGCCTGCCGCGTATTGCGCCGCCGCGGTGTAGGCGAGAAGCAGGCAGATTATCCAGACGGCGTTGATCTTGGGTGCTCCAGGAGCCTGAAGGGATTCGTGGGACGGGGAGGGGTAGCTCGGGGTCATTGATTACCTTTTCAGTAGTGCGTACTCAGCCCATTCGGCCACGGCGGCCAGAACGTAAAGCACGGTGAAGGCGGCGACGGTGCGCATTAACGCTGGGAGGAACTTCGTCCGAATGCCTTCCTTCCTGAGGACTGCAACCAGCGTCGGCCAGAACAGGCGAGCACCCTGGATTGTCATCACCCACGCAACGATCTCGAGCGGGACGTGGACCAGTGTGAGTGCAACGGTCTGTACCAGGCCTGCCGAGGCGACACTTCCCACCAAGCCCATCCCCAGATAGAAGCCGTTGGCAAGCATCATAATCCTCGCACCGTATTGCGTCAGGAGGAGGGCGACCAATGCCAAGGAGAAGTTGTGGGCAAAGATTTCGTAGGCCGTGAGGGCGGTTTCATCTGAACCTGGCTTCCAGGTAAACAGCGATGCAAATAGTCCGCCCGCCACCGCCGTTATGACTGGCGGGACCAGATCCTTGGCAAAAGACGGGAAGAGCCCGCTTATCGAACTGTAGAAAGATCGGAAACCCGGGGGCCGTGCAGGCAGCTGGGATGTGTTCAAGCTGCGACTCCAGCCTCGGACAACTTCACCTTGCGGTCCTGCCCGATGGTGAGATCGTAGTCCGTCCATCGGGCCTCTTCATGGGTGGCCAGGATGACAAGACGATCTTGGCCCGCGGCCAGGAGGGCACTGCGGGCAGCTTTGGAACCATCCCGGTCCAGCCCATTAAGGGGTTCGTCAAGCAAGACAACATCCGTGTGCTGGAAGGCCAATGCCGCTGTAAGGATGAGTCGTTGGCGCTGGCCAAGTGAAAGATCACTGACCTTGGTAGCCAGCATCCCATCGGTGAGGAGCCCGTTGTCTGGGATGGGTCCGGTGAGGGGCCTGATCATGTCAAGCAATTCGCTCGCTGTGAGGTAGTCGAGCGTCAGGTATTCCGTGTCGAGATAGACCGCGTTGAACCTGTTCCGCCAGCCGCGGACAGTTCCGCAGGATGAATGGATCACGCCGCCTAGCAGTTTCAGCAGAGTCGTCTTCCCGCACCCGTTGCTCCCACGGAGGGCCACCACGCCTCTTTCCGGCAAGTCGATCTTCGTGCTGGCGAAGATGACATTGCTTCCGAAGGCGTGTTCAACGCTCGTCAGGGACTTCATGGTTCCTCTGTTTCTGTTGCCGTCAGGTCGCGTAACCACGATGGTGTATCTGCCATAAGAACGCCGAAGAGCAGTGCGGCTACTATCACCAAGGCTCCAGCCACGGCGGCCAGCCATGCTGGCTCTGCCGCTCCGGGAATGATGCCTCCCAGGACCCCGGAAAGAACGACCGCCATCCCGCCGCACAGAGCTGCGCCCAGGCCTGCCCTTGAGCGTTGGGACAGTTCGGCGATACGCGACGCCGGCAGGACCGCTGTCTTCCGCTGGATGATTAGGGCATCAGCGGCGATTTCAAAGACGGCCAGAGCGGCCAGGAGCAAAGCCGACTGCGGATTTCCGTGGAAGAGCAGAGTTGCGATGAGACACGCCAAGGCAGGCAATACAAGGACGGCATTGGTAAGCAGGCTTCTGAATAACAGTGTCCTTGCTTTCCCCGGGACAGTGCGGAAAACGAACAACCCAAATCCGAGAGTCTCAAGTGACGACGTCCGCACGAAACCTGACCTGAAAAGTATCATTCCCAGGAAGAACACAGCAATGGATACAAAAGGCGCAACTCCGGGCCAAGGCGTATTTTCACCGATTATGAGTGCTAGTGAAGCCAGAAGTACTATACCGCCAGCCTTTATGCCCATATCCAGGAATAATCCCCGTGACTTGAACGCATATTTATGGGCAATTCCGGCGAACAAAAGGGGGGTTCCTGATGCCGTAAGGACCACCGAGGCCAGGGTAACTGCCAAGCCAATCGCGTACTGGTCTTTGCCGCCGGAGAAAATGATGAGCGCGGGAGATTGGGCTATGAGCATGGTGACGCTCCCTGTCGCCGCTGCTGCTGCAATGATTCCGGGCGTCCAGGCCCACGATCTGCCGTTTGGAAGCAGGGCAACCGTGGCTCCAGCCAAGCCAAGGGTTGCCAGTACATTGATCAGGCTGCCCCAGTGAAGGTTCTGGACTGCCAGCATCAAAGCCAAGCCCATGTCCGGGATGGCCAGCCCGGCGCGCATGCCGCATCCCAGCGCTCCCGATACGGTAGTCCACTGCCGGTGCGCCCGCCGGAAGCGACGCCTCGCCTGTAAAAGCCCCAATGCCAGCATGGCGCCGGCTATCGTGGTCAGGTCCGGAGCGTTAAGCGGAATACCCAGAGGGGTCAGGCCAGCGTGCGGTGGTGTCCATACAAGGCCAATCACTATTACAAGCAATGTTGCAGCTTGTCCTGCCGTCACTACGGCTTTGCTGGCACCCAGACTGATGCGGAACCCAAGGTCGTCAAGGACACCCTGAAGGCGGCTGGATCTGCGACGGAATTCGTTGATATACGTGGCATGGCATCCGGAAAGGGCCACAGCGAAAGCACTGCGCCAGCGTGGCTGGGTGCTAAGTGGATCCATTGTGGCCCCCTCCGGGTTCACTTGCTGCGGTTTACCAGGCCACGAACTGCTTCAGTGCCCAGCGCTTGACGAGTCCGAAGATGACGCCTGCAAGGGCCGTGCCGATTCCGAACGAGGCGACGATGCCTGCAGCCAACGCGGCCCATGAAAGTGCGTTAAGCGCGAAGTACAGATTGGTCGCCAGACCCGAGGAGATGCCGAGGGTAGCGACGGCCTGGAATACCACGGACAGGGTTGCGAACAGGGCAGCCGTCACGCCGCCGACCTTAGCCGCCTTGGCCACGGCTGGGCTGATATCACGCTTAACTCGTGTAATTGATGCCGACATGGAAATGCTCCTTTCAATATCATGCGAATAGATTCTTCTGGATCATTTGATAGGGCTGTTTGTCTTCGGCCGAATGACATCTTGCAGCCAAGAAGGAGCATTGCCTACGAAGTTGCGCCGGTCAACCCCGTTATTGGTCCAGAGACGGATTAGACGGCAAGTGTTTGAATCTACAAGTTTCAGCAAATTGCGTAACAATTATGTATTTAGTGCCCTAGGGGATGATCTTTGCAATTTCGGCGTCATGAACCTGGCACTGGCCTCACTTAGGACAATCACCTGACCTCCCGTAGACCAGCGGGCGCAAAAAATTTTTAAAAAAGTTTCAAAACTTGCGACACGGACGGCGTGCTACTCATACATATTGCGGGCATGGTGAGTAACACCTACCTCTGTTGGCAGGGCCCGACCTTGCTCCTGTAGCGCCCCCGCCCTCACGCCCGCTTGGGCTTGGACAGCACAGCAACCATGACAATGCCCGCACTGAACAGGGCCTGGACCATCCCCACGGCCCACGGCGTGTAGCCAAGGTAGAGCCCAACCAGCAGCGGAACCATCGCCAGGATCGTCACGTCCAACCCACGCATCAGCGAACCCAGTTGCGCGCGGGGCACGGGCCCGAAGGGTGTGTCTACCGGCGGAGCCGACCAGTCCGGCGCAGCCTTCGTGGCGGAGCGGAGGGTTCCTGCGCCCATCCCGACTCCGGCCAAGGCACCCACCCCAATCAGGGCGGGATCGGACGCACCCAGGAGAACCAGAATCCCACTGAGGACTGTCATCCACGCGGCCATGGCCAGGCACGGCATCAGGGTCCGGCTGGTGCGGACCAGCGCCGGATGGAGGGGGAGCAGCGCATCGAGCTCCAGGATAAGGGCTGTCTTGCGTGCCACGTTCCCCATCCCCGATGCTGTAGCACAGCCGGCTATGACAATGATGGCCAACTGCGCGAACTCCGGCAGCCCACCTTCCACCAGCAGCACGGCGATGGAGGCAAGCAGCCACAGCAGCGAACGCACCACGGGAGGATTCAGGCGGAGGAACGCCACAACATCGGCACGGATCAGCGCCCGAAAGGGGCTCCCCGTGGGTCTGGCGAAGAAGCCTGCCGCCCTGCCGCCGTCGACCGTTTTCCGTCCGGAGCCCAGCGCGCGAAGTACCTCGTTGGAATCCATCATGAACAGGGAAGCGCCGGTGTGGCCGGTCACGGCCCCGCCGCGGATCAGCTCTTCGCCCCGCACCTCACCTGCGTGCGTTCCCACGACGGCAAGAAGCACGACGGCGGCCACCCCCACCAACACTGCCAGCCAGGGTCCCCCGGCGATCCCGGGAAGAACGGCGCACGCCAAGAGCACGGGCAAGCTGATCATCTTGCCGAGCCCTGGCCCGGGCAAACCGATCTGCTGAAAAGCCGCCAAAGCCACTGCGATGACCCCCGCGGCGCCAAAAGTCCCTGACGCCAAAAAGTGCTCCGGGATATCACGGTCTACGGCCGTAACGATGCTGAATGGAAGATAAACCACAGCAAGGGCTACTCCCGTCAGGACCGCTTTGCGGAGGAAATGCGGCAGGACCATCGGTCGGCGGTCGACGGGGAGGGACAGCCACCAGGTGCCCTCAGCCCCACCGACGGTGATCGGTCCAAGCTTCCGGGCAAGGTTGGCCACCACCAGCAGGATCGCGTACGTCACCGCCGTCCACAGCACGGGCGCTGGAAGGACGAGCCATTGCGCTTTGACAATGCTGCTCCCTGTGGAGGCGCGGTCCGCAATCTCGTTGCGCAGGGCAAGGACGAAGGAGGCTGCGATGGTCAGCGAAACGGCGATACCGAGTCCCCAACTGTACGCGTCCACGAATCGATCGCCCCATGAACCCCGGCTCCGTTTGTAACGGCGGGCCGATCGGCGGGTGAAACTGACGATCTCCCGCGCGAGGTGACGGTCCGGCGTCGTGCTTTCACGAATCAGCATGTCAGGACCCGGCAATGATCGAGGCTCCCTGCTGTGGATCGAATTCGCGGACGTCGTCGTCAATCACCAAACACGAAGAAGCGGTGGCGAGCAGCAGGTCCGGATCGTGGGTCACCAGGACCACTGCGCCGCCGTTTGCTGCGTGTTCAGCAATCCGTTCTCCGAGGGCCACGCGCATCCTGGGATCGAGTCGTTGTTCAGGCTCGTCAAGGATCAGGAGCGACGAAGGACGGATAAGTCCCGCTGCAAGCAGCAGCCTGCGTCGTTGTCCGGAAGACAGGGCATCGGGGATGGCGTGGGCTCGTCCCTGCAAGCCGAAGAACTCCAGTTCTTCCTCGACCCGCCTCTCGGGCTCCCCGACGGAGTGCCCACGGGCGACGAGCAGCAAGTGTTCCCGGACAGTCAGCGAAGGGAAGAAAAGATCGTCATCAAAAACTGCGGAAACCTGCCGGCGGAAGGGCACGGCATCGGGGTCGCTGAGGAGCCCGTGGACCCTCACCTCGCCGGCAAGGGAGGCCTGACGACCCGCTATGGTCCGGGCGACGGTCGACTTCCCCGCACCGTTCACGCCCACGATTCCGAGGACCTCGCCGGCTCCCACGGCCGCCGAAACTTCGCCGCACACCGGCGCTCCGGCATATCCCACCAGCAGGTTTTCGGCTTCCAGTACAGTCCCCATGATGCAACCCTACCGGCGCCCGGACTGCCCTCAGAGAAGCGAGTGGGCTTCCAGGTCCTCCATGGCCCAGCCAAGGATTATCAGGTCGAACGGGTCGCGTTCGAAGATCCCGAACAGGTAGGCGTCGAAGTCCCAGAGCTTGGCGTTGCCGCCATTGGCCCAGTACCACGCCCATAAATCGTCAAGGGTGACCTCATGCTCGAGAACGAGTGTTCGTGCTGTCTGGCGTGAGTCCATGGGATATCCACACTGCTGCCGCAGCATCATGCCGCACCCAGCTGGTTGAGGCAGATTCCCAAGTGGGAACCCAATTTCATCGTTTCACGTTCGCGGTTTATCCGGAACCCCTCCGGGTTGCGAATAGTATGGGAACTTCCGAGGGAAACAGCCGCCTGAATAAGGGACCTCGCAATGAATCAGGAGCACATCGTGGATTCTGCCCGGACCTTTGAGTCGATCGTTATCATTTTCAATCCCAACAGCACAGGGGATGCGCCGGAGCTTGCGCAGCAATTGCACCAACGGTTGAAGGAAATTCTCAGCTACGAACCCGAGCTCATCCTCCAACCCACGGAGCATGCCGGACACGCGGTGGACCTTGCGCGGGAGGCCGCAGCGAAGGGCGGCGATGTCCTGGTGGTTTCGGTCAGTGGTGATGGCGGCTACAACGAGGTGGTCAATGGGGTGATGCAGGCCGGGAATCCCAGGGCGGTGTGCGCTGTACGGGCCGCCGGCAACGCCAACGACCACAGCAGGATCATCGCCACCAAGCCCTTGGAAGAGGCCATCGCTGAGGGTCGCGTCCACAACATCGACCTTCTGAGGATCCATACGGGCCAAAAAGAGGGCGAACCGCTTGAGTACGCGCATTCCTACATAGGCTTCGGCTTGACCCCCGTAGTTGCCACCGAGCTGGAAAAGGGCAGCAAGGGAGCCTTGAAGGAAATGGTCACCGTGATTCAGACCTTTTCCAAATTTGAGCCTTTCGGAGTTCGTTTGCCTGATGGGAAGCGTCACAAGTTCGACAGCCTGGTGTTCGCCAATATCCGCGAGATGGCCAAATACGCCACCCTCAGCGAGGCCGATGAGCACCCGTCCGACGGCAAGTTCGAGGTCATCATCTTCCCGCACATGCCCAAGTGGAAGGTCCTTCTGAAGGCGCTTAAGGCCACCACCCAGGGACTCGGTGATCAGCCAAGCGTCAGCAGCTATGAATTCACCACTCTCAAGCCGTTGCCGTATCAGATGGATGGCGAGGTCAAGAGCGTTGATGCCAACGTCAAGGTCAGGGTGGAGTGCGCGCAGGGGGCTTTGGCGACGCTCGGCTAGGCCACCTGGGCAAACTCGAAGCTCAATCGTGTGCGCAAGCGGCGGTGACGAAGTCATGGATTCGTCCACGCAGGTCAGTTGAGGCTGCCACTTTTACCAAGCCTTCGCTCCCTCCCACTTTCACCCTCAGCGGGAGGAGCGTGCCCACTTTGTCCTCCGCGACGGCATGCGGATCACATCGAGCCGGTCGGATGGTGAGCGCCAGCTCCTGCTTTGTGGAGCCCACGGTGACGTCCGTTGGCCATGGATCCGTGGGGGATTGGGCAAGCAACGTGGTCTCGTCGATCGATTCAATGGTGAAGCTTTGTATCTCCCTGCTCTGTGGAGCCGGCGTGATGATAAGACGCACGACGGCGGTCCGACCGTCCGCGGCCACCTTCAGTTCGGGGTCCAGCGCCATCGTGGCGACGGCGGCGGCCTGGGCTGCGATGCACAGCTCGGCTGAGTTTCTGGCCAGCACGCCGAAGGGATCGGCCGCGTCGGTCACCTCTTCGGTGGCTTCCTTGCCGGGCGCAATGAACTGCAGCGTTGCCTGGTTGGAACCGGTCTGTGGGGCTCCACATGACGCCGCCGGCAGTGCCGCCGGAACGCTTTTGGGTTGCCTGGGCGGCAGCTCGAGGCCGTTCCCGGAGCGCTGCCAGAGTATGTCGCCGTCGAAAAGGGGCGAACGGAGTCGCGCGCCAGTCACGGTCAGGGGATTGTCCGTTGTGTTGGTGAACTGGATCTGGATGGCTTGCTTCCCGTATTGGTCACGGGATTGATTGATTTCCACGGTGATGGGTGCATCGCTGCTGCCCGACGATGGTTGTGTAGTCGCGTCGTCGGAGCTGCAGGCGGATAAGGCGGGCAGCATCGTAGACAGGACCATGCACCACTTAAGGACACGCCCTTTTCGGCACACCATGCGATCAGTGTAGGCGTCCCCTGTACGCGGGTACGATGTCGCTCACGCACACCTGCCAACTCCGCCCATGGAGTGTGGCCACGAAAGGGGAGACCCAAGATGTGGGCTCGGAGGGCACCCACCGCGACGAGTCGGACATGCTGTGGTTGGACGGTAAGGCCAGCAAGCCGGCTACATGATGGCGGAGTGCCCTGGCGAGTAAACCATAAGCATGCTTAGCTTAAGGTGTCGCCTAGTCCTCCACCTGCGCAGAAAGGTTCCTCATGGCCACCGTGACCCAGCTGTTCAATGCCCCTGCCGCAGATGTTTGGAAAGTCATCCAGGAGGGGTGGCTGTACTCGGGGTGGGTGGTGGGTGCCTCAAGGATCCGCTCCGTTGATGACCAGTGGCCGGCCGAGGGCTCCCGGCTTCACCACTCCGTGGGATCCTGGCCATTCCTCATCGACGACAGCAGCCGGGTCACCGCCGTCGAACCCGAACGCAAGCTCGAACTTCTGGCGAGGGGGTGGCCGCTTGGCGAAGCGAAGGTGCTCATTACGCTGGAAGACCTCGGCGACTCGCGGTGCAAGGTCTCGATCGCTGAGGACGCTGTACGGGGTCCCGGCAAATTGGTGCCCAAGAAACTGCGCGACCCCGTTATTGCTGTCCGGAACCGCGAAACCTTGAGGCGCTTGGAACTGATGGCGCTGGGCGGGGCGGGCCGCTCCTAGCGCCCGGGCAGGTCCTGGGGCCGCAGCACCCAATCAAAGGCCTCTGCCTTGGACCGCGCGCCTTGGGCCGACCTGGAACGGTTGGGCTCGTCGAGTTCGGCCAGCAAATTCTCCGAAAGCACCACGAGTTCCCCAAAGATTTCAGGCGTCAGCCAATCGGGGCGGGTAGCGAACAGGATGTCTTCGCTGGACGTGTTTCCGCTGGCCCCCGGAGCAAAGGGGCAGCCACCCAGGCCGCCAAGCGCTCCGTCCACCATCTCGGCGCCCGCTTGAATGGCGGCGAGGGTATTGGCAACGCCCAAACCCCACGTGTCATGGCCGTGATAGACGACGCGACGGGAAGGGGATTCGGTGCGCACGCGGGTGATCAACTGTGCAACCTGCGCCGGGACCGCCTGACCCAAGGTGTCGCAGATGACGATGTCCATGGTGCCCTCGGCACGGGGGTCGTTGGCGATGGCCAGTATGCGTTCTTCGGGAACCCGGCCCTCGAACGGGCACGTGAAGGACGTCGCAATGCAGAGCTGGATCCGGCCATTGACTGCCCGCGCGTACTCGATGGCCTCGGGCAGGGCTGCCAGGCTCTGATCGGTGGTTCGGCCAATATTGGCCTTGTTGTGGGAGTCGGAAGCGGACAGGCAGTACTGGAAATTCCTTGCCCCGGCAGCGGCCGCCTTCGCAACGTGGCCCGGGGTTGCTACCCAGATCCAGCACTTTTCGAGTTCGAGCGGGGTCAGTGCTTGCACCACTTCCAGGGTGTTGGCCATCGTAGGGACCAGGTCCGGGCGGGCCATGGAGCCAAGTTCGATCGCCGGCACGCCAAGGCGCAGCAATTCCCGAACGGTATGGACTTTCTGTTCGGCTGGCAGGAGTTTGCCTGTCAGTTGGAGGCCGTCGCGGAGGGTAACGTCGCGCAGGATGGCACTGCCCAGGGTGGTGGCCAGGGGCCCGTCGTAACGGATCATGGCTGGACAGCTTCCTCTCGGCCGGAAGCGGCATCAATTTCGCTGTCGCTCATGCCAAGCAGCCCGCCGAGAACGTCCTGGGTGTTTTCGCCCAGGTCCGGGCCTAGGTTGCGGATGGGCAGCGACCGGCCGCCAATGACGGGAACCACGCCGGGGAAGCCGACGTCGGAAATAACTTCTTCGCCCGTGGACACGTCGAATTTTTGAATCATGTCGCGGGCGGCATATTGACTGTCGTTGCTGATATCCGCGGCGGTGTAAATCGGTCCTGCGGGAACACCGGCAGCTTCCAGGGCCGTCAGGGCTGCCTCGGCAGGCAGGGTCCGGGTCCATTCGCCGATCGCCTGGTCCAGTTCCTCACGGGCGGCCCAGCGACCCGCATTGCTCTGCAAATCAGGGCGCCCCGCAAGGTCCGGACGGCCGATGGTCTGCATATACCGCTGGAAGATCGAGTCGCCGTTTCCTGCCACCACAATGCTTGCATCGTCCTGGCAGACATAAGCATTCGAGGGGGCGATGCCTTCCATCCGGCCGCCCACCCTCTGCCGGTCCACGCCGTAAGCCTGGTAATCGGGGATGAGCGATTCCATCATCGAAAACATTGCCTCGTGCAGGGCGACGTCAATGACGCGTTCGGTGAGGGGGGCAGCGCCAGCCGAGTTCCGGCGTCGTGCTTCACGCTGGTAGAGGCCCATCACGGAACCGAAGGCGGCATAGAGGCCCGCGATCGAGTCACCGATGGAGACGCCCACCCGCACCGGTGCGCGATCGGGGTCGCCCACCAGGTTGCGGAACCCGCCATAGGCTTCGGCGACGGCGGCAAAACCGGGCCGCTCGGAAAGTGGCCCGGTTTGCCCGAAGGCGGAGATGCGCGTGACCACGAGGTCCGGGTTGGCTTGGTTGAGGACCTCCGGACCGAGACCCCATTTCTCGAGCGTGCCGGGTCGGAAATTCTCCAGCAGGATGTCCGATTTCGCTGCCAGCTCCAAAACAGCCCGCTTGCCGGCCTCGGTGCGGAGGTCCAGGACCACGGACTTCTTGTTGCGGTTCAGTGTTCGGTACAGCATCGAGGTGGTGCCCTTGTGCAGCCGCCAGTTGCGCAGTTCATCGCCGGTTCCGGGCCGTTCGACCTTGATGACCTCGGCGCCGAAATCTGCCAACAGGCGTCCTGCGGTAGGCGCGGCGATGTAGTTGCCGAGTTCCAGGACGCGGACGCCGTCCAACGGAGCGATGGTTTGCTGTGTCATGGTCCTCTTCCGTGCGGGATGCCCCTTTTGCAAACCTAGACTAGGCCCATGAGATTCGCCATCCGTCCCGCGGTTGAAACGGATGTTCCCGGAATTGTGACCGTGGAGACCCTGTCCGGCCGGTTGTCTAAGGCCGGGAGGGAGCCTTTCGCGGCAAAAATTGCCGCCGCGGTGACCGACGACGGTCGCCTGGTTTTGGTGGCCGAGGCGCCACTGGACATGACCCCGGGGCCGGGGTCCGCCGTCGTTGGCTGGGCGAAAACGCACCATTACGACGTCGGTGACGGTCCAGCGCCGGCGGGTCACTATCTGGGCGGCCTCACCGTGACGCCAGATTTCCGGCGTCGGGGAATTGCGGTTGCGTTGACCTCGCGCCGGCTTGAGTGGATCTGGGAACGCGCTGCCACTGCTTGGTACATCGTGAATGCGCGCAACGAAGCCTCTTTGGAGCTGCACCGGCAGTGGGGATTCAGGGTGGTCTCGCGCGGCCCGGCTTTTCACGCCGTAACGTTCGACGGCGGCGAGGGAGTCCTGCTGGAGGCGGCGCGGCCGCTGTCCTGACCCCAAGGAACGCCCATCCGTCTTAGCATGGGTCCAGGGAAGCACCGACCGGGGGAGTGTGTAATGGGGCCGTTGGATTCGATCCAAGCCAGTGCAAGGACAACCGAACCAGCCCAAGCGGCAAAACGTCCCAGGATCCCGCGAAAACGCTCTTCCCGGCTACGGAAACTCGAGATCGCCATCCTGGTGGTGTTGGTGGTGGCGCTGGCCCTCTCTGCCACTCCTTGGCCGTCTGCTCTGCTGATCCGCAGCGTATTTGAACGGGGCGCCCAGGCAACCATCGATGAAATGACGCCCTACGTTCCCGCTACGCCCCTGGATACCCGGATGGGGGTGGAGTACAAGCCGGGTTCCACCTTTGATGTCTTCAGCCCCCAGGGCACGGCGGCGCCGCTTCCTGCAGTCGTGTGGATCCATGGAGGCGCGTGGATCTCGGGGGCGCAGCGCGACGTCAATCCGTACCTCCAGATCATTGCCGACCAGGGCTACACGACCATCGGCATGAGCTATCCGATAGCACCTGAGGCCACCTACCCCGCAGCTGTGCGGGACATCAACGAAGCTTTGGCCTACATCAAGTCGCACGCTGCAGAGCTCAATGTGGACACCAGCCGGATCGTCCTTGCCGGTGATTCTGCCGGGGCCCAACTGGCCAGCCAGATGACCACGCTCACCGTTAACCCCGAGTACGCCAACCTCATGGGAATCCAGCCTGCGCTTCAGAAGTCCGAACTGGCGGCGACCATCCTGCACTGCGGCGTCTACGACCTCCGGGCCATGGCGGACCTGAACGGCATTGTGGCCTGGGGCTTCAAGACTGCCTTGTGGGCGTACACAGGGACCAAGGACTGGTCCGCTACCTACGCCGGGGCCACGATGTCCACCATTGACTTTGTCACTCCGGACTTCCCGCCGACGTTTATCAGCGGCGGCAACGGTGACGGCCTCACCTGGCTGCAGTCGGTGCCCTACAGTAACCGCCTCAAGGACGCTGATGTAGAAGTGACGGAGTTGTTCTGGCCGGCAACCTACCAGCCGGAACTTCCCCACGAGTACCAGTTCCATTTGAACTTCGCCGAAGCCCGCGAGGCGAGGGACAAGACGTTCAACTTCCTGTCTGAGCACGCTGCGCGGCGTCCGTAGAGCTCTGGTTGGTCTGGCAGCCGGGGTTTCCGGGCTCAGATGTTGCAGCCGGAGGCGCGGGCAGCCGAGTAGGGGTACCAGCTGATGGGGCCCGGGCCCATCTGAGGGGAGCAAAGGATGTTCCAGGTCCGGGGGCCGACAACGCCGTCTGGTTGTAGTCCCCAGAACCGCTGGAAGCCAATCACCGCGTTGCGGGTCGCGGGTCCGTATGAGTTGTCCACTGCCAGTGGGGCATAGGGGGAGCCGATGCGGGTTCTGAACGCATTGAGCAGCACCTGGATGTTGCCGACGCAGCTTGAGTAGCCCCCATAGCTGTAGTTGTAATCGACGCATCGGCCGGCAGCCTGTGCCGGGGCTGGTGCCGCGACACTAAGCGCGCCGAGTGCCAGGCTCGCAGCCACGGAGGTGAGTGCCAGTTTCGAGCGGCGGGTCATTTTCGACATGATAAATCCCTTCGTTGGAGAAACTTTGCTCCATGCTAACTCCCATCACGTGGGCGGACCATGGGGACTTCTGCTCCAGCGCCGTTGCGGTCTGTTCCCGGCGTCGGGCGCGGCGGGAATACATCCGCGGGCGCCCCTGTTCATTGATTTAGATGCAAACGCATGTAAAATGAATGAACGAGCAACAGGAGAAACGCCATGGAAACCCGCCGCATCACCGTACTTTCCGCCGGACTCGGCGTGCCGTCGTCGAGCCGTCTGCTGGCTGACCAGCTGGCCGCTTCAGCCGAGCGGCAACTGGGGGCGGCAGGCTATGAGGCGAGGATCGACGTCGTCGAACTTCGCGACCTCGCCGTGGACATCGCCAACAACTTCGTCACCGGGTACGCCGCACCGCGCCTCGCGGAGGTGATTGCCGGCGTCGAGGATTCCGACGCCATCATCGCCGTCAGCCCCGTGTTCAGTGCCTCGTACAGCGGGCTGTTCAAGTCGTTCATCGACGTCCTTGATCCCAAGTCGCTCGACGGCAAGGCCGTATTGCTCGGCGCCACGGGCGGTACCGACCGCCACCAGATGGTCCTCGACTACGCCATGCGCCCGCTGTTCACTTACCTCCGGACGCGGATTGCCGCTACCGCAGTTTTCGCGGGGCCCCAGGACTGGGGAAACGACGACGGCGGCTCGCCCCTCTCGTCGCGGGTGGAGCGGGCGGCGGGTGAACTCGTGCAACTGCTCAGCGGCCCCCAGCCTGGCCGGAAGGCTCCGGTTCTTGAGTCGCTGCCTTTTGAGCAGCTTCTTGCGGGAATCTCGGCAGGCAGGTAGTCCGAACTTTTACCTGGGTCCGGTCGTTGGGGCAAGCATGAAGTGTCCTGTGGATTCCATTGACCTGGTGATGAGCGAACGAAGCGGCGTAGAGATCGATTACTGCCCGAAATGCAGGGGCGTGTGGTTGGATCGCGGTGAGCTGGATAAGATCATCGACCGCGTAGCAGCGGAGAGCGGCCCGGGCTCAGCCCGCGCTGTCCCGCCGGCGCCACAGCCGCCGATCGCGCCGCCGCCCCTCTACAACCCCTTCGAGTCCCGTCCGCAGGAACCGCGGTACGAGGACAGGGGGCGGCGCGACTACGACCGGGACTACGATCGGCGCGAGTACGATCGGCGGGGTGACCGGGACCAGTACGGCCGTAAGCGCAAGAAGAAGGAAGGCTTCCTCGGCGACCTCTTCGACTTCTAGTTAGTCATCCAGAAGCTCGATGAACTCCCGGGCTTGCTTGATGTTGATGTCTGAGTGGCGGGTCAAAGCCAGTGCCGCGCCCTCCACGTCACCGCTCTTTGCGAGCGTGCGGATCCGGCCGTAGATTTCGTCGTTGAGCATATTGCTGCTGACCTCACGGGTGACGTCGCCCTTGCTCACGATCGCCCTGTACCGGTAAGGGAAGCGCTCGGGCTCGTCGTCGTCGTCGGCGAGCAGGTCCTTGGCTGGAGTTTCTGGGGTGAACGGCTGAGGGTGGGCCGCGAGGGCACCCACAGCATTGCGCGACGCACGCAGGCCTTCTCCCGTAGCCTGTAGATAGAGCTTGATGGCGGCCATGCCCTGGCCCTGGGCTATCAGCGAATACAACTGGCGATGCTGCTCTTGATTGAGTTTGGCTGCCGACTCCTTGGCCAACTCCACCGGATCCTTCGGGGCATTCGTTGCCTCGGCGGTTGCCTTTGTTTCCGCAGAGCGCTTGGTGAAGGAATGAATGAGCAGGAGCACTCCCGCGATGACCGCAATGAGGATCAGGAGCGGGATGAGGATGGAATCCATGGCGTTGTCAGAGCCGATCTACGTAGTTCTTGGCGGTAAGCAAATCTGAATGTGTGGCTTGGCGAAGAACTTTGATGGCCTCGATCTTTTTCCCGCCGCGGACCAGGTTCTGCAGCTCGAAGGCGAGCTGGGGGTTGAGCTGGCCGTTGGGGAGCACTGCGGGCTGCTGGCCTGGCTGATTGAGGGCCGCGGGGCGTCCGGTTTGTGCCTGGCCCGCAGAGTGGCCCTGTTGCGCATGTTGGCTGTGCTGGGCTTCGTTTTGGCTGGGCTTGGTAGTTGCTTCGATGCGGGCTCGAAGGGCCAACGCTTGCTGCACTTGGGAAGCCTGGTGCGCGGCGGAACGCGCCGCCAGTTCGCGCTGGTACCTCTCGGCGTCGGACATGCCCGCATCCCGCGGTTTGAAGGCCGCGGACAATGCCCAGAGCAGGCCCAGGAGGACGAGCAACGGAAGGGCAATCGTCAGCACGTCACCAAAGTTCATCCCCATGCTTAGAGCTTATGCCAGAAGTGCGTTATCCACAGCACATTCCACGGCGGGCATAGACTTCTGAGAGCAGGGTGTCAAATTATAGGGCTGAATGTAAGTTCCATCACATTTGCGGCATGTTTATACCGGTTTCCGACGTCTCAATGGACCTGGGAATCGACACGGCTGTGGATGATTTGTGGAAAAACTTTCTTCAGTCCACAGCTTGTGAGCAGCGTTTTCGCAGGTCAGAGCGCTAATGCTGCTAAAAGAATTTCTCTATCCACAGAGTAGCCCACAGTCTGTGCACAACGTTGGGGTGGTATTCCACAACTTATCCACAGGGCCTATCTGCCACCTGCTGTAACGTGTCTGAAGTGTCCATTTTGGGCACTCATTTACCCGCATTGAGTTTCCAGGGCCGTCAAAAAGTCACAACCCGTGGCGGCTTCCCGGAAGGCACTGTGGATAACTTGTGGATACGTAATTTTGTCGGACCTGCCTGACATCCTCAGAGCAACCCGGCGGACGTAGCCACACACTGCGCTTTGCAGCCGCCAGGGACTACATCTCTGCAGCGGTACATATTTGGAGGACGGCTTTGTCAGTTACGCACTTGGACTCAATCGAGGGCACTCGCGCTTCGGACTCGAGCCGGAAGCCTCCACAGGACATCCCTGCTGAACAATCCGTGCTCGGCGGCATGATGCTGTCCAAGGACGCAATCGCGGATGTCGTGGAGATCGTCCGCGGGCATGACTTCTACCGTCCGGCCCACGAGACCATCTACGAGTCCATCATCGACCTCTATGGGCGAGGCGAACCGGCTGACGCCGTCACGGTGTCGGACGAACTCACCAAGCGCGGCGAGATCAACCGCATTGGTGGGCCCGCATACCTTCACGAGCTCATCCAGACCGTTCCGACTGCAGCGAACGCCGGATACTACGCCGAAATCGTGGCCGAGCGTGCCGTGCTTCGCCGCTTGGTGAATGCCGGAACCAAGATCGTCCAGATGGGCTACGGCCAGGACGGCGAGGTGGAAGACCTCGTCAACCAGGCGCAGGCCGAGGTGTACGCGGTTGCTGAAAAACGTACCGCTGAGGACTACGTGGCGTTGAAGGACGTCATGGAATCCACCGTGGATGAGATCGAAGCCTCTGGTCACCGCGGCGAGGGCATGACCGGCGTTCCCACTGGTTTCTACGAACTCGACGAATTGACGCACGGACTCCACCCGGGCCAGATGATCGTCATCGCAGCCCGTCCCGCCGTCGGTAAGTCGACGTTCGCACTGGACTTTGCCCGTTCCGCTGCCATCAAGAACAACTTGGCCACGGTCATGTTCTCCTTGGAAATGGGCCGGAACGAAATCGCCATGCGTCTTCTTTCCGCAGAAGCCACCATTGGCCTTCAGGACCTCCGGAAGGGCACCATCAAGGACGAACAGTGGTCCAAGATCGCCACCACCATGGGCCGCATGAACGATGCTCCGCTCTTCATTGACGACAGCCCGAACATGTCGCTCATGGAGATCCGGGCGAAGTGCCGTCGCCTGAAGCAGCAGCACGACCTCAAACTTGTCATCCTCGACTACCTCCAGCTCATGAGCTCGGGCAAAAAGGTGGAGTCCCGACAGCAGGAAGTTTCGGAATTCTCCCGTGCCTTGAAGCTGTTGGCCAAGGAGCTGCAGGTTCCCGTGATCGCCCTGTCGCAGCTGAACCGTGGTTCTGAGCAGCGCCAGGACAAGCGCCCCATGGTCTCCGACCTTCGTGAATCCGGCTCCATCGAGCAGGACGCCGACATGGTCATCCTGCTTCACCGTGAGGATGTCTACGACAAAGAATCCCCGCGTGCGGGCGAAGCCGACATCCTCATTGCAAAGCACCGTAACGGTCCCACCAAGGACATCGTGGTGGCATTCCAGGGCCACTACTCGCGCTTCGCCAACATGGCGGGCGAAACCGGTGGTGGCGGCGGGTTCTAGCCCTCCGGGATTTTTTGCGCAGGACTACTTGGACAGTAGCCTTGCTGTAGTCCGCGCCTGTGGATGCTGTACAGAGAAATATTGGGGGACACATATGAAGAAGAATTTGCTGCCCGGACTCGGGGCAACTGCATTGATGGTTACGGCATTGACGGCCTGCGGTGGGGCTACGGCATCACCGCAATCCTCGTCGGGCCCTGCCAGCGAGACGGCTACTGCCACACCAACGCCGGCAAAGCAGTACACCCAGGACGAGCTCGTCGCTTTGGTGGGGCAGATCAAGGAAGCTGACGGTACCAGCCGTGCAGTAGTTTCCGACCAAGAGCTGGTGGCCCAGTACGAACCCATTCGCGTGCTCAACAAGGCAGCTATTGAACCTTCGGAATGCGGGAACCTCGGCACGCTTGGTGTGTATCAACCCGTGGACGGCGCCGCGTCTGCCGGCACTACCAGGTCCAAGACCGGCGAGTTCATCACCAACGTGGTCCTGGCCTCCGGCGTCGAATCCGCGTTGCTCCAGGCAAGCTTGGACAAGAGCGAGTCACAGATCGAGACATGCAAGAAGGTGACGCTGTCGGCTGAGGGGGACGTCATGACCCTTACGACGGAACGGGTCGACGGCGTCGGCTCAGTCCCCGGGACTGTGGCCTCCAAGACCGTCATGGTGCTGCCTGACGGAAAGTCAGGAGCCATTTACAACGCGTACGCCCTCAAGGACGGAGTCCTGATCTCGGCTTCCGCATCCAGTAACAGCTCTGCAACCGGCGGACCGGAAGCAGCCGGTGCGCTTATGGATCAGGCTGCAGCGCTGATCAAGTAGCTCCGAAAAAGGCCGTACGCACGGGGCTGTCCTCGTACGTACGGCCTTTTTGTGGCTCTTGGCTGGCGAGTTCAGTACTCGCCCTTGATCACGAAGTAGGAGCCACGGATTGTGCCGGCCAGCTTGGACTTTTGCCGGGCGAACTTGAACTTCGAGTCCAGCTCCTCGGGGACGTCCATGCCGTCGGAGAGTTTGAATCCCACAGCCCTCTTTCCTTCGCCCGTGCTGTACATGACGTTGATAGAGAGGCCGGACTCGTAGAACACATATGCCATCTGCAGGTCCTCCACTTGGAAAGATGTGGCCTCCAGTGGCTTGGAGTTGATCACGATGTCGCGTTCTTCCCTAAGGATCCGGGTCACCCTGTCCACTACCTCGGGGAGCTCCTCGGCGGGGCTCACTGTGAAATCGTGGTCGTACTTGTTCTTGTAATAGCGGGCCTCGTTGGCACGCAGTCCGGCGGCGGCCTCGGCGACGGGCGAGGACTCAAGTCCCACGGTGGATACGTTCTTGAAGTCAACGGTGTAGGGCATCAGCTCTCCTGGTCCGGCCTGTTTGCACCAATGCTACTGATGAGACGTGCCGGGGCTGGCTGTACCGTCCCCTAGCAACCCTCGAAGTCGCTCAGCACCTTCACCTTCGCAGCAGATCCGGAAGAAGGGTCAAAGGCGTAGCCGATCCACTCCTTAGCCAGTCGGCGGGCCAGCTCGACGCCCACCACGCGCTGGCCCATGGACAAGACCTGGCAGTCGTTCGACAGGATGGAGCGTTCAACGGAGAACGAATCGTGGGCTGCCGTCGCCCTGATTCCCGGGACCTTGTTGGCCGCGATGGCCACTCCGATTCCCGTTCCGCAGAACAGGATGGCCCGGTCCGCCTTGCCGTCGCGGATCATTTCACCGGCCGCGATACCCACATAGGGATACGGGCGGGAGAAGTCCTCATCGTCACGGTGGACTCCGATATCGATCACTTCACTGATTCGGGAGTCGGCCTCGAGGTCGGCCAGAATTCGGTCTTTGTAGTCAACGCCGGCTTCGTCGGCACCCACAATAATGCGCATGAATGGTCTCCTAATTGATGGCGGCAGCTACGGGAACTGCAGTGAAGTGGGGTCCGACGGCGGCAAACACCATGGCGAGCGACGTCGCCCCGGGATCCGGTGTGCCGATGCTCTTCTCGGCCAGTGGCCTGGCGCGGCCCTTGAGGGGTCGAAGGTCTGCGGTGGACGCGGCGGCGGTTGTGGCTTCAGCCGCAGCATCTGCCCACGCTTGCTCCAGAGAGGAGCCACCGGCCACGTGTTCCTCCAGCGAGGAAGCGAACGGCAGCAACGCATCCATCATGGTTTTGTCACCGATTTCCGCTTTTCCAAGGCCCGCGATGCGATCAGCGAAGGCGCGAACCGACTGGGCGAGGACCTCCGGCGTCGGGATTTCCGTGTCACCCAGACGCTCGCCGAAGGCGCGCAGGCCGGCACCCCACAGGACGCCCGACGTGCCACCGGCTTTGTCGGCCCAGGCGTCGCCCGCGACCATCAGGACCGAACCAGCGCCGGCGCCCGAGGAGACGGCGGCTGCAGCAGCCTCAAGCGACGCCGCCGATCCGCGGACCATGCCGCGGCCGTGGTCGCCGTCGCCGGCGATGGCGTCCATGTCTCCCAGCATGGCTTCGGACGAACGCATCAGGGCGGCGGTGGTCTCCAGAGCACTAAGGCACTGGCCTGCGTAGGCGCGGGAAGCCTCTGTGGAGGAGTAGTGGGTGGCCTCTGCCACCGATGCCTCGGCGGCGTCCTCGGTGAAAGCAACATCGAATCCGACGGACCCCCGGCGATACGCCGGCGTCAGCGCCGGGGCTGTCCAGTACTGCTCCAGTTCGTCATCCAGCCACGTGAGCGTCAGCGATGCGCCCGCCATGTCCAAGGACGTCACCAGCTCGCCAACTTCCGGCATCACCAGCGTGTAGCCGGCCTCGCGGAGCAGGGGAGCCACGGTGCGCCAAAGGACAAAGAGCTCCTCGTGCTTGGTTGAACCCAGGCCGTTCAGGATTACTGCAACTCGTCCGGAGGCGGCCGAAGGCGCCTCCTCCACGACGCGCCGCACCAGTTCCCGGCCAAGCTCGACGGCGGTGGGCAGCTCGGTATCGAACAGTCCAGGCTCGCCGTGGATGCCAAGTCCCAGGCCCATCTGACCCTCGGGAAGGCGGAAGAGCGGGGCATCGGCACCCGGGAAGGTACAGCCACCGAATGCTGTTCCGATGGTGCGCGTGAGCTCGTTCGCCTTGCGGCCAAGCCGGACCACGGAGTCCATATCGAGTCCGGCCTCAGCGGCAGCGCCCATGACCTTGAAGACCACGAAGTCACCGGCGATGCCGCGGCGCTTCCCGATCTCCGACAAGGGTGCGCTGGCGATGTCGTCCGTGACCAGCACGTTTTCCGCCCGGATCCCTTCGGCGTTCAGGCGCTCGCTGGCCATCCCGAAATTCATCACGTCCCCGGCATAGTTGCCGTAGGTGAACACCACCCCGGCTCCGGAGTTGGCAGCCTTCGCCACGGAGTAGGCCTGCTGGGTGGAGGGTGAGGTGAAGATGTTTCCCACCACGGCTCCGTCGGCGAAACCCGGGCCGATGATTCCCGCAAATGCGGGATAGTGGCCGGAGCCGCCGCCGGTAATGACAGCGACCTTTGGCATAGCCGGCCGGTTGCGTCGAACCGCTCCGCCCTCGACCTGGCGCACCAGGTCCGAGTGGGCATCGCAGAAGCCGGCAAGCGCTTCATCTGCAAAGTCGGCGGGGTCGTTGAAGATTTTGGTCATGGCGGGGTCCTGGTTTTTCTGTGGGAAAGGACTAGTGGATGTGGCTGCCGCCGTTGATGTCGATGGTGGTGCCGGTGAGGTAGGCCGAGTCCTCGGAGGAGAGGAAGGTGATCACGGCTGCGACCTCTTCCGTGGTGGCGTTGCGGCCCAGGGGGATGCCGGCGTTGATGGCGGCTTCCTGCTCGTCAGTGCTGCCCACGCGGATGTTGGTGTCCACGGCGCCGGGGGTGATGGCATTGACGGTTACGCCTGTTTCGCCGATTTCACGTGCGAGAGCCTTGGTGAAGCCGAGGATGGCGGCCTTCGCTGCGGAGTAGGGAACCTTGCCGAACACGCCGCCGCCGCGCTGCGCTGAAACCGATGACATGTTGACGATGCGGCCCCAGCCGTTGGCGATCATGTCCGGCAGGAATGCCTTGGTCACCAGGTAGGTGCCGGTGGCGTTGACGTCCATTACCTTGTGCCACAACTCCAGCGTGGTTTCGAGGAAGGGGACAGGGGAGGTGATGCCTGCGATGTTTGCCAAGGCGCCAACGGGAGGCAGGTTGCCACCCGAAACCTCGGCCGCAACAGCCGCCTGCGCGGCAGTAACGGAAGCTTCGTTGGCGACGTCGATCTCGTACCCGAAGGCGGGGACGTTGAACTCGTTGCCGATTTCGGCGGCAACCTTGGCGGACTTCTCGCCGTCGAGGTCCAGGATGACGACGCCCCAACCCTGGGCGGCGTAGCGGCGGGCGGTGGTGAGGCCGATGCCGCGCTCCGAGGTGGCTCCGGTGAGAACGGCGGTGCGCTGGATGGTGGTCATGGTGCTCCTTGAAAGTTGTGGTTGTTAGATGAGGTCTGAGATGTAGCTGCCGGCTTTGGCGGCGGCAGCCGGGCGCTCGTCGTGGGTGACGTCGCGCGTTTCGAGTTCCAGCGAGAAGTGGCCGGTGTAGCCAGCGGCCCGCAACGTGGAAAGCCCGGCAGCGAAGTCTGCGTGGCCGTTGCCAATGCTGAGGTTGATGTTTCCCGGTTCGTTTTCCGTGGCAGCCGTCGCATCGCGGAGGTGGACATGCTTGATGCGCTCGCCGAACCGCGACACGAAGTCCACGGGATCGCCGCCGGAAGCAACGATGTGGCTGAAGTCCATGACGATCCCGACGTCGGACCCGGCAAGTCGGTCGGCCAGGAGCTGCGCGCGTTCGGTGTTCCAGCAGAGCCGGAAGTAGTGGAGGGACTCGGTCCACAGTTCCAGGCCGAGCTCCTTGGCACGGACAGAGGCGTGGATCAACTGCGCCGCCACCGTTTCGATGTCTTCTTCCACGCTCCGCAGTGGCTCGTGGTCGATTGCTCCACAGGGAAGGACTAGTGCCTTCGCGCCGGTCTTCGCGGCCAGGTTGAGCAGCATCGCAAGGTGACGCTCGCGCGCTTCTGCGGCACCGGCGTCGAGCGTTGCGTTCAGATCGCCGACGTCGCCGTTAACCGAACGGACGCGGAGGCCCGAATCACGAACGACGGCGGCAACCGCCTCGACTGCCTCGGCGTCCAGTATGTAGGGCACGTGGTCGCAGACGCCGGGTAGGGCGCCCAGGTCAATCTCCTCGAAGCCGAGCCCGCGCATGGTGTGCAAGGCGGTGGCTAGCTCCTGATGTCGAAAGCTGATGGAAGAACAGCCCAGTCGTTGATGAAACATCGTCGTTGATCCTCAAATCGAGCCCCGCTACGTGGAGGAGCTTTAGTGATGGACACCACGTTAGCGACGTTAACTGTCAACAGTCAACCTCTCAAGTTGACTGTTGACATTGCTGGTGGCGTCGGTCACAGTTGACGTATTATGTTGACTGTCGACAGTGGGGATGCCGAAGAAGCACCGCACTCATCGAAAGGGAAAAAGACAGATGAGCAATGAAGCTCTGACCATGCGTGGTCCGGTTCATGGAACCAAGGAAGCAAAGCGCGTCGCCGTCGGTTCAGGCGTCGGCGCAGTCATTGAAACCTATGACTTCATCGGTTTCGGCACCGCCGCTGCACTGTACTTCGGCACAGCGTTCTTCCCGGGCGCCGACCCGGTGACAGGCACCTTGGCCTCCTTCGCGACCCTCGGTGTCGGCTTCGCTGCCCGTCCACTGGGCGGCATCATTGGCGGCCACCTGGGCGACAAGCTGGGCCGCAAGCCGGTGCTGGTGGCCTCGCTCATCCTCATGGGCCTGGCGACGTTCGCCATCGGCTTGCTGCCTACGTACCAGCAGGTCGGCCTCCTGGCTCCCGCGCTCCTGGTCCTTGTGCGCATCATCCAGGGCCTCGCCTTCGGTGCTGAATGGGGCGGTGCCATTTTGATGAGTTACGAACACGCGCCCTGGCGGAAGAAGGGCCAGTTCACGGGAATCGTGCAGGCCGGCTTCCCCGTGGGGCTGCTCCTGGCCAACCTGGTGTTCCTCTTCAGCGTGGGCCTCGGCAGCGAATGGGCCTGGCGCGTACCGTTCCTGGCGAGCATCCTGCTTGTGGCCGTGGGCTTGATCATCCGTTCCAAGGTTCCGGAGTCCCCGGTTTTCGAAGACGTGAAGAACAAGGGCGACATTGTGAAGTCCCCCATCGTTGAGGTCATCAAGACCGACTGGCGCAACATCGTCCGGGGCATCGGCCTGCGCATCGCAGAGACTGCTGGCTACGCCGTGTCAGTGACCTACATGATTTCCTACCTCCACAGCACAAAACTGGCCGACAAGACCCAGACCCTGGTTGCCCTTTGCATCGCCGCCGCCATCGGCATCTTCGCCACCTACGCCTGGGGCAAGCTGACGGACAAGGTGGGCCGCAGGCCCGTCTACATCTGGTCCACCGCGTTCGCTGTGGTCTTCGGCATCCCGATGTTCCTCCTGGTCAACACCGGGCTCTTCATCTTGATCATCGCCACGATCGTGGTCGCCTATGCCGTGTGCCAGAACTCCCTCGCTGGTGCTCAAGGCGCCTGGTTCCCGGAACTCTTCCAGGCCAAGACCCGCTCTTCCGGCGCATCGCTTGCCTACCAGATCTCGGCCATGGTTTCCGGCTTCACGCCCTTCATCACCACGCTGCTGTTCGTCAGCTTCGGCTGGGTAGGTCCCGCAGCCCTCTTCAGCATCTACGGCGCAATCGGTCTCTGGGCTGCATTGATCACCAAGGAAACCTGGGGCAAGCGCGAGCGGCAGCTCGCCGAAGAAGCCGCCAGCAAAACTCCCCAGACGGTAAACGCCTAAGCAACCACTCGACGTCGGGCGCGTTCTCCCCATCGGTACGCGCCCGACCCCGGAAGGAATCCAGTGACTCTCTCATCTACTGAAACGGCTGCACCGGCCGCCGAGCGCGTAGACCGCATCCGCGCTGCCGCATACCGCATCCGTCATCACGCCCTGAACATGGGCGAGGTGCAGGGCCAGGGCTACGTTGGTCAGGCGCTCGGCGCAGCGGACATGTTCGCCGCCGTTTACGCCGACCAGCTGCGATACCGCGCCGAAGACCCGCACTGGGAGGGCCGTGACAGGTTCCTGCTCTCCACGGGCCACTATGCGATCGGGCATTACGCGGCGCTGGCGGAGGCCGGGATCGTCCCCGTTGCCGAGCTTGAGACCTACGGCTCGGACGACTCCCGCCTGCCCATGTCCGGCATGTCCACCTATACGCCGGGCATGGAAATCTCCGGCGGTTCGCTCGGCCACGGACTGACCATCGCGGTCGGTATGGCCTTGGGGTTGCGCGCGCAGGGTAGCTCCTCCCGCGTGATCAACTTCCTTTCCGACGGCGAACTCGACGAAGGCTCCACCTGGGAGGCGGCCATGGGGGCGCACCACCACCAGCTCGGCAACCTCATCGCCATGGTGGACATCAACGCGCTGCAGGCCGACGGCCCCACCAACACGGTGCTGCGCACCGAACCGGTGACGGAGAAGTGGGAATCGTTTGGTTGGTACACGCAGCGGGTGGACGGGAACGACGTCGGTGCGCTGCTGGCTGCGTTCGACAACATCGCCTCAGTTTCCGGTCCGGTCGGGCGGCCGTCCGTGATTCTTTGCGACACCAAGATAGGACGCGGCGTGCCATTGCTGGAGACCCGCGAGAAGGCGCACTTCATGCGCATCGAAGAAAGCGAATGGCAGATCTGCCGGGAACAGCTGACTGCAGGACACGAAGGGACGGCTTCAGCATGAGCACTACCACCACGGCGAAGCCGAAGCTCAAGACCTCGGCGATGATCGCCTCGTTTGCCGACCCCGGCCAGAAGACCACGTCCGCACCGTTCGGGCATGCGTTGGTTGCTGCCGCCGAGGCCAACCCGGCGATTGTCGGGTTGACCGCGGACCTGGGCAAGTACACGGACATGCACATCTTCGCGAAGGCCTTCCCGGAGAGGTTCTTCCAAATGGGCATGGCCGAGCAGCTCCTGTTCGGTGCCGCCGCCGGCATGGCCGAGACGGGGCTGGTTCCGTTCGCGTCCACCTACTCCGTGTTCGCGGCCAGGCGTGCCTATGACTTCCTGTGCCTGGACATCGCCGAGCCCAACCTGAACGTCAACATCGTCGGCGGCCTGCCGGGCCTGACCACGGGCTACGGTCCCAGCCACCAGGCCACTGAGGACATGGCAATTTTCCGCGGCATGCCCAACCTGACCATCGTGGACCCGTGCGACTCCGTGGACATCGAGCAGGCCGTCCCGCAGCTCGCGGCCTCCGACGGCCCTACCTATCTGCGCCTGCTGCGCGGCAACGTGCCCACTGTCTTGGACGAGTACGACTACACGTTCGAGCTCGGCAAGGCCAAGGTCCTGCGTGGCGGCAACGACGTTGTGTTCGTTTCCTCCGGCCTGATGACCATGCGCGCTTTGCAGGCCGCGGACGCCCTGGCTGCCCACAACGTTGACGTGGCGGTGGTGCACACTCCCACCATTAAGCCTTTCGACTCGGCAACCGTGCTGGCTGAGCTGAACACCGATCGTCTTGCCGTGACGCTGGAGAACCACACCGTTGTTGGCGGTCTGTTCGAAACTGTTGCCTCCGCCGTCGTAAGTGCCGGCCTGGGCAAGCGCGTGGTTCCCATCGCGCTTCCGGACCAATTCCTCGACGCCGGTGCGCTGCCGACACTGCACGAACGCTACGGACTGTCCGTCGACCGGATCGTGGCAAAGGTGCTGGCCGAACTCGCCTAACCCCGTGGAGTTTTTGTACAGCTAATGCGCTTTAGAGGCCGGTTTAAGGTCATTAGCTGTACAAAAACCCGGGCGCCCGTAGTATCGACAGTTAACAACGGACTGTCAGCAGTTGCCAATAGAACCGAGGACACACCATGGCCGCCACAGCCTCCCTGCTGGGACTGGAGAAAAAGAGCCTTCGCGAACAGGCGCTCGCAGCCCTGCGCACCGCGATCACCAGCGGGGAGCTCGAGCCGGGGCGGCACCTGGTGGAGACCGAGCTTTCCGAAATGCTCCAGATCAGCAGGGGCACCCTGCGAGAAGCTCTCCGTCAGCTGGAACAGGAAGGGTTGATCTCCGCCGGACCGCGTGGCCGCATGTCCGTGCGGCATCTGGACGTCAAGGAAATCCGGGACATCTTCGCTGTCCGCGGGGTGCTGGAGTCGTTGGCTGCCCGGACCCTGAGCGACATGCCGGACAAGGAGGCCGCTCTCGCAGAGTTGCGTGCCGCCGTCGAAAATATGGACAAAGCCGCTAAATCCTCACTGGAGGAGCGCATCGAATCGGACCTCGAGTTTCACCGCACGCTCTGTCGCCTGTCCGGAAATGAGACGTTGCTGCATTCGTGGGAATCCCTGGAGGGCTCCATCCGGATGTCCATCATGTTCGCCGGGCTGGAACGCGCCACGCGCAACATGAGCGTCGGCCGGCATCACGACATTGTTGCCGCTATTGAGACCGGGAATGCTGCGAAAGCGCGGGAAACGATTATCGAGCACATGAATGGCGCTGCCGAGAATTTGGTGGGGTAGTTCAGGCCGGGTCCCTTCGGGTGGAGGCCCTGGGCCGAAGCCGTGCCTTGGCCAGGAAGGGCCCGGGTGCCGTGCCCGTCCTCAGCAGCTCCTGAAGCATGTCAAGCAAAGCATCAGCGCACGCCGCCGGGTTCAGTTCGAAGGCAGTGATGGCTGGCCTGCTCGAGCGGGAATGCTCTGAGTCGGAGGCCGCAGCGATGACAACCTCAGCCGGGATATTGAGTCCTGCGGCCAAAAACTCAAGCTGCACCCCCGCCGCGTGACGACCCGTTAGGCACAAAACGGCGTCGGGGACGCCGTCGGCCAGAATTCTCCTTCCCACCTCGCGTCCGCCGTCCACCCCGCTGCGCTCCGCCTGCTCGTAGACCTTCGGCCGGACGCCGTGGGTATGACACCACGTGAGATACTCCTGCCGAAAATCCTGGTTCCAGGAGTTTCTGTCGGTGCCCGGAACCAGGACTACCTCCCGGGCGCCGGCATTTTCAAAGTGGGCCAGTGCCTGCCGCGCGGACAAGGGATCGTCCTCTGAGGCCCAATGGCTAAAGTCCGGACGCCCCGGGATCTTGCCGTAACAGACGTAGGGGATGCGACGTTTGTCCAGTACTGCCGCCACGGGATCATTTTCATGGGGACTCATAATGATGTATCCGTCCATGGAGAAGGCCAAGGGTGGGACCGGTTGACGGCTGAGGTCGGGAACCAGGGTGATGCTGAGTCCCTTGGCCAGCGCCTTGGCCGAGACAATGCCAACGAACCGTTCGAAAACATCAACACCCGCCGGTGTGTAATCGCCCAAGGCGTCCAAAGAACGCAACACCAAGCCCACGGCTCCGATGCTGCCCTGCCTCATTCCCCTCGCAAATGCGTCGGCCTGGTAGCCAAGCTCATCAGCTGCTGCCTTAACCCGGGTACGGGTGGCTTCACTGATGGTGCCCTTGCCGTTGAGGGCGTGCGAGACCGCTGTTATGGACACGCCTGCCAGCCGCGCCACGTCCCTGATGGTGATGCCTTCGCCCCGCGCCATGCCGCTCCTTTGTGACTCTCGAGGCCCTGACCAGCGAAAACACGCGGATCGTTACTTCAGTCTGAGAACCTGAAACGAAGCCTTGTATAAAACGTTTTACTACCCTAACGTGATCTGCATCTCAACACAACAGCCCTCAAAGGAACCCCCATGAAGCTTTTCACCCACCTGTCGAGTACCCAGGACCCGGTCGAGCGCGGCGAAGCATTAGGCCTGGAGTTTGGCGACAAATTCTCGGCAGTGGCCAAGCTCTATCTGGAACATTTCGAGGGCCTGGGAATCTCCGCGGAAAAGGTGCGGCGCATCGCTGAAACGAGCCACGCTTCCTTGCAAGCCTGGGCGCCGGACCTGGCTGCGGAAGCCGATGCAACAGCGCGTGCAGCGCGAATGGAACCTTGGAAACTTGCTGCGGTCGGTGCGCGCACGGAGATCCTTGCGGTCCAGCCGCCCCGGCCGGCGGGCGAATGTTCCACAGCTGTCCTCACCGGCCCCGGACGTTCTCCGGAAACCTTGCAGACGTGGGACTGGCACGACTTCCTGGTCCCGTACGCTCTCCTGTCCAGCTTTGTCTCGCATGCAGGCCTAAAGGTGAAAATGTTCACCGAGTTCGGGACCGCGGCCAAAATCGGTGTCAACAACGCAGGGATAGGGCTTCACTTCAACATCCTGGCGCACTCCAGCGACTCCGACCAAGGGGGAGTTCCAGTCCATGCAGTTGCCCGGCGGGTGCTGGATCAGGCCACGAACCTGGAAGAGGCAAGGACCATTGCCGCAAGCGCAACCGTGAGTGCCTCAACTTCCCTCACTGTTTTCGAGGCTTATGATGCCGGCTCCCGCGCAGCGGGCTTCGAACTCTCGCCGGCAGGCCTGGGCGACGTCGGGCCAGGCCAGGATGGATGGCTGTTTCACACGAACCACTTCCTGGAACCCGGGTTGTTCCGGGGAGACACGATGCCTGCTGACTCCAGCACGGCCGAGCGCTACCAGCACTTGGACGACATTCGTGGCGCGTTGGCTGGTCTTCAACCGCGCGATCGCGCCGCAGCCGCGTGCGCCGGGCTCGGCGAAAGCGCTCCCATTTGCATGAGCGCTGACACGAGCAAGCCGCTCATTGAGCAGTGGAGAACTCTCCTCACCATAAGCGTCGACGTCGAAGACTTCGCCTTGGATTTCTACGCCGGCCGCCCCGACCAAGCCGCTTCCCACGGTCTTGAACGCTTCTGAATCCCAGCAACCCCCATCACCCCAAAGGATCACACCATGTCCGAAGCACCAACCTCTCCAGCGGTTCCGGTTTCGCCGCAACAACCCCGGAACCTGGGTCAGCAAGCCACCACGGCAGTTCGCACCTTCTTTATTTCAGGGTTCGGAACAGCCCTGGAATTCTACGACTTCATTGTCTACGGCCTCGCCGCCGCCCTTGTCTTTCCAACGCTCTTCTTCCCGGCAACCGACCGTATGACAGGAACCTTGGTTGCCTTTGCCGCTTTCGGAGCCGGATTCATTGTCCGTCCTCTCGGGGGCATCATCGTGGGCCACTTTGGAGACCGGGTTGGACGGAAGTCCATGCTGGTCATGACTCTGATGCTCATGGGAACCAGTACATTCCTGATCGGTTGCCTTCCGACCTATGACAACGCGGGCCTGCTCGCGCCAGTCCTCCTGGTGGTGTTGCGACTTCTGCAGGGCTTCGCCGCCGGTGGAGAGTGGGGCGGATCCGCTTTGTTTGGCATCGAAAACTCCCCCGAGAACCGACGTGGCCTGTGGGGCAGCTTCACCAGTACAGGCATTGGTATCGGCAGCCTGTTTGGCACTGGCGTCTTTACGATTATGACGCTGCTTCCTGAGACCGAACTTCTCGCGTGGGCCTGGCGGGTTCCGTTCTGGTTGGGCGGATTGCTTGTTCTCATCGGCATCATTGCGCGTACACGCATGCCTCATGATTCCGTGAACCGGGAACATGCCCCCCGGGTGCCGTTGCTGGCGGCCATCAAGCGCCACCCTAAGCAAATGCTGCTCGCGATTGGAGTGGCGTTCGGTTACAACACCATCGCCTACATCGGCTCTCTGTTCACCGTCACCTACACCGAAGAGCGCGGCTACACGGACACCCAGTCCCTACTCTTCCAAGTGGCCGGCTCGATCGCTTTCATGTTTGCCGCGCCGTTCATGGGTCTGCTTTCCGACAGGATTGGCCGTAAGAAGGTCATCGCTGGAGGCGCGATCATCTACGCACTCTTCTTCTTCCTGTTTTTCGGACTGGTCGACAGCCAGATCATTTTCATGGCCACCGTCGCCTTTATCCTCGTCAACCTGTTCATGGCCATGCCCCAAGGATGCATCCCCGCATTCCTCGGCGAACAGTTCTCCAAGGACAGCCGCTACTCGTCCATCTCGGCAACGTACCAAACAGGCGCGGCGCTTGGCGGCGGCACTGCAGCCAGCATCGCAACCGCCCTGTTCATTGCTTTTGACCGCGGTTCAATCGGCATAGCCCTTTACTCTGGAGCGGCGTGCCTGGTGCTTGCCCTCTGCACCCTCGGGCTGAAGGAAACCTACAAGGTGCCCACCGCGCAACTCGGAACCGTGCGGTAAGAGCAGCCGGGGAGGGCTGGCGTAGTACGTTGGCCAGCCCTCTCCAGGCATAGAGTTGTGAACCATGGCACTGCGATTGGTTCAAGTGAATTTCAAGGCCCGGGATGATTCGGCCCTCGGGCAATTCTGGGCTGACGCCCTCGGCTGGGGTGTTTCCAGCGAGGGACCCGGCGTCACCAATGTGGAACCACTTGGTTTCACGTGGCCCGACCCCACGGCCGTGTGCGTGGACGTAGTCACGGTTCCGGATCCTGAGACGGTGAAGTACCGTGTCCACCTGGACCTTGCCACAACCTCTGCCGACCACCAGCGGGAGCTCGTCGAGCGGCTGAAGGGACTGGGGGCTACCCTCGCCGACATCGGCCAAGGGGATGTGCCGTGGGTGGTGATGGCTGATCCTGAAGGCAACTTGTTCTGTGTCCTAGAACCACGGCCGATCTACCAGGACACAGGTCCCATCGCCACGGTGGTGGTCAACTGCGAAGATCCCCGGGCTATGGCGGATTTCTGGAGCGAGGCCATGGACTGGACCTTGCACGAGGTAAACGATGAGCATGCGAGGTTGAGATCGTCCAAAGGCGTGGGCCCTTACCTCGAGCTCCTCAAAACTTCGGACCCGGGCGCCCTGCAGAGCCGTATCCACCTTGATCTGATGCCCTACGCGGGGGACGACCAAACCACAGAGGTGAACAGGCTGCACTCCCTTGGAGCCCATGACGCCGATGTAGGCCAAGGGGATGTTTCGTGGCGATGCCTCACGGACCCGGAAGGAAACGACTTCTGTGTGCTGAGGGCCGGCTAGCTGTAGCGGCCCGCCCGGGCCAGCCCAGCCCAGGGCGACTAGCGCCCAGCCGCCTTCAACAAGTGGTCCGGCAGCCGGTTACCCGGTGCGCGCCCCCGGATTTCAAGGAGTTCGCGCGCATGTGCGTGCAGCTTCTTGTCCTCGGCGGACACAGGAACCCACTCGGGGATCGGCACGGCAGTACCGGTTTCATCGCGCGCCACCATCACAGTGAGGCAGTACGTGGTCAGGTTCATCTCGCGGGTCTTGGGGTCGCCTGAACGAACGTGGACCGCGATGTGCATGCCCTTCGCGCCGGTGTAAACGAGTCGGGCCTCAACTTCCACCACGTGGCCGATCAGCAGTGGCCGGTAGAAACGAACGCCCCCGGAAAAGACCGCCACGGTGTCCTTGCCGCAGTACCTGGAGGCGCAAACGTACGCGGCCTCGTCGATCCACTTCATCACGATGCCGCCGTGGACCTTGCCGCCCCAGTTCACATCAGTGGGGGATGCCATGAACCGCAGCGTGACGCGCTCGGCGGTTCCGGCGTCGGTATATTCCTGGGCGTTCATCGCATTGACGATCTGCTCCCGGACCTCAATTCGCGCCAACGCGTGATCGCGGGCCTCGATCTCGGCAGGCGTGGAAGGCTCAAACTGGGGGACCGGGATCGGCTTGCCGTCGGGTCCGACGGCCACGAAGATCACCATGCACTGGCTGTGCATCGTCTCCGGGCCACCCTTGGGATCACGCGAGCTGACCACAGTGTGGATGTGCATGGAGGAACGGCCCGTGTAGACAATGGTGGACGTCACTTCCACCATGTCCCCGCTGTTCACCGGGTCAGTGAAGTGGATGTTGCCCACATAGGCAGTGACGCAATAGGACTTGGCCCATCCGACAGCGGCTGCATAGGCAGCCTTGTCCACCCATTCAAGGACAGTGCCGGCGTCAACGGATCCGCTGTGGCCCACGTCCATGGGGGCTGCGAGGAAACGGAGGGTCACGGAATTCGAGGGGGACTCGCTCATGCTCGAAGTTTACTGGCGCCGTGTTTCTGTTACGTGTGTAAGACGGATCCCGTTGTCCGCTCGGGCAGACACCTCATATGTGGCGCTGGATGCCGAGGGTGGCGATGAGGTCCTCATGGAGTTCGAACCAGACGCGATGGTAGGAGTCGCGGTCAGTGGCGGTGAGCCATGCGGCATCGTTGGCGGACTGCTTAAGCGCCTGCAGCAGGCGTAATGAGTAGCCGTCGAACCGAGGAAGCTGCCGGGTAAGCTGCGCTTCCAGGGGTCGCCACGCCGCGAGGGCGCCAATCAGGACATCCGTGGCCTCCGGACCGCTGGACGTCCCCAACTGTATGCCGCTGCAGGCCTTGACCACGCCATGGTTGAAGTCCGTAAAGTCGTCATGAACCGCCGCTGCCAGCGATCGCGCGCCTGTCGCGTCCAACTCTTTCGAGAGCAGCCGCTCGTTCTCTGCGCGCCCGAGGTTGGAGAGCAGCCAGCCACTGCTTCCGGCAAAGGTGCGGCGCGAAACGAAGCCGTTTATGCCGGCTTCGATGAGGACGGATTCCACCACACTGCGGTCCTGGGAGAACCGCGCGGCAACGGCCCCGGTGTCGGCGAACCCCAGCAGTCGCACGGCGTGCAGGGTGAGGAGAGTCATTGCAGGTCCATCACGGTAACGGTTCCCGCGGATCCATCAACGGCCACAAGACTGCCGTCCACCACCAAATCCAAGGCAGTCCGCAGGCTCACAACAGCCGGAATCCCATACTCCCGGGCAACGATCGCGGCATGTGACAACATTCCACCCGTTTCTGTGACAACAGCCGATGCGATGCCGAACAAGGGCGTCCACGCGGGATCGGTGGTGCGACACACCAGCACGTCACCTGCACGTAAGCGGGCGAAGTCGTCCGGTCCTTGAATGACGCGGGCCGTTCCGCTGACCTGGCCAGCACTGGCAGCGGTTCCCGTCAGGACCGCGGCCATGTCAGGCCTTCCGCCCGGGCCACGAACAAAAGCGCAGTTTCGACGGCGTCCATCTCACCTCGGGCCGCAGACAGTCTGTTGATGCATGGTGCAATTCTACTGTTTCGATTTGCTCTCTAAATGAGAATCAATATCATTTAACGCATGTCTCATCACCCGAACCCCACCACTGCCTCCTTGCCCGCGCGGAAGCGTCGCCTTTACGTCGGGCCGATTGCCGCCGTCGGGCTTTCAGCCCTTCTCCTCACCGCCTGCGCCGCACCCGGCGGTTCCGCCGGCAGCGGGACCGACGAATCGCCGTCGTCCGCTTCGAAGCCGAGCCCCAAAGAGGCAGGCGCGCCGACGCCCCGCCTGGTTTACACGCACGACGGCGGCATCGGAGTCCTCGACGCCGCCTCCCTTGCCGAAGTGGGAAGTGCCGAGTTGGCTGGCTTCAACCGCCTCAACCCGGCGGGCGATGGCCGGCACGTGTTCGTCTCCACCGGCGACGCCTTCCGCCTCTTCGACGCCGGCGCATGGTCGGAACCGCACGGGGACCACAGCCACCATTACCTGGCCGAACCGGCGCTGACGGACTATGCATTCGACGCTGACAAGGCTGGACATGTAGTGCTGCATGCGGGCAAGACCGTGCTGTTCAGCGACGGATCCGGCAAGGTTGAGAGCTTCAAGAGCTCCGCACTCGGCGCCGCCGTGGAAGACGGAAAGCTGCCCGCCACCGATGTCTACACCACCCCCGAGGCTCACCACGGCGTCGCTGTGGAGCTCGAAGACGGCAAGCTGCTGGTGACACTCGGCAACGAGGAAAGCCGGTCGGGGATCGCCGTGCTCTCTGCGGGGAAGGGCCAGGACCGCCAGGAAATCCTCCGCAACGAGGACTGCCCCGGAGTCCACGGCGAGGCCGTCGCAGCCGGTGAAGCCGTTGTGGTCGGCTGCGAAAACGGCATGCTCATCTACAAGGATGGCGCCATCACCAAGGTGGCCAGCCCCGACCCCTATGGCCGCTTGGGCAACCAGGCCGGATCGGAAAAATCGCCCGTAATCCTGGGCGACTACAAGGTGGACAAGGCCGCCAAGCCTGAACGGCCCACGCGGATCTCATTGGTCAACACCGAAACGGCCGCGATGCAGCTCGTGGACATCGGCACCAGCTATTCGTTCCGCTCGCTGGGCCGCGGCCCCGCAGGTGAGGCACTGGTACTCGGCACCGATGGTGGCCTTCGGGTGATCGATCCGCTCTCCGGCGCGGTCACGGCAACCATCCCCGTGGTGGCGCCTTGGGAGGAGTCGGCCACATGGCAGGACCCGCGGCCCACCCTTTTCGTCCAGGGCTCGACGGCGTACGTCACCGAGCCTGCGACCCAGTCACTTCACGCTGTGGACCTGAAGGCGGGCAAGGTGGCGAAGTCGGCGAAGCTTGAGCACACCCCGAATGAACTCACGGGCGTGACGGGCTAGGGGCCCTCACCTCTTGACGGCCGCCAATGCAGCCTTTGCGGTGCCCACGTCGGTGACGAGGGTATCCACAAGACCTGATTTCAGTGCCGCGATCACAGCTCGTTCCTTGCCCGGCCCGCCTCCGAGGGCCACCTTGAGTGGTACGGAAGCCAGCTGCTGTGTGGTGATTCCGATCATGCGGTCGTCAAGAAGGTGGAGCTCCTTGCCCTGGGCGTCGAGGAGGGTGGTGCCGATTTCAGCCGTGACGCCCTGTTCCATCAATGCGCCGAGCTCTCCCGCCTCATCGAGAAGGCTGGCCAGGAGGGAACTGTGGGGCCATCCACCCACGGTGAAAACGGCCTTGTCCAGTAAGTCCATCCGCTTCAAAGCCTGTCGAACCCCCGGCTGGCCCCTGATTACCTGCGCCGCGACGGGATCAGTCGCTATGACTGGCGAATGAAGCGGGTACATCCGTCCTTGTGCCACCCGGCGCAACTCCATGATGACCTCCAGATTGTCATCATCCGTCGAAGCGACGCCTGTTAGCTGCACCAAATCGCAATTCGGAGCGGTCTGGATTCGTGCGCAGGTTTCCAGAATGGTTCTACCCGGTCCCAGCCCGAGGATGTCATCCTCTTCGATGAGCTCCGAGAGGAGCTTTGAAGCGACGGCGGCGATGGCGGCGCGCGCCGCCTTGTCACCCTCAGCCGCGGGAACGCAGACAATTGCCGACTCCATGCCGTAGCGGGAAGCCAGCGCCTTGGAAAGCGTGGCATCGATGGGGTCGGGGAGGCGGGGCGTGACTTCCACCAGCCCTTGTTCTCGGGCGTACTTCACCATGCGGCCGACGGCAAAGCGGGAAACCCCCAATTCCTCGGCTATATCCACTGTTGGGCGTCCGAATTTCAGGTGCTGCATGGCCGCGTAGACGTGGCGCAGCTGCTCTTCCATGCTCAATTCCTTGCTCACCTGAGCATCATAGACCAGGTTGTGAGCGCTCTCATTAGTCTTTCATCTACACCCGGTGGCACCGACGCCGCCGGGTTGCCGTGAGTCCAAGGAGTAGATGATGGAAGTTCAGCGTTTCCGCCCGAGCCGTCGCACCGTTATGCAAATGGCAGTGACCGCAGTAGCCGCTACGGCTACTCTCGCCGCCTGCTCGCCCGGAGGCGGAGCGGATTCCACAGCCGACGTCGATTCATTCGGCTGGCGGAACTTCGAAGGAAAAAGCCTCAATCTTTTGATGAGCGAGCACCCGCTCTCCGCAGCGATCAAGCCGCAGCTCAATGACTTTGAGACGAAGACCGGAATCAAGGTGAACCTTGAGACCCTCAGTGAATCCGACTACATGGTGAAGATCCTGACCGAGCTTCAGTCCGGCTCCGGCGCCTACGACGTCTTCATGACCTCGCAGCCCATGAATTACCAATACGCGGCGGCAGGTTGGATCGAAGACCTGCAGCCTTGGGTGGATAACTCCAAGCACACCGCCCCGGATTACGACATCAACGACTTCTTTCCGGCTTTGTTGAGCGCTGAACGTTGGGACAAAACCAACTTCGGGGGCGCCGGAAAAGGCGGCCTGTGGGCGATCCCGGCGAACGAGGAAGGCTACGCGCTCTTCTATCGCAAGGACATTCTTGAGGCCAATAACGTTGAAGTGCCCCAAACCATCGACCAACTCATCGCCGCAGCCCAGAAGCTCAACGGAGTCGAATTCGGTGGGAAGAAGATCTCAGGCTTCGTCAGCCGTGGCGACAAGACCTATCCCACGCTGAACCCCTTCTCCACCTTCGCCGGCGCCTACGGGGTCAAGGACATCACCGATGGAAAAGCCACCGTCAACTCGCCGGAGGGCATTGAAGCAACCAGCAAGTGGGTGGAATTGATGAAGACAGCGCCCAAGGCTGCCAGCACTTACACCTGGTATGAGGCACAGCAGGACTTCCTCGCAGGTACTTCGGCGTTCTACATCGACGCCGACCATATGGCCCCGGACTTTGAGAAAAAGGGAAGTGCCATCGCCGGCAAGGTGGGATATGCCTTGCCACCTGAGGGTCCCAAGGGCCGCTCCTCGAGCATGTGGCTCTGGTCGCTGGGAATGAACTCATCGTCGAAAAACAAGGGCGCGGCCTGGCAATTCATGCAATGGGCTACCTCCAAAGAGCTCCTTACGTCCGCCATCGCAGCTGGAAACATGAACCCAACGCGTATGTCAGTGGCCAACAGCCCGGAGATGGTCCAAGCCACCGCCGGCTGGGGGGACTACAACAAGACGTGGACTGAAATCCTGTCCAAGTACGCGTCCTGGCCCTATTCGCCGTCGGCCAGTTGGACGAACGCAGGCGACATCTGGGCCACGGCCATCCAGTCCGCAATTTTGGGGCAGGCCTCCGTCGAGGACGCCCTGAATGACGCTGCAAAAAAGATTGACGCCGTTATCAAGTAACCCTGCCGACACTCCTCGCGGTCCTGGGGGCGCAAAGTCGCGTCGACCGCCGGGCAGAGTTGCACTAACCAAGGGAACCAATGAAACACAAACCTTCTCTTCCCTACCTATTGCTCTTACCCGCCCCGGCGCTGCTGGTGGCAATTCTCTACCCATTCCTCACGGGGGCATGGTGGTCGTTTACCTCGTATCGGCTCAACCGGGGCGCTCCCGTGCCCAACTGGGGCGAGAACTTCCTGAATCTCTTTTCGAGCGGGGAGGGCCTGCACGCAATCGCCATAACGCTCGGCTATGCCGTCGTCGTAGTAGTTCTTGAATGCCTGTTCGGCGTAGGACTGGCGATGCTGCTCAACTACGTAGGCCGGATTGGAAACTCTTTCCGGTTACTGATAGTTCTTCCGCTGCTCCTGCCTCCGGTAGTCGCGGCTCTCATGTGGAAGGTCATGCTGACCGAAAACGGTGTTGTGAACTGGTTGCTGGAGTCGGTCGGGTCCCAGAAGCTGCTCTGGCTCAACGGACCGGACAGCGCCCTCTGGTCTGTGGTCCTAATCGACGTCTGGATCTTCACCCCCTTCGTCATGCTTCTGGCACAAGCAGGTCTGAAGAGCGTTCCGAAAGAACTCAGCGAGGCTTCCGCGATGGATGGGGCGGGCCCTGTTCGAAACTTCATTTCCGTGACGCTGCCGATGCTCATGCCCGTCCTGGTGGTCATCGTCACCTTCCGGGGCATTGACTCGCTGAAGATGTTCGACATCATCTACACCACCACCAAAGGTGGCCCGGTGGATGCGACTACCAACCTGCACGTCATGGCCTATCTGGACGGCATACGCAACCTGAACTTCGGCGCGGCCATGGCGGCACTGATCGTCCTTTGGCTTCTTTGCTACCTCATCTCCTTTTTTCTGCTCAAGGCCCGTCGTAAGGAGGCATTTTCATGAGCAGCACAGTTATGGAGTCCGCGGCACGTGCCCAAGGGGCTCCTCCGGTTCCCGGCACTTCCCGCCGGGAAAGGTCCAAAAGACTTCGACGCTCGGCGGCAATCACCGTTCTCGCGCTCTGGACCGTGTTCGCATTGGCGCCGATTGTCTGGATCCTGATGATGTCCTTCAAGACGCCAGGCGACATCGTTGTTTATCCGCCCAAATTCTTCTTTGCTCCAACGCTGGACAACTACGTGAAGGTGCTCAGTGGCAGCGCTTTCATGACACCGTTCGTGAACTCCTTGATCGTCACGCTGGGGTCGCTGGTGTTGACCTTGCTGGTTGGCCTTCCTACCGCCTATGCCCTGGCCCGCTTCAAGTTCCGGGGCCGCGAGAACATTGCGTTCAGCATCCTGTCCCTGCGTTTCGCTCCAGAGCTGCTCATCATCCTGCCGCTCTACCTGATCTTTCAAAAGATCGGCCTGTACGACAACTATCTGGGGCTGATACTGGCTTACCAGCTCGTGACGCTGCCGATGCTTGTGTGGATGCTCCGATCCTTCATTGAGGATCTGCCTGTCGAGCTGGAGGAAGCGGTGGCCATGGACGGTGGCAACCGCTGGACGGCGTTCCGGCACGTGCTGTTCCGGTTGATCGCACCCGGTCTTGGCGCCAGTCTGATGCTTTCCTTCATCTGGGCCTGGAACAGCTACACCTTGCCCCTTGTCCTGAGCGGCAAAAACACTCAGGTGATCACCACCGGCATTCAGCAGTACATCGCCTACCAGTCCATTGACTGGGGCCCGATGGCGGCAGCCACTGTCGTTTCCATGGTCCCGGGCATCCTCTTTGCTCTCTTCTCCTTGCGCTGGATCGTCGGTGGTCTCACTGCCGGCACGGTCAAGGGCTGATTACTTCCCGATTCGAAAGGACATTCACATGCCAATCCCTACCACCATGCGCGCCAGCGTCCTGACCTCACCCAAGACCATAGAACTGAAGGAGGTTGCAGTTCCGGAACCGCAGCCGGGCCAGGTGCTGGTACGTGTGACAGCCGTGGGCGTTTGTGGTTCGGACACCCACTTTTACGAGACCGGCTCCATTGGTGACATTGTCGTCGAGGGCCCGATCGTGCTGGGGCACGAAACGGCCGGTCAGATTGTCGCCGTCGGACCTGGCGTCGACAGCAGCCGCGTCGGAACGCGGGTGGCGGTTGAGCCGCAGACACCCTGCAGAAAGTGCGATTACTGCAAGACGGGCCGCTATCACCTGTGCCGGGACATTTTGTTTTACGGGGCTTGGCCTGTGGACGGCTCCTTTTCCGAGTATGTGATCGTGGACGATGACTTTGCCCATGCCGTTCCGGAGTCGATTTCCGATGAGCAGGCAGCCCTTCTCGAGCCGCTTTCAGTCGCCGTACATGCGGCCCGGCGGGCAGGCGTGAAGGCAGGTGACAAAGTCCTTATCACTGGTGCTGGACCGATTGGCGTCATGAATGTCCAGGTCGCCAGGGCCCTTGGTGCCAGTGAGGTGGTCATCAGCGACCCGATTGCGCATCGGCGTGAGTTTGCCTTGGCGCACGGTGCGGACATTGCTTTGGACCCCACCAAAAGCGGCTTGGACGAGTACGCAGAGTACTTCGACGTTTACATCGATGCTTCGGGAAACGCTCGGGCCATTTTGCCGGCCTTCCCGGCGGTCAAGCGTGGTGGAACCGCCTGCCTGGTGGGGATGGGAGGGGAAGAGCTCAACGTTCCCATCGCAATGATCCAACACCGCGAAATCACGCTGACCGGGACTTTCCGATACGTGAACACATGGCCAACTGCCATTGCGCTGTTGGCATCCGGGGCTGTGGATGTGGAAGGCATCGTTACTGGTCGATACGGACTGGAGGACGTTGAAGAGTCGCTGATGAAGGCCAAGAAGGACCCGCTGGCGATTAAAACAATGGTCATCCCCGGCCCCCAGGCAAAGCTGTAGCAGGACGATCGCGTTGAACCGGACTGACAATAAAAGGGTCGTCGAATGGGAAATCAGTGAGTTCCTCTTCGATATGGATGGAACGCTCCTGGATTCCATCGCGGCGGTGGAGCAGGCGTGGCATGAATGGGCGGTCGAGGAGGGGGTGACCATTCCGGAGGGGGAGTCGTTTCACGGACGCACCTCGCGGGACCTGGCCGCGGCCTTTGTCCCTGAAGAACGCATAGCTGCTGCACTTCTCCGGCTCAGCGAAATTGAGCAGCATCCCAAAGCCCCGGTAACTCCGCTGCCCGGAGCGCTGGAGTTGTTGGCGGCAGTTCCCGGCGACAGATGTGCGGTGGTGACCTCTGCCGCGCGCCTGGTGGCCCAGGCCCGCTTGGCCGCCGGGGGAATCACGCCGCCGGCTCTGCTAATAACGGGCGACGACGTTACCCGTGGCAAGCCGGACCCCGAGCCTTACCGGGCCGCAACGCGTTGGGCGCGGGACGGCGTGCCCCCTGTTGCCTTTGAAGACACCGTCGCCGGGTTGCAATCGGCCCGCAGTGCAGGATGCCTGACGGTCGCCCTTCCGGGGACTGCGACGGCGGAGGAGCTCCAATCGCATGCCGACGCCGTCATCACCACATTGGCCGACGTCGCCGTTTTCGTGGGGGCAGACGGCAGCCTCCGGGTGCGACTGCACGCGCTAAACCCTCTCTCACGTCCCGCCCCTTAACCACCGACGCTCTATCACTCCCTCCAAGGGAGTGATAGAGCGTCCGGGTGAAAGGGGTATTACGTGAGAGAGGGTTCGGGAGGGCTTACGCGAGAACGCGGAGCTTCGAGCCAGAGCGTCCGAACAGTGCTGCGTCGGCCGAGATGCGTCCCGCGCCTGCCAACGCCAGGGCAAGGGCCGCACCGGCGAACAGCAACACGAGCTCATACCCGCCGTTACCTACGAAGATGCCGGCCGGGGCATGCACCAGGAACAAGGCCCCCAGCATGTTGACGGCAAGGAGTGCTGCGAAAACGCGGGTCAGGAGGCCGAGGATCAGGGCAATGCCACCCACGAGTTCCAGCGTCGCCACGATCGGGGCGACTACGGAAGCGCCCGGGACGCCCATCTGCGTGAAGGATGCCTGAGTTCCGGCGATGGTGAATTCGTTGAACTTCTGCCAACCGTGCGCGGCGAAGAGAAATCCTGCAATAACGCGCAGGATGGTCAGGGCTGTGGTGGTCAAGCTGGACTTGTTCATGCTTCAACCCTTGCAGGTATTTAGTTGAAGTGTCAACTAAGCTCAGCGTGCTTTCACCGAATTCCCAGCTACTTACGAGGCTTTGCCTGCAGCCAGGGTTGAAGCAGCCGGGTGGTCACCGGCAGGAAGATGTACGTCATCAGGGGAGTCAGGATGACGATGTTGAGCAGCACGGCAAACACCAGTGGCCAGTTCTGGGTCACGGGGTGCAAAAGGAAATTGGCCAGCAGGCTCAGCGGGAAGAACGGCAGGAAGATGCTGACGGCCTGCTTCCAGCGCGGCGGCACCACCGTCTCGGGGACAACGACCGAGACGTCTCCCGGCTGCGAAAACCAACCCTCGATGCCCGTGTGCCGCTCCACGCGGGTGGTTTCCATCATTTCCCTGGCGCTGTCGATCCACCAGCGCCGTTCCTCGGAGTCCTCCCATGCCTGCAATGACTCGGCGTCGGCGAAGCGGTAGAGCATGTGCCATTCGGTGGAATCGACACCGTTGCGCACCCAGCCGGAACCGAGGTAGCCGGGCCATTCGCGGGCGAGTTCCTGCCCGGCGTGAGCCCAGGCGTTGGCTTGGCGGGTGTAGCCCGGGAGGATGGTTCGGGCGACGGAAACAGTGACGGGATGCTCATATGACACGGCCCAAATGTACCCGGCCCCCGGCAGACTAGGCTTGTTTAGTGCCTCAAACCACAATCGCTCCCGCCCGCTCGAACGCGCGCGAAATCCTTCGTCTCGCCGTCCCTGCTTTCGGCGCGCTGATTGCCGAGCCGCTCTTCCTCCTGGCCGACTCAGCGATCGTGGGGCATTTGGGGGTGGATCAGCTGGCCGGTGTGGGCCTGGCGTCCACTATCCTGCACACCGCAGTGGGACTTATGGTCTTCCTGGCATATTCGACGACGCCGGCAGTCGCCCGCGCGATCGGCGACGGGAAGCTGGGCAAGGCTTTGGCTGCAGGTCGCGACGGCGTCTGGCTGGCCCTGCTGCTGGGGCTAGTGCTCGCCGTGGTCGGCTTTGTCGCGGCTGAACACCTTGTTGGCTTCATGGGTGCGACCGGTGACGTGCACGGATTCGCTGTCGACTACCTCCGGTGGTCCATGCCCGGCCTGGCGGCGATGCTGCTGGTCTTCGCGGGCACCGGGGTTCTTCGCGGTTTGCAGGACACGCGCACGCCGCTGCTCGTGGCGACGGCCGGTTTCGCGCTCAACATTGCCCTGAACTGGTTCCTGGTTTATGACATGAACCTGTCCGTAGCGGGCTCCGCCATTGGCACGAGTATCGCCCAGTGGGCCATGGCGGCGGTCTATTTGGTGATGGTGGGCCGGAATGCGCGTCAGCACGGCGTTTCCCTGAAGCCCGACTGGCACGGCATCCGGGCCATGACCAAGGTCGGTTCGTGGCTCATGCTCCGCACGCTGAGCCTCCGTGTGGCCATCCTCGCGACGGTCGTGGTGGTGACGGCCCAGGGCGCAGTAAACCTCGCCGCACACCAGCTGGCCATGACCATCTTTTCCTTCCTCGCCTTTGCCCTGGATGCTTTGGCCATCGCGGCGCAGGCGTTGATCGGCAAGGAGCTGGGCGCCCGAAATGCGGCCAAGGCCCGCGAACTGACGCGCACCATGATCCGCTGGGGTCTGGGATTCGGCGTGATAACCGGCGTGCTGCTGGCTGTCGCGGCTCCCTGGGCCGGTTACATCTTCACGTCCGACCCCGGAGTCCTCTCGGCCCTGACGGTGGCGTTGTGGGTACTGGCGCTGGGGCAGCCCATTGCCGGGTACGTTTTCGTTCTGGACGGTGTCCTCATCGGCGCCGGCGACGCGCGCTATCTGGCGATTGCCGGCGTCGTAAATCTGGCGGTTTACTTGCCGCTGCTGGTGGCTGTCCACCAACTAAAGCCCGACGGCGCGGCGGGGCTCCTCTGGTTGTGGGCGGCGTTCGCGCTGGGCTACATGCTGGCGCGTGCGGTGACGCTGGGGCTGCGGGCGCGGACCGATCGGTGGATGGTGCTGGGTTCGCACTAAACTGGATGGGTGACTCTTCCCTCGACTCCTGCCCAAACCCCTTCTGCCCTTCCGGCGGGGCCGTGGAAACCGGTGCTGATCCGCGCGACGGTTGCGGTGTTGTTCGGGCTGGTGACCATTTTCTGGAGTTCACCGTCGGTGCACGTGCTGGCGTGGGCCGTCGGCCTTTATCTGCTGGGAACAGCGGCGGCAGTTTGGATGTCCCGCGCGCTGCCCGCGGCTGTGGCCGTGGTGGTGGCCTCGGGTGGTGTGGCTGCTTTGATCACGCAGTCAGACGAAGGCGTGGCCCTTTCGGCGATGCTCGCGCTGCTGGTGCTCGGGCTCCTGGAGTTCATGAAGGGCCTCAAAAAGCGTGATTCCCTGGCCCGCGACTGGCTCATCTCGGGCATCATCTCGGTGGGTACGGCCATTGCGTTGCCATTCTTCACTTCGCTGGGCGCGCACGCGCTTTTGGGTGTTTCCGGTGGTGGCGCAATTCTCTCCGGAGTGCTTTGGATGCTCTCCGGACTGTCGCTTCGGCACGATGCCCGCACCGCTGGGACGACCTCTGCGCCCGGTGCTTCGCCGGAGGCCGTAAACTAGTAATTGGACGTTCTACTCGTTGTAGAACTTTTGCAGACCGGCGGGCCCGTACCGCCATCATTGGAGGAATGACCGTGGCAGACCAGACACCAGGAGAACCGCGCAAGATGCGGACCTCGGTCAAGGGACCCCTCATGTTCTCCGCCTTCTTCGCAGTGCTGGCTTTCTTTGCCGTGCTGATCTTCGCTTCAGGCGGTAGTGCGCGGACTCCCCGGTTCGACCTCGCCTTCACCGGCGCCGGCATCGCCTTCATCGTGAGCCTCGTTGTGGCAGCCATGCTGTCCATGAGCTACAAGGAAAACGCCGACCACCTAGGCAAGGGTTCAGGGGTAAACCTCAGCTCCAAGCGTCCGCACGGTGGATCGCCCGCTCCGGAGTCGCCCGACGAGCCTGAAACGCCCGACGCCGGCCGCTAACCTTCCAGCGCTTCCCCACTTTGCTTGGGGGAGCGCTTTTTTGGTGGGTGGAGTTTGGTTACTCGCCTTCGGCGGCCTTGCGTGCCCGGTACGCTGCGACGTGGGTTCGGTTGGCGCAATTACCTGTGTCGCAGTACAGCTTGGATCGGTTGCGGCTAAGGTCAAGGACCACGGCGTCGCAGTCATCCGCGGCACATACCCGCATGCGTTCCATCTCTTTGCTGCGGATCACGTCGATGATCGCCATCGCCGCTTCGGTTCCCATGCGGTCCGCTAACGGGGCCTCGGGGGTGGTGGCGTGAAGGTGCCAGTCCCAATGGTCGTGTTTGACCAGTTGGGGGAGCGCCTTGGCATCGAGAAGGAGCTTGTTGACGGATTTGGCGGCGGTGTCCTCGTCGGAGCTCCAGAGTGCTGCGAGTTCGCTGCGAAGGCGCTTGATGCTGTTCAGTTCGTCCGCGGAATTGACGCGGGAGCCGGTGAACTCCTCGGCGGCCAGGAACGCGTTGAGGTCATCCAGGGAGGTCAGCAGTTCCTGCCCGTTGGCTGCTGTATTGATCAGGTTGACCACGCTGCGGAGGGCAACCTCGGTGTCAGGCGCAAAAAGCACTTTGACTCCTTACATGTTCGGGGAGTAATGTCATGACCATAAGCCCACTTTACTCCTGACAGGAGGCTGCTGTGTCAGCTCCAATGACGAAGACTGATGCAAAGAATTTCCTGGCATCAGGACTCGGCATCGCACTCTTTTCTTCCGCCGTGTTCGGCACCTCAGGCTCCTTCGCCAAATCGATGCTGGAAACCGGATGGTCACCCGGTGCCGCAGTAGCCGTGCGCCTCACAGGTGCCGCGCTGATCCTGGCGATTCCCGCCGTCGTGGTTCTTCGTGGACGCTGGCACCAGCTCAAGGAAAACTGGCTCACTATCCTGCTTTTCGGCCTCATCGGAGTCGCCGGCTGCCAGCTCTTCTATTTCAATGCGGTAGCCCGCTTGTCCGTTGGCGTCGCGCTTCTTCTGGAATACCTGGCCCCGGTGATGATCGTGCTGTGGCTGTGGATCTCCACCCGCCGCAGACCGCGTGCACTGACCGCTGCCGGCGCGCTGCTTTCGCTCGGCGGCCTGGTCCTGGTGCTCGACCTGACAGGCGCAGTGAAGGTGGACTTCGTCGGTGTCCTGTGGGGCATGGCGGCTGCCGTGTGCCTGGTGATCTATTTCTTCATCACAGCCAAGGAGAATGACACCCTTCCTCCGCTGGTGCTGGCCTCGGGTGGATTGCTGGTGGGCGCCGTGGTGATGTGGCTCGTGGGCGGGTTGGGCTTGCTTCCCATGACGTTCAGTACCGCAGACACAACGCTGGGTCCGTGGACCGTGCCGTGGTGGGTGTCCGCCGTCGGTTTGATCATCCTGGCAACCGTGCTGGCCTACGTATCGGGAATCATGGCCGCGCGCAGCCTGGGTTCCAAGGTGGCCTCTTTTGTGTCACTGACGGAAGTGCTGTTCGCGGTGATCTGGGCGTGGTTGCTGTTGGGCGAACTGCCAGGCCCGATCCAGCTGCTGGGTGGGCTCCTGATTGTGGGCGGCGTTGTCCTGGTCCGCGTGGACGAACTGCGCGGAGACCGCCGGGCCGCTGGCGCCCGGGCCTTGGATCACCCGAATGACGTCGAGCCTGTCCCCTCGGGGCCGGCCGCCGAAGGCAGGTAATTCAGGGTTTCGAATAGACGCAAAAATGCCCGGACGCTTGTGCGTCCGGGCATTTTTCCAACTGTCTTAGTTGGAGGCCTGCTGCTGCTGCTCTGCGTTCTTCTGAGCGCGGTCGCCAGCTTCACGAAGAGCGTCGGCAACCTTCTTCAGGTTGGAAGCGTGCTGGCTGTCCCACTCGCCGCGGAACTTGTCAGCGTCCGGGCCCTTCCAGTCGGTGCCGTCGAGAGCACCCTTCAGCTGTGAACGCTGCTGCTCGATGTGCTCAGCGCCTGCCTTCAGCTTGTTACCGAGCTGACGAAGCTGATCAACATCTGCACCCCAAATAGCCATGAGATTCTCCTTCATTTGTTCGGACCCGAGCTCTTCGGCATCCCCAGCGGCCTCCGGCTCATCCGGAAGATCCAATAGCTAAAACCTATCCCGTGAATCGTAATCGCGTCGATGGGCACCCCTCCCCATGCAGCACTGCCCATGGTTAGCATGGGGCTATGTGCCGGAATATCAGGACTTTGCATAACTTCGAACCGCATGCCACCAGCGAGGAAGTGGAGGCCGCTGCCCTCCAATATGTGCGCAAGATCAGCGGATCCACCAAGCCTTCAAAGGCCAACGAGGAAGCCTTCGCCGAGGCTGTCCACGAGATCGCGCATATTACGCAGCATCTCCTGGACTCGTTGGTAAGCCACGGCCCTGCGAAGAACCGTGACGAGGAAGCGGCCAAGGCGAAGGCCCGGGCCGCAGTCCGCTTCGGAACCGCATAGCCCGGGCCTCCTCCCCGCGCTACTTGCCGAACGAGCGCAGCCTCAGCGAGTTGGCCACCACCAGCACTGAGCTGGCCGCCATCGCCGCGCCCGCGATCATCGGATTCAAGAGCCCGAGGGCAGCGACGGGAATGCCGATCGCGTTGTAGAAGAACGCCCAGAACAGGTTGGTTTTGATGGTGGACAGCGTCTTCCGGGACAGCTCGATCGCCTGCACCAGTTGACCCAGATCGCTGCCCATCACTGTCAGGTCCGAGGCCTCGATGGCAACGTCCGTGCCGGAACCCATCGCGATTCCCAGGTCCGACTGGGCCAGGGCCGCGGCGTCGTTGACGCCGTCGCCGGCCATGGCGACCGTGGACCCCGCTTCCTGAAGCTTCCGGACGGCGTCCACCTTGCCTTCCGGCAGCACCCCGGCGAACACATCTTCAGGCGCAATTCCGACGGCGGCAGCCACTTGGGCGGCCACTGCGGCGTTGTCTCCGGTCAGCAGGATGGGACGGATACCGAGTTCCTTCAGCCTCGCGATGGCCGCCGCCGAGCCGGGTTTGATGGTGTCCCGGAGGCTCACAATGCCGGCCGGTTCGCCATCAACGGCCACCCAGATCGAGGTGGCGCCCCCATTCTCCTGGGCCGCGAGGATATCGCGGTGGTCCGATCCGATGGAGATGCCATTTTCCTCCAACCATCCCGAACGGCCCACAACTACGGTCCTCGCGCTGCCGTCCAGCGCAACGCTTCCCCGTACTCCGCCGCCTGGCGCCGAACTGAAGCCTTCGACGGCGGGCAACTTTCCGGCGTCGTGCGTGGCTTCCTTCGCCGCCGCCGCAATGGCGTGGGCGATCGGGTGTTCCGATGCTGACTCGACGGCCCCGGCCAAGGTGAGCACGGAAGCGGGGGAGTGCCCGTTGAGGGCGACTGTGTGGTCCACGGCCAGCTTGCCGCTGGTTACCGTGCCAGTCTTATCCAGCAGGATGGTATCCACGTGACGAGTGTCTTCCAGCACCTGCGGGCCCTTGATGAGGATACCCAGCTGGGCACCACGGCCCGTTCCGGTCAGCAGGCCAACCGGGGTGGCCAGGCCCAGGGCACAGGGGCAAGCGATCACCAGGACTGCAACGGCAGCTGTGAAGGCAGCGTTGAGGTCGCCGGAGAAGAACAGCCAAAGCAGGAAAGTGATCAGGGCGATGACCAGCACGATGGGGACGAACACCGAACTGATCCGGTCCGCCAGCCGGGCGATGGGAGCTTTGCCGGTCTGGGCTTCGCTGACCAGGCGTCCCATCTGGGCCAGCGTGGTGTCTGATCCGACGCGCGTGGCCCGGACCAGCAATCGCCCGGATGTGTTGATGGTGGCACCTGTTACTGTGCTGCCCGGTCCAACTTCAACAGGGACGGATTCTCCGGTCACCAGGGATGCGTCCACAGCCGATGCGCCATCGAGCACCACGCCGTCGGTGGCGATCTTCTCACCGGGACGAACGACGAACACATCGTCAACCAGGAGTTGCTCGGCGGGAATCTTCTTCTCCACGCCGTCCACCAGGATTGTTGCATCCTTGGCGCCCAGATTGAGCAGGGCCTTCAGGGCATTGCCTGCTTTGGCTTTGGCGTTGGCTTCGAGATAGCGGCCCAGCAGCAGGAACGTGGTGACCACGGCTGCGACCTCGAAATACAGCCCGCCGCCCGCCATGCTTTCCATGCCGGGGTGCTCTGTCATGCGTGGGTCCGCGAACAACTGCCATGCCGAGTAAAGGTAGGCCGCAATGACGCCGATGGAGACAAGGGTGTCCATGGTGGATGCGAAATGCCGGGCGTTGATGGCAGCGGCCCGGTGGAACGGCCAGGCGGCCCAGCTCACCACCGGTAGTGCCAGTGCACCGACAACCCAGCCCCAGTTGGCGAACTGCAGGGCCGGAATCATGGAGATCGCGAAAACGGGAAAAGTCAGGACGGCGGACAGGATCAACCGCGGCCGTAGTGTCGAAGCCGAGGGGCCGTGATCCATGTGGTTTTCATGGCCGGCGTGTTCGTCGTGTTCCTGGTGAGCTGGCCCGGCCTCGTGATGCTCATGCTCATGCCCATGACCGTGATCATCTGCGGCCGGGCGGGAGTGGCGTGCAGGGGCTTGCCTCAGCGTCGCCTTGTATCCCGTTGCGTTCACGGTGTCCACGATTTGCTGGTCTGTAACGTTTGCGGGGACCGTGACGTGCGCGGATTCGAGGGGGAGGTTGACGCTTGCCTCGACGCCTTCGAGTTTGCCCAGTTTCCGTTCCACTCGATTGACGCATGAGGCGCAGGTCATGCCCTCGATGTCCAGCTCGATCACCCTTTGTGCGGGTTGGTTGAAGGTCTCCTGGTTACTCAAGAGAACCCCCTAGGCTTCGTTGGCTACCACCACGTAGCCGGCTTCTGCCACGGCTTCGCCAATTTCCGACGGCGACAGCTCCTGGGTGGATGTGATGGTGACAGTGGACAAACCGCCGGGGTTGAGGTCCACCGCGACGTCCTGGACGCCGCCGAGCGCTTCGAGTTCTTCGCTCACGCTGGAGACACAGTGGCCGCAGGTCATGCCGGATACGTTGACGTTGGTCTGGATGGTCTGGCTCATGGAGTGCTCCTTGGTGGTGAGTTGGATGGTGTGGTGAGTGGCGGAGTTACCGCTACCGCAGCAGGCGCCCGATGGCATCGGTGGCCTCCTTGACTTTGGCGTCGATTTGTTCGGCGCGGGTTTGGGGGTCGGGCTCGGAGGCAGCACCTACCACACAGTGGCCGATATGCTCCTCAACGAGTCCCAGGCTCACGGCGTGGAGGGCCTTGGTGGCAGCAGCGACCTGCGTGAGGATGTCGATGCAGTATTTGTCCTCCTCCACCATGCGGGCAATGCCGCGAACCTGCCCTTCAATGCGTTTGAGCCGTTTGAGGTACGCGTCCTTGTTGCTGGTGTACCCATGGGATGCAGAGGGCTCGAGGTCCACCTCGATGACTGGTGCATCCTGATGGCTCATGCTCAGGTCTGGCGTGTTCATGGCCCCAAGCTATACCCCAAGGGGGTATGGAGTCAAGTACCCCCAGGGGGTATCAAGAAAACCACTTGGTATAGACCAAAACAGCAAAAAAGCGGATTCTTGTTTTGCAATGCAAACCTTTGTGTAAATGTGCTTCCGCCCACACCCGCGCGTTCATAGTGTTTGGTCTCATAGCCGCGGAGGGGGAAATCCCGCGGAACCCAACTTTTCTCCATGGAGGACACTTGAAACTCGCACGCTCCGCCGCGGCAATTGCCATCGCAGCGCTCGCATTGACCGCTTGCGCTCCGCCTACCTCGAACAACGCAGCCTCCAGCTCGGATGAGCAGACAGGCACTGTCCGCGTGTGGCTCTTCTCCGAGGTCAACCAGGACCCCAAGTCAGCAGTGGTCAAGGAAGCCGTTACTGAATTCGAGGCGGCACACAGTGGTGCCAAGATCGACGTCCAGTACATTCCCGTAGACAGCCGGGCCGAACGGTTCAAGGCCGCGTTCAATGATCCGTCCAGTGCGCCGGATGTGGCCGAGTTCGGCAACACGGACCTGGCCAGCTATGTGGCGTCCGGCGGCCTTGCCGATGTTACCGGGGACATCAAGTCCTGGGGCGAAGCAAAGGACCTTGACCCGAAAATCCTGGCCACCACTGAAATCGACGGCAAGAACTATGGGGTGCCGTGGTTCGTCGGCGTTCGCGCCCTCTATTACCGCACGGATCTCCTGCAGCAGCTGGGTCTTGCGGTCCCCAAGACCCTGGACGAGGTAGAGACGGTTGCCCGGGCCGTGCGCGCAGCGAACCCCGGCATGCTGGGAATCTCCGTGGGTGGAGCGGCACAGTTCTCTGCCATGCCCTACCTGTGGGCAAACGGCGGGGAGATCGCCACCAAGGAAGGCGACAAGTTCGTTTCCGGTTTGGACTCGGCCCAGTCCCGTGAAGGCGTGGCAGCCTACACCCGGCTCCTGAAGGACGATATTTGCCCGGCCCAGACCTGTGCGGAATTCGGCGGAAACGCCAGTGTCCAGCAGTTCATCGCGGGAAAGTCGGCCATGACCATCGGCGGCGACTTCAACTACAAGGCCGTTGCTGCCAGTGCCATCAAGGACAAGTTCGCCGTGGTTCCGGTTCCCGGCAAGACTGCAGGTTCCATTGCGCCCGCTTTCGCCGGCGGCAACAACCTGGGCGTCTTCAACAGCAGCGAACGCCGCACTCTCGCAGCCGACTTCGTGAAGCTGCTGGCCAGCAAGAAGTACCAGCAAAAGATGTTCGACTCCATGGGCAACCTCCCCACCTTCACAGATGTCCAGAAGTCGGTGGCCGAAAACAACAAGCAGGTTGAGCCCTTCATCAACACATTGGGCGCCGGAACCAAGTTTGTCCCGGTTACCGAAAACTGGTCCACCATCGATGCCCAGGGCGTCTTCACGGGCATGTACCAGAAGGTGGTTACAGGCAAGGCCGATGTGAACGCTGCAACCAGCGAGGCCGCTGACGCCATGAACGCCGCGTTCGGGTCCAAGTAATGCCCTGCTGCCCATCACCAACCGAAGGCGCATCATGACAGCCGTCACCCCGGTACTGCCCGAAGCGTCCCAAGGACGCGCACCACGCAAGGGCCCGACGACGGCGGCACTCGCCTCCCGCCGTCGGGGGCGTCTGGAACCTTGGCTCTACCTCGCACCGGCGTTCATAGTCCTGATTGCGCTGCTGGGCTATCCGATCTTCCAACTGATCAACGTCTCCCTGTATGACTACCGGCAGGCCCAGGTCAGTGGAAAAGCACCCCTGAAATTCGTGGGGTTGGAGAACTACCAGAAGCTCTTCGCCGATCCGCAGTTCTGGACTGTCCTGGGCAACACCGTGGTCTTCGCTACCGCCTGCGTGGTCTTCACGTTGTTGGTGGGCAGTTCACTTGCGGTGCTGGCAACCAGGCTCCGTCCGTGGGTCCGTTCCGTGCTTTTTGTGGTCTCGCTCGGCGCATGGGCAACCCCTGCAGTTACAGGCAGCGCTGTGTGGCTGTTCTTGTTCGAGCCCACCTTGGGCTTGGTGAACAAGACGCTGGTGGCCATCGGGCTGACGCAGTTCCAGGGCTACTCCTGGACCTACGACAAATGGTCGGCCTTCGGGCTGGTAGCCAGCGAAGTGGTGTGGTGCTCATTCCCGTTCGTACTGGTTACCGTCTACGCGGGCATCCAGGCGATTCCGACGGAGGTCATCGAAGCCGCAAGGATCGACGGCGCATCCATGCCCCGCATCGCCCGGAGCATCATGCTGCCGATGCTCCGTCCGATCGTGATCGTGGTGACCATCCAGTCCATCATCTGGAACTTCAAGATCTTCTCGCAGATCTACATCATGACCAACGGAGGCGGCATCGCGGGCCAGAACCTGGTCCTGAACGTGTACGGCTACCAGCAGGCATTCGCCGCAAGCCTGTACGGACTCGGTTCAGCCCTTGGCGTCATCATGACCGCCCTGCTGATGGTCATCACCCTCGTCTACCTCCGCATCCTCAAGCGAACAGGAGAAGCCCTGTGACCGCCGTCGACGTTTCACCGCTTGCGCCGCAGGCAGCGGCAGAAAACCCGCAGAAGTTCCGCAAGAACGGCAAGCGACGCTTCGGCGCCGACGCCGCGGCGATCGTCATAGCGCTGATGGTTGCCTTCCCGCTGTTCTGGATGGTGTTGTCCGCGCTCAAGCCCAAAACCGCCCTCGACGCCGGGGATGCGGCACCGTTCACCCTTGAACCGTCGCTGGACTCGTTCGGGCGCGTGCTGGGCGTGAACAACTTTGGCCAGTACTTCCTGAACAGCGTGATTGTGGCGATGATCGTGGTGGTCCTGTCCACCGTCCTGGCGTTCCTCGCGGCTGTGGCCCTGACGCGCTACGACTTCAAGATGCGCACCAAGCTGCTGATCATCATCCTTGTTTCGCAGATGGTGCCCGTGGAGGCGCTTACCATTCCGCTGTTCTTCCTGCTCCGCAACGCCGGCGAGGCCATTCCGCTGGTGGGCCTGAACCAACTGGGTTCACTGGTGCTGGTCCATGTTGGCTTCAGCATTCCGTTCGCGATCTGGATGCTGCGCGGGTTTGTGGCCGCTGTTCCGGTGGAGGTGGAAGAGGCCGCCCGCCTGGACGGAGCCAGCAGCTTCCGTTTTGTGCGTTCCATCCTGTTCCCGCTGGTGGCGCCGGGGGTGGTTGCGTGCTCGGTGTTCTCCTTCATCTCCACATGGAACGACTTCCTGTTCGCCAAGACGTTCATTATTTCGGCCCAGGAGAACCAGACATTGCCCATGGCGCTGCTGACGTTCTTCAAGCCCGACCAAAACGACTGGGGTGCCATCATGGCCGGCTCCGTCATCATGACCATCCCGGTGCTGATCTTCTTCATCGCCGTCCAGCGCAAGCTCGTGTCCGGTCTCGCCGGGGCGGTGAAGGGATGAGCGCGCTCCACCAGTTGGTCCCGGCGCCGTGGTCCTTCTCGGCGGGGACAGGCGGGTTGACGCTCGACGCCGGTACGACCTTGGGTGCCGACCCTGAACTGGGCGGTCCCCGCCGCTGGTTGGCCCGTTCTTTGGGCGCCGCCACCGGCTGGGACCTGGCTCCCGCAGCCACCGCCGACGCCCAGGTCCGCTTCCTGCTGGACCCGAAGCTCGACGCCGAGGCGTACCGCCTGGAGGTGGGTGACGCCGTCGTAATTTCTGCCGGTGGGCCCGCGGGCGCGTTCTACGCTGCGCAGACTCTTCTGCAGTTGCTGGGACCAAGAGCATTCCGCCAGTCTGCGGTCGGTTCGATCTGGTCGGTTCCCCGGGTTTCTGTGGAGGACAAGCCACGGTTTGGTTACCGCGGAACGATGCTGGACGTCGCACGCCACTTCATGCCCAAGGACAACCTGCTCCGGTTCATCGACGTCATGGCCATGCACAAACTCAACGTCCTGCACTTGCACCTGACCGACGATCAGGGTTGGCGGATCCAGATCAACCGCTATCCCAAGCTGACGGAAACCGGTGCGTGGCGCCGGGAATCGTCCCTTGGGTCCTGGCGTGCGGGCGTTTTCGATGGTCGGCCGCACGGTGGTTTCTACACGCAGGACGACCTCAGGGAGATCGTGGCGTTCGCCGCTGAGCGGCACATCACCGTCATCCCGGAGATAGACGTTCCAGGACACAGCCAGGCCGCCATCGCGGCGTACCCGGAGCTGGGCGAGGGCCAGGCAGAGGGTGCGGAACCTGTGGAGGTATGGACGCGCTGGGGTATCAATGAGACGGTCCTTGCCGTCTCCGAAACCTCGCTGGAGTTCTACCGGAACGTCCTGGACGAGGTCGTGGAGATCTTCCCCTCCCCGTGGATAAGCCTGGGCGGCGACGAAGTTCCGCTCACCCAGTGGCAGTCCAGTACCGCTGCGCGTGGCAAGGCGGAGTCGCTTGGCCTGGACGATGTCTCGGGCCTGCACAGCTGGTTCGTAGGGCAGCTCGCGCTGCACCTCAAGGGCCACGGCCGCGCAACGTCCGTGTGGGACGAAATCGGCGACGGCGGACTTCCGGACGGCGCGCTCGTGGCCTCGTGGCGTGGGTATGAGGGAGGGATTGATGCCCTCCGCAAGGGTTACGACGTAGTGATGTGCCCTGAGCACAAGCTTTACCTCGACCACAGGCAGGCCGACGGCGACGACGAGCCGGTACCGGTCGGGTTCGTGACCACCCTGCAGGCCGTCTACGAGTTCGATCCGCTGCCTGGTCTTTCCGCGGAGGGATGGCCGGGACGTTTGCTGGGCGCCCAGGCGAACATCTGGACCGAGCACCTGGACTCGCCCCGCCGCGTGCAGTTCGCGGCCTTCCCGCGCCTGAGCGCCATCTCGGAGGTGTTCTGGTCCAACCCTGAGGGCCGGGACTACGATGAGTTCCTGACCCGGCTCACAGGTGCACATCTGGCCCGGCTCGAGGCCATGGGTGTGGAATACCGGCCGTTGTCCGGTCCAGCACCCTGGCAGCAGCGGCCGGGGGTCGAGGGTTGGAAACGTGATTACGACGCCGAGCAGCTCGTGAGGAACTGAGTGACTACTGAAGGCAAGGACGCCCGTAATTCCTCGGCGTCACTTCGCAAAGCACTGGCTTTATTGACGGTGGTGGCCGAGGAACCGGGCAATGGGGATGGGCTGGCGCTTGTAGAGCTCACCCGGCTCTCCGGATTGAACAAGAGCACCTTGTTGCGCCTGGCTGCGCCATTGCTCGAAGAGAACCTGCTGGAGCGTGATCACGAGACCGGCAAGTTCCGCCTGGGACACGGCTGCTTGAGGTTGGGGCAGTCCTACCTGGACCGGGTGGATCTGCGCAGCGTTGCCAACGGTGAACTCCGCAGCCTTATGCGTGCTACCGAAAGCACCTGCCATCTGGTGGTGCTTTCCGGGCATGACGTGGTCTATCTGGACAAGGTGGAAGACGAGGCCACGGTGCGCATGGCCTCGCGGGTTGGCGCCACCATGCCGGCTTACTGCACGGCAGTCGGCAAGGCCATGTTGGCTTTCAGCCCGGAAGAAGTGGTGGGTCCCATCCTGGCCGGCAGCCTGGTGCCACTCACCGAGAAGACCATCACGGATCCGGCGCTGTTGCGCGCCGACTTCGAAGCTATCCGGCGGCGCGGCTATTCCATCGACGACCGGGAGAACGAGCCGGAGGTGCGCTGTGTCGCGGCGCCCATCTTCGGCCATGACGACCACGTGGTGGCTGCACTTTCGGTATCTTCGCTGTCTTCCCGGATGACCGCCAAACGGGTTCGGGAAGTAGGGCCGATGGCGGCTGAGACCAGCCTCCGGATTTCCGCCAAGCTCGGTTCGCGCCGGGCGTCCGCGAAGCTGGCGAAACTCGCATGAGCATGAGCGCCGCAGAGTTCTTCCGGGCCAAGCTTCAATGCGAAATCGACGTCATGGAGGTGGCTGCGTCCGAACCGGGTTCCTTGGTGGTTGTGGATACCCGCCGTCGGTCTTCTTGGGACCACGGACATATTCCCGGTGCGGTACATATCCCGACCGCCAGTATTCCTGAGCTGGCCCCTGGGCTTGTCCCGGCGGGTTCGCAGGCGGTGGTGTACTCCTGGGGGCCGGGCTGCAATGGCAGTACGTTCGCTGCCCTCGCCTTCGCGGAGCTGGGCTATTCAGTCAAGGAGATGATCGGCGGCATCGAGTATTGGATCCGGAACGGGCTACCGGTTGAAACTTCCGCGGGCGTGGTTCAGAGTGAGCCGGACACGTTGGTGACGGCACACAAGGTCATTTGAAAGGTGCGACATGGCGGTTTTCGTTCTGATTCACGGTGGCGGTTCCAGTGCGTGGGACTGGCATCTGGTCAGCCCGGTCCTTGAAGCCTCGGGACATCGTGTGGTGGCCGTCGATTTGCCCATCGAAGATGCCGGGGCGGGACTCGAGGACTACACCCGTGCAGTGACGGAAGCAGTCGGCGATGCCCGGAACACCATTGTGGTGGGGCACTCGTTGGGCGGTTTCACGGCGCCGTTGGTGTGCGAGACGCTCAACTCGGATGGGTTGGTGTTTCTCTCCGCGATGATCCCCCTGCCCGGGGAGACTTTCGGTGACTGGTGGACCAACTCAGGGCATGACCGGGAAACCATTCCCGAAGAGCCATACTTCAACCTGGTACCCGAAGACTTGGCCCGCGAGGCCGCGGACCATGAGCGCGACCAGCAAGGGGCCTGGATGGCAGCACCTTGGCCAGGGAAGCAATTGGACGTTCCAACCTTGGGTATTTTGTGCCGCGACGATCTGTTCTTCCCACCGTCGTTCATGCGGAGCCTTATCCGCGACCGGCTGGGCGCCGAACCCGTTGAGATCGCTGGCGGTCACTACGCCCCATTGAGCCACCCGGAAGCTGTGGCCGGAGCCCTGAACGACTTCGCCCGGCAGGTTGAAGAGGGCCGGTAGTTCCGCCGGCACCGTCCGACTTGACGGCTAGCCGGATGATGTTGACCACCGGTCGGTGCCGGCCAGAATCGAGCGTCGCCAGGGCCACGCAGCTCTGCCATCGCCGCCGTCACCACACCGAATAGGCTTGGACCATGCTGAACCTGGTCCTTGGCCTTATCTTTGCGGGGTTTTTCCTGGCCTCCTACCAGTCGGACCGCCGACGACTCCGCAACGGCGTCTTCCTTTTGGTGGCGGCCTGGTTCCTGCTGCAGGCGCTCCTGGACTTCCTGATCGACCTGAACCCATGGTTCGAGTGGCTGAACCTGTTGGTTGTCGTCGTACCGGTCGTGAGTATCTTCGTCTTCGCCGCCTTCCTGATCGCGAACGGCGTCACGATGGTCCGAAGGGAAGGGCCCGGGATCACCAGCTTCCTGCCGATCGCCGTCGGTTTGACCGTGTTCCTGGCCCCTGTGGTCGCTTTCCTTTTCGTGCTGAGTGGGCAGCCGGTCCTGGCCGGTATCGCAGCCCTGGCGTTCTTCCTCTGCGCCTACTTGGGTTGCGCTTTCGTTGTCTTCCTGGGCTACGCGATGGTGTATTCCAGGATGCGCTACAGCCCGAACCCGGCCGCCGTCGTCGTCCTGGGGTCGGGCCTGATCGACGGCAACGTCCCGCCCTTGCTCGCCGCGCGCTTGAACAAGGCCCTGGAAATTTACGACGGCGTCACACCGGTCAGGCCCGTTTTGGTACCTTCCGGGGGCCAAGGCCCGGACGAACCCCGGCCCGAGTCCACTGCGATGAAGGAGTACCTGGTGGCGAAGGGGGCAGCTGCCGCTGACGTCTTGGAGGAGAACAAAGCCACCACAACCCGCGAGAACCTGGCCTATTCCGTGGCGCTGCTGGCTGAGAAGGGAATCAAGGGTCCGTTGCTGGTGTGCACCAACAACTACCACGTGCTCCGCGCTGCGCTCCTGTCGCGCCGGCAGAAGATCAGTGCTGAGGTGGTCGGTGCCCCAACGGCCAGGTATTTCGTGCCCAGCGCGTTCCTTCGCGAGTTCGTCGCCGTGATGCGGGACAACCGCCGGACCAACGTGATCCTCTGCCTGCCGATGTTCGGTATTGCCCTGCTCATCACCGTGGCCCTGATGAACTCGCCGGTGGTGTAAGCCCACCCGTTAGCGCCCCGGGTTGACGCCGGAGATTGCCTTCTATCGCACAGGCTCGCTCTGCTTGACCTCGGCTTCAGGCTCCCGGGGACTCAGTATGGAGTTGGAGTTCAGGGCCAGGAATCCCGAAAGGAGCGCCGCGAGGAGTATCGAGCTGAAGGCCATAAAGGGCGAGACTCCCATGAGATAGGTGGCAACCGCCAGGCTTAGGGGGCTGGACACCGTTTCCAGGAATTGGACGGCCGTCATTGTCTTGCCAAGGTCGGACGGGGGTATCTGTTGGTGGATCAGGGACGTGCGCCCCACAGTCCAGGCGATCCCTCCTGTGCAGACAAGGAAAAGTGCCGTGGCTATGGAGATCCATGAAGGGATGAAGAACAGGAGCGATCCTGCCGCCATGAGCCAGGACGACCGTTGCATGAGGAGGTTTGGGCGCCAGTCCGAGACCACGCCGGACAACAGGGATCCGCAGAACAAACCAGCAGCAGCGGACGCCCCAACAATCCCGACTTCTGTTGTTGAGCCACCCAGGCCAACAGATGTCTGAAAGATTGCAAGCGTTGACAACGGGGCGGACAAGAAGCCGATGAGGACTACGGTGCCGGCAAAGCGCCACCAACCGTTGACCTGCGAGAGTCTCCGATACCCGGCCGAAAGATCCTTGAAGAAGCCGGCGCGGTCAGGCCGGCTGGCGGGGCGGTCCGGCCAAGGCAGGAAGTTCATGATCATAGCGATGACGGTGAAGGAGACTGCGTCCACGGCCAGTAACCACCATGGACCCCATACCGCGCTGAGAGCGCCGCCGATGGCTGGACCCACAATGGAGGCCGAAGTCCACGCAGTGGAGACTGATGCATTGAACTTGGCGGTGCCCTCTCCGTACATTTTCGGAATCGCCACGAACGTGGCTGTTCTCGCGAACATGTCCAGGCTGCCGCGCAGGAACGCGCCCAGCACCAGAACCCAAAAAGGTGTGTGCCACGGGCCGATGAGCAGGGCCATTGCGGCTACGACCGTTGCCTGACCCCAATAGCCAATGTGGGTCATGGTGCGGGGCGACATCCGATCGGCCAGTCCGCCGATCAGCACTCCCGGGAAGGCCTTGGGGAGTTGTGAAGCTACGGCGACTATGGACATTTGGGCGAGGCTGCCACTTGTCTGGAGGACGATGAGCGGCAGGGCGATGTTGTAGGCGCCGCCACCGAGCGAATTCACCCACATGCCCGTCAGATGCAGACGTCTCTGCCACGGCTTTGCCACTGACAATTTATTCACCTCGGGATGCATGGAATATGGTTGAAAGGTCGGTTTGTTGTTCCACTGAACTCATAAGCCACTGCAAAGCGGGTGCCTGCCAAAAACTGATGTTCCAAGTCCTGGCGATAGCAAAGTGGAATAGGGTTGTGCAGCATGGGAGCACCAGTCGCCATTTGCCGGGGAGAATGAGCGCAAGAGGAAGTGCGGCCAATTCGAGAAATGGAATTGCGCGTGTCAGGATCCGAACTGGAACCGCGAATTTCTCTTGCGCAAATGGGTGTTCATCCGATGCGTTCAAATGCGAGTGGTATATGAGGTTTGCGTCGCCGAGCCGTACCCAGGCGTCGTAGCCGTGAATCAGCTTCGACAACCCGGCCTGCGTATAGGGCAAGTACAGTGCGACGCGCGAGACGGAGAGCGGCAGGTCGGCTAGCTGGCTGTTTGCCGGTATGGGTAGTTGGTGCGTAAGGAGTACGGCCTCGATAAACGTGTCGTAAGACCATCGCCCTGGAAGTGAACGGGCATCCGCGGCACGAGTCCCGAGGAACAATCCCAACGCTGCTCGCCGAACCCAGGGCAAGTGCGCTGCCCCCGGCCTGCCGTACAACTCACTTGCGCCCGCGGTCGCCAGGAACAGGCCAGCTGCCGCGCGCCGGGTCATCCACGATTTGCGTTCCTCTGGACCAGCACCTGCGCCCAAGTCCGTCGAAGCAACCGCCGCCCTGTAATCCCGGGCAGCGGCGGGGCCCGGACGAAGCGTCGCTGCCAACGCGGCGACCATCCAAACTCCGGCGGTTCGTAATTGCCGTTTCCTAGCAGGGCTCATGCGAAGATTGCGGGACATAGGTGTACACCACCTCTCTTTCCCCAGGCATTCCCCGAACCGTGGTTTCTACCCACACCTCCATCCGGGTTAGCGGAACGTCCGGTAGCTGGATTGGAGCGCGGACTTCGTCAAAGGCCCGCCAGCTGCTCCCCTGGAGCCGCCGGATGATACGCAGGCAAAGAACGTGTTTGGGACGTTCCTCCTCTGCCATGAAGATACGGGCGAACACGGCCCCGGCCCGGAAGAACTGCGTGGGAAGGCAGTTTGCGGGTCCGGCGGCCACCATTGTTCCGTCTGCATGGTGAAATTCGACGGCGAAGCGTGAGACCCGGTCCCCGAACTTCGCGTTGAACATATTGTTCGACGCGATTGGCCAGAAGTTTTTGTTGGCGACGGTCGCAAGGAGTGACGCGGCCGTGTAGGCGCCCGCGAGGGCGGCGAATGCCCTGCTGCTTCTAGCCGCACGCGGCACAGTGGTCATTCTTGGCAAAATCCTCAAAATCAGATGACAACTCCAAGGAGTCAAACACCAGCCTTCTCCCATCGAGGTTGGTGGAGCCGGTCAGAAGATAGCGGAACACCTCCATGGCCGCAACGGAGGCCACGATGGAGTTCAAGGGGCCGAAGCTGGGAGCCTGGTAGGAGTTATTGAGGTTGGTGGTGGAAAGTGACGCGGCAGAGTTTGACCGACCATCGTTGTCCGTCGCGGCGCAGAGGAGGCACGGGGTTTCGCCCGGCCTGACCACTGGGCCCACCACGCCGCGGGTGTCCTGGTACCCGGCGCAGGTGAAGGGCGTGCCGGTGACTATGGAGGCTTCGTTGGACCACTCAAGAACCTCCTGGGGAGTGTCCGCGGAAACCACCACAAAATCCGATTCTTGGAATACAGGCAGGAGATCATCAACGCCCGAGATCATTGCTGAAACTTCATTGGCCGTGATGCTGGGCGCCCGAAGCAGAAGGTTCTCCGCAGCAGCCTTGATCTTGGGAGTGCCAACGTCCGCGGCTGTGAAGAGATATTGCCGGGTGAGGTTGCTTTCTTCGACGGTGTCGCCATCGACAAGGATGATCGAACCTACCCCTGCTGTGGCCAATTGCATGGCCACATTGGTTCCGATGCCGCCCACGCCGATGAGTGCCACGGTTCGGTTGTGCAGTTGTTCGCTCGCCCCGGGACCCGTGCCGTGTGCAAGCTCAAAGTAGAGGTCATGTCGGCTGTATCGGCCCGAAAGATCGAATCTGTAAGGTATCAACACTTCAGCGTCGATGAGCTCCTGGACGATTGGCCCGGCGCCGTCGCCCATCAAAAGTTGGGCTTCTTTGCCCAGGTCTTGGAGGGTTCGTGGGTGAGAAGCAAAGCTCAGCAATTCGGTGAGGCCGGAAGGCGCATCTTCAATTTCGATGGCATTGGGTGGTGCCAATCCGATGTGCACGGTGGTACCTGTTGTCACAACTGGAAGTGACTGTTTTAGCGAGTAGGTTGCGACGTCCAATTTTTGCCTCCAATGATGAGTGGGGACCACGCGTTGCGTGGTCCCCACCACTTTTCTGTTTGTTCAGTTGAACACGAAGTTCAGCTTGGAACGGCGCTTTGCCAGTCGCTTGATCTTAAGCACTCGAATCACTCCTTCGATTAATAAACTTGATGGACGGAATGAATCTACGACATAAGTCATGCATATGACAAGTTTGTCGATTGCTTGACGGGCGTGTCGTCTTCTGCCGCTACAGGCACGCTAGGGCGTATAGGGTTTTCTCCATGTTCAAACTCGTTGCTCCGGATATCTCTTTCCACCAGTCGTTCCTTGAGTCCCACGCTGAGTGGGAAGGCGCACATCAGGATGGGGCCGGCGTCTTTATGGCGAAGGACGTCACCACCAGCGAAGGGTTCGCTGCCTGGGTCCAGCAACTTAGGGATGCGGAGTACGTGGGTGAGAACGACGGCATCGTTCCTTGCACGTATCTGTGGATCACTGAGGGCCCGCGCTACGTGGGTGCCATCGCGTTCCGTCACTACCTCACCCCGGCGCTGCTGAATTCGGGAGGCCACATCGGCTACGGCGTGCGGCCCTCGGATCGTGGGCGCGGCGCTGCGTCGTGGGCCCTGAAGAACCTGTGTTCACAGCTGGAGGCGCGGGAGCAGCCTGATCGTGTCCTGCTGACGTGCGATGACGCGAACGTGGCCTCGGCCAGGACCATCGAACGTGCGGGCGGTGTGATCGAAGATACCCGGACGGACGAGACGGGACGGCACTTTCGCCGTTACTGGATCGATGTTCGGCGGCCCCAGAGCTGAGGGCCGGCTTGTTCACCCTCCAGTCACCAAGTGTTGTTAGCGTTCTGCGGACTACACGTCTGAGCAGGAGGACCGCATGACGGAGGCAAATCCACTGTCCACATCGTTGGACAACTGGTGGGTGAGGGACAACCTGCGCGAGACCATCGACCACTTGGTGGAATTGGGCTACACCATCAGCGGCGGACAAGGGGAAGACCCGGAACTCATCGATCCCGGCGGATCGGCCGTGGAAACCTGGAGCGACGGGTACCCCTACGAAGAGCGGATGACCCGTGACGAGTATGAGATCGAGAAGTACCGCCTCCAGATTGAGTTGCTGAAGTTCCAGTACTGGGGCCAGGACCTGGGCCTCAAGCACGTCATCGTGTTCGAGGGCAGGGACGCGGCGGGCAAGGGCGGGACCATCAAGCGCTTCACCGAGCACCTGGATCCGCGTTCGGCCCGGACTGTTGCACTGGCCAAGCCCTCCGACCGCGAGCAGGGCCAGTGGTATTTCCAGCGATACATCCAGCACCTTCCCACGGCCGGCGAAATCGTGATGTTCGACCGTTCCTGGTACAACCGCGCAAACGTTGAGCGGGTCATGGGCTTCTGCACCGAGGAGGAATACGACACCTTCATGGGGCAAGCGCCGGTGTTCGAGAAAATGCTGGTGGACGCCGGGATCCACGTGACCAAATTCTGGTTCTCAGTGACCCGTCAAGAGCAGCGTACCCGCTTCGCGATCCGGCAGATCGACCCCGTCCGGCGCTGGAAACTCTCACCCATGGACCTTGCGTCGCTGGACCGTTGGGACGAGTACACCGAGGCAAAAGAGCAGACTTTCCTGCACACGGACTCTGACCATGCACCGTGGATCACGATCAAATCCAACGACAAGAAGCGCGCCCGCATCAACGCCATGCGTTTCTTCCTCAACCAGTTCGATTACGCCGACAAGGACACCACGGTGGTTTACGACGCCGATCCGCTGATCGTCCGCCGCGGCCGCGACGCCGTAGGCGACTAACACCAAAGTACGACGTCGGTCAGCCGCCTTACCGGGTGGTGAGTGCCGGCGTCGTACGCTTTTCCTGAAAGTTCCGTTACATTCTTCTGACTGCCGGACATTAACCGGGTATGAGCGTGAAAGCGGAGCGAGGGGATCGCGTGGACCAAGCGAGGGAGCAGCGTTTCCTGGCGGCCCACGCGGCCTGCCACGACAAGGTTTACCGCTACTTCCGTCGTCGAACCGCGGGGCCGCCGACAGCCGAGGACCTGTGTGCCGAGGTCTTTCGGATCGCCTGGGAAAAGTCCCGGGATCACGAATTGTCCGTGCTGGAGGTCTTCGGCATTGCCCGGAACGTCCTCAGAAACCACAACCGATCAAACGTCCGGTCCATCAACCTCACGCAGCAATTGGAGCTGCAGCGGACTTCCCTGTTGGGCCCGGACAATGACGAGGTTCGGGAGGCGCTGGCGAGCCTCAAGCCCCAAGAACGGGAAGTTCTCCTCCTGACCTATTGGGACGGCTTCACGTCAGCCGAAGTGGCGCAGCTGCTCCATGTCACGGCCACAGCCGTCCGGATGCGTCTGCACAGGGCCCGGAAGGAACTTGGCCACCTGCTTCGGGCCGATCAAGCAGCAGAGGATGTCAGCAATGAGCCATAACGAATCATCAGAGCTGAGGCGTCTGGTCGCAGCGGACCCCGCCCGGGCAGTCACGGAAGAAGACCTGGCCAAGAGCCGGGAGAAGAGCCTGACCGTCATGTCCAGCGACGCGGTTCTCCTCACCGTCGGTGGGTCCAGTGAAGATCGGCCAGTCGCCAGGCGTCGGGGCCGGGTGGTCGCCGGAGTTGGCTTGGTGGCGGCGGCGGCCGCGGTGGTCGCGGGTGTCTTCGCGTCCTCGCTATGGTCGCAGCAGGCGCAACGGCCCATCCCGGCCGCCACGCAACCCGATCACGCACCGGATACCAGCTCCCCGAGCGACCAGCCGCTCCCTGAGCTGACCGGGCGCATGCCGACTTTCGACGCCGAAATCGTCACGGGCGGTAATGGCAACAAGGCTGCGGTCGCCAAAGATGAGCCGGCGGACTTCCACATGGACGCCGGTAACAGGGGAACCTTGGGCCTCAACGGCGGCGGATGTATTGCCAGCGTCTACCCCGACGGGCGCTTCGGGGGCCTGATCTTCCCGCGCGGTACCAAGGTCACCGAGTCCGGAGTGGTCCTGCCCGACGGAAAATCCATCAGCATTGGGCAGCAGTTCTCTTTCGGCGGAGGACTGTCCCCGGAGGGCACGGACGTGGGCGAGTGCTCTCCCGGCGGTTCGCCCTTCCTGGTCCAGAACTGGGACGAGCTCCCTTCAAAATAAGCACGCGAGTTGGCAGTTAATTGCAATGTTTCCCGGAAACATTGCCATTAAATGCCAACAAGCGGAACGGTCTACAAGGTGACCTCGTCCAACAACCGGTCATTAAGCACCAGGGCC
>NZ_JBHVAL010000004.1:0-246210 GCF_042667405.1 Paenarthrobacter sp. NPDC057355 | reverse complement strand
TCCGACTTCCGCGCCGACGGCGTCGACACCGAATACCAGGCCGTCGAAACCCGCTGGAACACCGCCGCCGACGAAGTCAAAGCCATCATCACCCTGGTCCGCACCACCCTGGGCCAAAACGACGAAACCGCCACCACCGCCGCGACCTCTGCCCGCAACGCCGTGCAGAGCATCGGCTAACCCCCGGCTTCTCGATCATGGCTGTCTGGAACATAGACGTCACCGCGGCGTCATCGACGATAAAGGCCACCGCAGCCCAGGTAGAAGGCGCCCAGCCCTGCCTTGAAGGTATGGGCACGGCACTCCAACAAGCCGCTGCGGCGATCCCGGATGATGCGGGCGTGGTCCTTGCTGCGCTGAACGATGTTGTGACGCTGAGGCTTGGCCCTGCCGCTACCGAGGTTGCAAGCCGCTCGGAGAACGTCATCGTGTCCACCGCCCAGGCCTTGAATTTCTACCAGCAAGGGGATCTGACCATGGCGACCGCTGCCCAACGCAGTGCCGGACAGGTCGATTCACGCACCCCTGTGGCACCCACGAGTGGGCCCATGAAACGCCTAAAGGATTGACATGAGTGCTGATGTTGGCCCTTCCGGGCTGAACCCCACAGGTGGGTTTGCTCTGCCCGACGTTAATGCCCTGGACGCCGCGGCCCAGTCGCTCCGGCAGCACGCTGATGATTTCCTCGCCGGCGTGGCGACCTCAACGGCTATCTGGCGGGGATTGTCCTCCTCGTATTCCTCAGATGAGTCGCCCACGGTGCTGGCGGCGTTCGGGACCATCATGCCCTCAGCCCAGCGGGTGCAAGGAGCAGGAGCATCGACGTCCACGGCGTTGGCGGCGTTCTCGGCCACGTGCCGTGAGCTGAAGCAGCGCCTGGAAGCGTATGGACGGAAGGTCCAGGCTTTGGACGCCGACATCGGCGCGTTCCCCACGTCCGTGGAAAAGACCACGGTGCTCAAGGACGAAGTGATCACCACCCGGGTGCAACAGCACTGGTCCGGCGAAGCGGACCTCACCGCCCGGCATGACAGTCTCGCCTCCGAGGTCCAGGCCATCCACAATGACTACCTCGCCGCACAGAACAGCTGCGCCAGCGCCCTGGCTGTCGCTTCCGGTGGCGAAACCTACACCACGTCCCGGCCCGAAGGCCCGGACATGAAGTCCGGCAACTGGCTCGACGAGGTTCTCTGGAACGCAGGAACAGCGCTTGGAATCGAACATCCCCAAGAGGACCAGCCTTGGGGCAAGCAAACGGTGCCCTACCGACCGAACGGAACCTTGGGCCTCCTCCAAGGCTTCGGCGCGGGAGCGATAGAACTCATCGACGGCGTCTACTCATTCGTCGGCACAGGCAACCCCATCAAAAGGCAACAAGCTTGGGCCGGCATGGGTGCAGCCGTAGGGGCGTTGACCACGCTGGCCCTGACGCCGCTGTCAGCCTGGGATGAAGAACGAAAGCAACGAGAAGCCCCGGAAGTCCAGAAAGCACTGGACCTGCTCGGATCCATGGGACCGGCGTTCCTCCACGCCGAGGAAGCCGGAACCAATCCCAACTGGGCAGCTGGGGCGACCAGCTTCAGCGTTGCCAGCTTCGTTGGTTCCTACGGTGCCGGGACGGCCCTGAAAAGCGGAGCAGTGGCCAGCAAAGTCGGCGCCATCGCCGAACGACTCAGCGTCGCTACCGTGCAAAGCGCGCGCCTGCAAAATCTCTCAGCCATGCTCGGCGCAACAGCAAACGGCCTCAAAACGACCGGAGAGTTCCTGGCCAAACCCGGCTCGCTGACCCTCAAGGTCTCCGACATCCTGATGCCCAACACCACCGCTAAACTCATCAACACCATGGCCCAAGCCCGCCACGCGAGCTGGGCCGCGATCAGCACTGTCAAAACAGGGACCCTGGACACCATCACCGCGTCCAAACATGGACTCGCCGACGGCATGGGACAGCTCGCCAACGGCCTGCGCGCAGCAGAAGCGACCATCCCGGGCCCGGTCGTACCGCACCCTAGCGGCCTGTTGACCCGCACCGGAATCCAAACCGGGATCCCCGACCTGCTCGAGAACAAGGCCGCGAAGATCCGGGAGAACAACCCACCGGCCTTCGTGCCACCCAAAAACCCCGCCGCCGATGCCCCCTCCCCTGCCCACACACCGAGCCTGGAGGAACGCTTCCCGACGCCGGAGAACATCACCAACACCGTCACCTACCGGCACGGCGACAGCGCCTTTCCCGTCTACCGCAAAGAGAACTTCGCCGCACGCACCACCCTGAAGCCGAACACCGAATACATCATCGAGCACCGCGGCCTCATGAGAGACAGCACAGGCGCCCTCAAAGCAAACACCATCGAGAAGTACTACACCGATGAAACCGGCACCGTCACCCGGGTAGATACCTACGCCGGGGTCAAAGGCGCATGGTCCCCCGAACTGAACAAACCCATGCCGAACGTCACCTACAACGTGGTCGCCCAAGTCGACGGTGGATTGCAGAACACCTTCACCCTCAAAATGGACGCCAACGGAGACCTCGCCTCCGCCAAAGGCCACATCACCTCCACCCTCGTCGGCGACGCCAACCGCAACGGATGGCAACAACTAAAAGCCGGCCGGCTCGGCGGTCCCGGCTACGACGGCGGCCACGCAGCCCCCTCAGCCCTGGGCTTCATCGGCGAACGCGGCGGACTCTTCCCACAACACGCATGGCAAAACCGCGGTATAGGTATGAGAAACGACGATGTCAACTTCCACGAGATCGAGATGAATATCATCAATGAAGCCAAGACACGGCTACAAGAAGGCCGGGAACTGGACCTAAAGTGGGAGATGGAACTTGTTCCTGGAAACAAACCCGGAGTACCTGACTCAACGGAATTAAGTTATGCGTTCGGAGATGAAGAGATCAGCTTCGAAAGATTCAATAACCTTCCCAAACCCTAGTTAGGCTAGACGCGATGCGCATCAACGACCTGAGTTCCGTGGCAACAGTTAGCGATGGACTGCATAGGCTGTCCGATGAGGCCTATGGCCCTGAGGGCTTCGCCCATGGTTCGGATGAGGTCATCCACGTCTTAATTCACCGCGGTTCCAGAACGATGGGCTATGGGTACTTGGTTGAAGGAGACCGGAGGACTAGTAGGGGGCTAAAGGGTGGAAAAGATGAGTTCTCCCGCGAAGCCCTCCATAATTGGCTGGACGAGTGCCGTGACCTCGCGTATTGTCCTGGACTCGGAACTTGGACTACGGCCGAAGTTCATGTCTTTCCTGACAAGCCAGGGCGGCTGGACGTCTTTGAAGAGGAACACCTCCGAAAGATGGAGAATGGCCGCTGGTACCCCGGTGCCCACCCGGCGGACGCTGCCACATGGGTCAAACAACTACTGAGATACCCGCGAACTGTGGACAACATCCCGCCGTGGATGTGGGATATCTTCCGGGCTGAGGACGTAACTCCGCCGATCTACAACCCGGAGTTCAATTCCGTGGATTGGAAGAACCGGCGACGCCCGGTCACTGATAGAGGGACTGACTTCACAGTCGAACCGACCGTGATCGATTCTTCCTTGGAACCCGGCGTCTTCGCCAAGATCGGAAAGAAACTCTTCGGAGGATAAGAAATACGAGACCCGACCAGCGTCATATTTGTTTCAGCTCAGCCATACAAGAGTTTCGGCAACCGCGAATCCCGCGGCCGACGTCGTCAATCTTCCTTATTCTGACCCGGAAACAACGCGCAGGCTTGGATATAGCGTTCTTGAGCTGAAGGATCCTTGAGAAAATGGCTACATACGACTTTGATCGTCACCTTCTAGTGAGGGATGGCCTTGAGCGGCTTCAGGGTGAAGCCTTTGGCCCAACCGGATTTGCGTCGGGAATGGACGAGGTGGTCGACATTGTCATTAAACGACCCTCGTCGACTTACACACGAGGGCACATGAAGTTGGGCGCTGAGATGGTGCAGCGTGAACGCGATGCCAAGTACTCGAAGGAGGCACTTAGCAAGTGGCTCGACGATTGTCGGATCCTTGCGTATGTTCCAGGTCGAGGAACCTGGACCACCGCCGAAGTTCATATTTTCGCGACGAGCGAAGGACGGTTGGATCTCTTCGACGAGGAGCACCTGGATCGGATGCCCAACGGCAATTGGTACCCGGGAGCCAAGCCTTCTGACGCCGCAACTTGGGCACAACAATTGCTGCGGTTCCCTCGCACCGTCGACAACATCCCGTCCTGGATGTGGGATATCTTCCGGACTGAGGACGTAACTCCGCCGATCTACAACCCCGAGTTCAACTCCGTGGACTGGAAGAATCGCCGACGCCCGGTCACTGACAGGGGAACTGACTTCACAGTTGAACCAACTATTATCGATCCTTCGTTGGAGCCCGGCGTCTTCGCCAAAATCGGCAAGAAACTCTTCGGCGGATAAGACCAACGCGACCCGACCGACGTCGTCATTTTCAGGTCAGTAAAGCGGCTGACGCGCCGCCCACAGATCCTGCGACCGCCGTCGTCGACCTTCATCGTGCCGAGGGCCCGGAGGATCAAATATGAGAAAAAGCGTAGTTGTTGACACGCCATTCGTTGCTGCCGGATTGGCCCGTCTCCAGGTAGAAGCCTTTTCGGAGGGTGGACCGGGATATGGCGCCCAAGAGGTTGTCAGTACGTCACTCGTACGCCAGAGCATTTCGCGCAGGTGCGAGGACGTTCGGCTGAACGGGCAATGGGTCTTTCCGAGTTTTTCGGCCCGCTTCTCGGTTGAAGCCATGGACGATTGGCTTCTCGATGTCCGCGAACGGTGTTATAGACCAGGCGAGGGCACTTGGATAACATACCGAGTTTTCCTGTACCCAGATGTCCCCGGGCGACTTGAAGCATTTGACGAAGTTCTGCCAACGAGAGGACTTTTTGCTTCCTCGGGATCGCAAAGCACGCGGTCAAATGCTGCAATTTGGAAATCCGAGCTTATGGCCTACCACGAACGGCAGAAAACATCCCGGAGTGGATGCAGGAAACCTTCAGGGCGGGAAACATCACGCCACCTCTATACAATCCGGACCTGCGAACGGTGGACTGGGACAACCGCCGTCGGCCGGTCACCGAACGTGGAACTGACTTCACGGAGGAACCATCTGTAATCAACCCCTCGCTGGAGCTGGGTGTTTTCGCCAAAATAAGCAAGAAGCTCTTCGGAGCTTAGAAAATTAGGATAAAGTCATGCTGAAATCGAGTCCATTATCCGTAGTCGATTTTGCTCCATCGAAGATACGACCTACCGCGGTGGTATAAAGACCTGCCCCCATTTGAAGATGAGTAAGTAGGTTTCATAGTATGACTAGTTTTGAGCTTGGCGAGGACCCGTGGGTTGGGAGCGGACTGTATCGACTGCAGGAGGAAGCCTTCGGAAATTCAGGGTTCGCTCTCGGTGCAAGTGAACTAATCGATGTCCTCGTGCATAGATCCAGCAGCACCTTCTGGCGCGGACGAATGTATCAAGGCGGCAGCCGGGTGCCCCGTGGAAGTACGTTCCACTTCTCGGACGATTCATTGACAGCGTGGCTTGATGAGTGCCATGTTCGTGCCTATAAGCTCGGCCTAGGAACATGGACAACGGCCGAGGTTCACATCTATCCAGACCGACCCGGAAGGCTCGAACTCTTCGAAGAGGAACTTCTGGAGAGAATGCCTGACGGTCATTGGTACCCGGGAGCACGTCCCTCTGGAGCAAGCGCGTGGGCGCAACAACTCCTCGCATTTCCGCGGTCTAAAGACAGCATTCCCAGATGGATGTGGGATATCTTCCGGGCGGAGGACGTGTCTCCTCCTTTGTACAACCCGGAGTTCAACTCCGTGGACTGGAAGAATCGGCGACGCCCGGTTACTGACAGGGGAACTGACTTCACAGTCGAGCCAACAATTATTGACCCATCGTTGGAGCCGGGTGTCTTCGCCAAGATCGGACGGAAACTCTTCGGAGGGTAAGACCAACGCGACCCGACCGACGTCGTCATTTACATGTCAGTAAAGCGGCATTCGCGCCGCCCACGGATCCTGCGACCGCCGTCGTCGACCTTCATCGCCCCAGGACCTGCCGACCGCGGCCGCCATCGGTGAGAACTACTACACCGATGACACCGGCACTGTCACTCGGGAAGATTCCTACGCCGTGGTCAAAGGCGCATGGTCCCCCGGAATTGGAGCTTGAGTATCGCTTTAGCCAGGACCGTGCCACATTCAAGACCTTCAATAACTAGACCAATTGGGAGAGTGTAGGCAGTTGACTTCTTACAACCTGCGCGACGAGCCTGTGATCATGCGGGGCTTGGCGAGACTTCAGAGGGAAGCGTTCGGGCCCTCAGGGTTTGCTGTCGGCATTACCTCGGCCACTGCGACATTTATTCATCACGTCTCGGGAACGTCGTGGCATGGATCTATGCAGGCGGAGTCAGGTATGAGCTTTATGGCAGGGGACCAGCGCTTCTCCCGAGAGGCTTGGAACGATTGGTTGGAAGAGTGCCGCATACTGGCCTATCGGCCTGGTGCGGGAACCTGGACCACAGCTGAAGTGTTCATCTTTCCAGACCGCCCCGGCCAACTTCAATTTTTCGACGAGGAGCGTCTGGAACGCGACCCAGACGGACACTGGTACCCTGGCGAGCACCCGTCGGATGCCCGCGTCTGGGCTGAAGAACTCCTACACTTCCCTCGTGCTGTCGACAACATCCCGTCCTGGATGTGGGATATTTTCAAGGCTGAGGACGTAGCTCCGCCGATCTACAATCCGGAGTTCAACTCTGTGGATTGGAAGAATCGGCGTCGGCCGGTAACTGATAGGGGGACTGACTTCACAGTCGAACCGACCGTGATCGATCCTTCCTTGGAACCCGGTGTTTTCGCCAAGATCGGCAAGAAACTCTTCGGCGGCTAAGACAAGCGAGACTGATCAGGCATAGGGGTCGGTTGAGCCAAAGAGCGAAAGCTGCCAGCCCCAAATCCCGCGCCCGCCGCCGTCGACCTCCTCTCACCCTTGGAGCGCCCGACCGCGTGCAGCTTGTCCCGAACCTAAACCTGGTTTACCTTCCGGCGTTCGGCTCCGCTATAACTTCGAAGGAGAAGAGATAGAAAGGGTAGGTTTCAATAACCTGAACATGGATGGAGAACCGACCGATGCCAGTAAGTAGGACGCTGCACGATGAATTTGTGAGAGAGGGGCTTAAACGGCTCCAGCTCGAGGCATTTTCGGAGCGGGGACCCGGTAGCGGTGCTGAAGAAGTAGTGAGCACTTCGGTTGTCCAACAAGCCATGTCGCGTCGGTACGACGACGTAAAGCGCAACGGCCAGTGGGAGCAGGCTGATATCTCCTCAGATTTCTCAGACGAGGCCATGGACAGATGGTTGCTTGAGTTGCGAGAACGCTGCTACGTAATCGGTGAGGGTACTTGGATGACGTGCAGGGTGTTCCTTTATCCAGACCAGCCAGGTCGGCTCGAAGTTTTTGACGAAGAGCTACTCACCAAGGGGCTTCACTCTACGTCAGGGCGGCTAAATGCGCCGTCGAGCGCTGCGACACTCACGTCCGAGCTCTTGGCATTCCCGCGAACAGCAGAGAACATCCCGTCCTGGATACAGGATGCCTTCGCATCCGAAGGCGTGACTCCTCCTTTATACAACCCGGAGTTCAACTCCGTTGACTGGAACAACCGTCGCCGCCCGGTCACCGAACGGGGAACCGACTTCACAGTCGAACCAACTATCATCGATCCTTCGTTGAAACCTGGTGTCTTCGCAAAAATTGGCAAAAGACTCTTCGGAGGCTAGGACAGACACGCCGCGATCGTCGTCGTCCTTTCGGTCAGTTAGGCGACAGTCTTGCCGGCTACGCATCCCCCGCCCGCAGTCATTCTGGGACCGCAAAACCAATCGATTGGATATTGCGAAGCCTCCCTACGAAAATGGGCCCCAATGGTCACGTTTGATTTGAACTCAGAACCCTACGTCGAGCTCGGACTACAGAGGCTTTCCGGCGAGGCTTTCGGGCCAGAGGGCTTCGCACAGCACATGGACAAAGTGGTTCATGTGCTGATCCACCGCCGAACAAGCACGTTCGGGCACGGCCAAATGGTTGCCGGCGCACGCCTTTTCTATACGGGCCGATCAGATACAGATAGGTTCTCCTACGAAGGCTTGAACGTCTGGCTCGATGAATGCAGACTCTTGGCGTATACGCCGGGCGTAGGAACCTGGAGCACGGCCGTCGTCCACGTCTTTCCAGACCGAGCTGGCCAGCTTGAACTCTTCGATGAAGAACTTTTGGAGAGAGATAATCAGGGTAATTGGCCACCCGGCGGAAAGCCTGCCAACGCCCATACATGGACCCAGCAACTCCTGGCCTTCCCGCGAACTGCGGACAACATCCCTTCCTGGATGTGGGATATCTTCCGGACGGAGGAGGTAACTCCTCCGTTCTACAACCCGCAGTTCAACTCCGTTGACTGGAAGAATCGGCGACGCCCGGTCACTGATAGGGGAACGGACTTCACGGTCGAACCAACGATCATCGATCCGTCGTTGGAGCCAGGGGTCTTCGCAAAAATTGGCAAGAAACTCTTCGGCCGATAAGACCAGCGCAACCCAACCGGCGTCGTGATTTCAGCTCCACCAGGCGAAAGTCTTGCGAGCCACACACGCCGCGTCTCGCCGTCGTACGCTTCCCGGCGAGCCAGCCGTCAGCCGCCGGCGATGTCCCGCAGCGTCTGCAGGTGCGCCGCCCACACCTCACGCCCGGAGGCAGTGAGGCTGGCCGAAGTCCGCGGCATCTTTCCTGCGAAGCTCTTCTTGATCTTCACGTACCCGGCCTTCTCCAGGATGGCCAGCTGCTTGCTCAAGACGGAATCGCTCACCTGGATGGCATCGCGGATGTCCTTGAAGTCCATCGACTCCGCCCCCGCCAAGGCAGCCATGATGGAGAACCGGACGGGTGAATGGACCAGTTCGTTGAGCTTGTGGCGCGGGTGCTCCGCCGGGGCGCTCATGCGCGCAGCTCGCGGAAGGCTGCGGCCAGGCCGATGCCTGCCAAAGCAATCGCCGCAGGTATGTAGAACCAGAGATTGCCGTCGCGGAAGAAGGACGCGCCCACGACGAGTGCCACCACGTACAGGGCAAAGTACGCCAACAGGGATGTCAGGAAGCGCTTGGTGTACCCAGCCTTCGTCGAGCGCTGGAACATGGGCCAGATGCTGGCCGTCACGGCAGCCCAGGCGCCCACGGAGCAAGCCAGCAAGGCGGCGCCATAGCCGGTGACCAGCACGATGTGCATGCCGATCATGAGCAAGGAACCCAGGATCGCGAGGCTGGTAAAGGTCACCGCGACCGGCCAAGCGGCGGTATTGGTGGACGTGGCGCTGATGGCCTCCGCCCGGGCCAGGAGTTCGCGGGCTTCTGCAGCGGATGGGCCGCTGATGTTTTCTGTCATTGTTCCCCCAAGAAGTTGGTCTGGTGCATTGAGCCTAGGAAAGTACTTTCCATATTGTCAAGTACTTTCCATGATACCTGCAGTTACCCGCGCCCGCTGTGGACCCGGTAAATTTGATTACACGAGTTTGACCCTCGGTGAGCAACACCACTCGCGCGCCTCACGAAAGCAGGATCACATGACCGTCTCACCCCTCATCTGGGGCATCACCATCGTCGTCATTCTGGCGCTTTTGGCCTTTGACTACTTCTTCCACATCCGCAAAGCCCACGTCCCATCGCTCAAAGAAGCAGCCATTTGGTCGTCCATTTACGTGGGACTGGCCGTCGTCTTCGGCATCCTGGTACTGGTCTTTGGCGGAGCTCAGATGGGCTCCGAGTACTTCGCCGGCTACATCACGGAGAAGGCACTCTCGGTCGACAACCTCTTCGTGTTCCTGATCATCATGGCGAGCTTCAGGGTGCCGCGCGAGGATCAGCAGAAGGTCCTCTTGTTCGGCATCGTGTTCTCGCTGATCGCCCGCACCGGCTTCATTTTCCTGGGCGCCGCGCTGATCAACTCGTTCGCCTGGGTGTTCTACATCTTCGGCCTCATCCTGCTGCTCACGGCAGGCAACCTACTCAAGCCCGGCGACCACGGCGACGATCAAGCGAACAACTTCATCATCCGCCTGGCCAAGAAGTTCTTCCACACCACGGATAAGTACGACGGCGACAAGCTCTTCACCATGGTCAACGGCAAGCGTGCCCTGACTCCCATGTTGTTGGTGATGGTGGCGATCGGCGGCACGGACATCCTGTTCGCGCTCGACTCCATCCCCGCGATCTTCGGCCTCACCCAGAATGTGTTCATCGTCTTCACGGCCACCGCATTTTCACTGATGGGCCTGCGCCAGCTCTACTTCCTGATCGACGGCCTGCTGGACCGCCTCATCTACCTCTCCTACGGACTGGCAGCCATCCTCGCGTTCATCGGCGTCAAGCTGATCCTGCACGCCCTTCACGAGAACAACCTCCCGTTCATCAACGACGGCGAGCACGTCAACGTCATCGAAATCAGCACAGGCTTCTCGTTGTCTGTGATCGTTGGAACCCTGGTCATAACCGTTGCGCTCTCGCTCCTGAGCCCCGCAGGCAAGGCGCAGACGGCCATCAACAACGCCCGCCGGCACGCGGTGGACTACCTGGACCTCGACTACACTGCCGATGCCAACGAACGCGAGCGCATCTACCGCGCCCTGACCGCCGAGGAAGCACAGATCGTGCAGATGCCCCTGAAGTACAGGAACAAGGCCAAAGACGTGGACAAGATCCGCGAGCAAGTGGCCGAGGCACACCGCCAGCACGAGGAGTTCCTCAACCGCTAGGCGTTAGGAACCGGACGGGACCTTGGCACGCAGCCAGGGTCCCGTTTCGTTGCCCGCTGCTAGGCCGTGGGCTTCCGCCACATCACTGCAAGAACCAACACCACGGCACTAAGCCCCAGCATCACCAGAACCATGAAACCCCAGTTGGCCTGGTTCACGCCTGAGCCGTAGAGCACGCCGATCAGGACAGTAGCCGTGATGGCCCCGAGGTACCGGCACGTCTGGAATATCCCCGCCGCCACTCCCCTCTCCTCCGGCCGGGCGGACACGTAGAGGCCCTGGTTGGACGCCGTGCTGACCATCCCATACGGGACGCCCATCACCGCAGTGAGCACGAAGACCACCGGCGCCCACAGGGTCGCAGTCAGGAACCCCAGTGCTCCCGCTGCGATGGTCAGTATCAACACCCCGGCGATCAGCACCGAACGGACGCCGAACCGCTCAATGAACCGCACCGTCAGCGGCGTCACCACAACCGACAACGCAGCAAGGGGCAGCATCAGCAGGCCCACCACACCGGCGTCGTAATGGCCTGCTTCCTGCAGCAACTGCGGAAGTCCGAAGAACGCGAAGTAATAGACGCCGCTGAAGACAATAAAGAGCAGGTAGACCAGCAGCAGCGGACGGTTCCGGCCCAGCAGCCTCAGGTCAAGGAACGGAGGCCGGAACCGCAGCTCGCGCCAGGCAAAGAGCGCGCCAATCACCGTAGCGCCGCCGAGAAGATACCAGCGGTATCCGGGCAGGACGTTGAGCAGGGCCATCATGGCCAACATGAGCGAGGAAACGAACGCGAGAATGCCGGGAATGTCGGAGTCGCGGATAAGCGTTCCCAACGAACCCGTTTCGCGCCCTGAGTCCGCGGGCGCCGTCTGGCGCACAACGAATAGCGCGAGCAAGGCAATGGGCACGTTGATCGCAAACAAAGCCTGCCACCCCACCAGGCTCACCAGCAGGCCGCCCACCACCGGGCCTACCGCGGCAGCGGACGTATTCGCCATCTGGATGCGGCCCAGCGGTCGGGTGGAGGGCAGATTTGCCAGTTTGCTCAGCTCGGTAACCATTACGACGGCGGACGGGTAGGCGGTGGCGGTCCCCACCGCCATTAGGGCGCGGGCCACGCAGACGAGCGCGAAGTTCGGCAGGAAGGGCGCGATCGCGCAGGTAACCGCCACCAAGGCCATGCCGAACATAAACAATCGGCGGGGCCCGAACCGGTCGGCGAGCCTGCCCATGAGCGGCTGACCCGCCGCCGATGCCAAGTAGAAGGACGTGATCACCCAGGTGACCGTGGCGACGTCGAGCGCGAAGTGCTCCCGAAGGACCACTAACGCCACGGCGATCATGGACGAATTCAGCGGGTTCAGCGCCGTTCCAAGGCTCAGTGCTGCAATCGCGAGTCCGGGACGGGGATTTTTGGCGGTCACCCAACCCAGTCTGCTTCATGGTTGCCTCGGGTTACCAAACGGGTTCGGTGGGCGGACTCCGTGGGCGCGCGATTCTGCTGGATCATTCACTCTTGCTCAGGCACCGACCCGCGGAATTCCGGGGCAATGGTGAGGCGCCCGAGGCGATGATCCAGCAAAAAATGCAGTCCGCCCGAACAGTTAACCTTCCCGCCATTCCAAGTACGGCAGTCTCGATTCAGATACGCAGCTCCGGTGGAGGGCTGTCCGCGAATCTGGATGCCGAGGCCATGTTCGATCTCGCTGGCGTGGGACGGCGCGCTGCGTCGGTACCAGGCGCCCTACTCCTCGAAGTGCGTCGTGATCTTCCCCGACGAAACGGCAGCGACGATGGACTTGGCCAGGTGCCGCAGCTTGATGTTCCTGTTGCTGGAGGCAGTACGCAGAATGGTAAATGCCTCGTCCTGGTTGCACTTGTTCTGCGCCATGATCGCCCCGACAGCCAGGTCGATCACCGTGCGCGACTGCATTGCCGCTGCCATGTCGTTCCGGGCGTCGCTGAGTTGGGCGATTTTCAGGGCGAGCCGCAGCGATTTGGCGGCATGGAGGGCAAAGACCTCCGCCCGTTCCACATCGGCTTCACTGAAGGCTTTGACCTTCTCTGAGTAGAGGTTCAAGGCCGCGCGGGTATCGCCTTCGACCATCAGCGGCACACTGAGGATCGACCGCAGGCCTTGATCCGAGGCGGCCTGGACATATGCCGGCCAGCGGTGCTCGTTCAGGAGGTCCTCAACCAGCACGGGCGTGAGCTTGTCCATGGCCGTAAGACAGGGACCCTCGAAGGTGCTCTGGAGTTGATCCATGACGCGTGCGCGCTCGTCGCTGCTGGCAGCGGTTGCCGACTTCTTGCGGCGTAATACAGTGATGCCGCTGAAGACGGGGCTCTCCGGGTGGGAGAGGCTCTCGGCGGAGAAAGCTGCGAGATCGCTGAGAAATGCCTCAACGTCTTCACTACCCAGAACCAGATCCAAAAAGTATCCGTTCCGGAGAGCTTCCTGCTCGGGGAGGGGGTTGACCATGCACGTTCCTACTGACTGAAAAGCGTCCCCAGCAGACAGCAAAGGAGCGAAAAGGGCCGCCCTCTGCAAAACGGTCTGGCAATACCTTATCGCCCAACGATCACCGGTACAAAGTGCATCGCAAGACGACCTGACCTGCGGCAACGTCCCCACCAACATCCGATTTTGTCAACCCCGGCAACGTTTACAGGAGACGCAATAAGTAAGTAGGCTTACTATGCAAGCGCGGCCCACTAAACCGCGGTCCAGCAATGGACCATTCGTGCAAAGGAGTCATCAGATGGGCGTAGAAGACAGCATCCGCAAGGCCACTGAAAATGCCATGGAGGATCTGGCAGGCACCTCCGACCCCCTGGAAAAAGGCAGCGTGCCGGAACCCGGTGAGAAGGACGACGACGTTCAGGTCCACTCGTCCATCAGCGAAGGCTCCAACGCCATGGACTCGGAAACACCGGAGGAACAAGCCGACGAGCGTTCGTTCGCCGTGGACGGCCACGGTGAGACGCACGAAGAGCACGTTCACCACGATCAAGGCGTGACAGACAGCGACAGCAACCAGGATCGGGAAGGCGATAGGGACGTACCTTCTGCCACGGGCGACGTCCCCGGGCCAGCGGGCCTGCCCGAGGGTGATCCGGATTCCCTCCGGGCAGATCCCTCAGAAGGCGGCGAGGATCCTTCCACGTCGTACGGGTCCTAACGGCGAACGGGTGTGGAACTGGGTTCTTCCCTCTAGCGCACAGACGTCAAGCGAACTTCACGTCCGTGTCCGGGTCCTTGCGGGTGTCCAGCATCCCCGCGATTTTGCCTTCCAGCGCAGCAACTGTGGCCTCGGGAAGGACAATGAGGCCGTCTAGTTCCTTCCGGGCACGCTTGTACGCCGTCTGCCGTTCGGCGGGCGTGGCGGCAGTGTCCTCGGCGATGCGCAGCAGCTTCCGTGCCGTCGCCAGCCGTTGCCGCTCGGGGCCCGAGAAGTTGCCGTCCTTGATACGCCGGGCTTCCCGCTCAGCGACGTCGAATGCGAGTTCGTAGCTGTGGACAGCGGCGCGGTACTCGGCGAGCCGGGCCGGCGTCGAAATTTCTTCAGGCGCTCCGGGGCGAAGACCGTCGGCTTCCTTCTTGGCGCGCAGGAACGCGACCGTCAGAGGCTCACGAACATCTGTCATCAGAGGGAAATCGATGAGATTCCCGACATCGAGCTCGTAGTCCAGCCATCTGTGATTTACGGAGTCGTGCGCGGCCATCAGTGAAACCACCTCGGCCTGGTTCGCTTCCTCGTGCACGGCCAACTGGTTGCGCAGCTTCAACAGTTCCACCTTGCGACGGTGGCGCTCTTCGCTGGCTTTGGACCATGACCTGGCCCAGCCACCGGCCATGCCGCCGATGGGGAAGATGAGCCACCAGTAACTGCCAAGGAAGTCGAATAGGGGTTCCACTGCTCCATCCTCCCACCGCCGGAGACTACCCCTCAACAGCCCGGGGCGAGTCGGCTATTTGGTGATGGTCAGGGGTTCCATCCGGACCGCGCAGGAAGCTTTTTCCAGCTCCGGCGCACTCAGAGCCACGCGGTTGTTCCTCCCTGTGTCGTCACACCAATCCATTCCTTCGGGCGAGGCGTTCACTGCCAACACCCCCGCGGCGGTCCGCGTGGGGATTTCAACAGTGAACGAGAATGCCCCGGCGTCAGTCATGGGAGCCGTGGCCTTCAGGACCTCCACGCCTGCGGCATCCGTAATAACGATGAGTACTTGTGCCTCCGAACCGTAGCGGGGATCGCATTTCGCCTCGGGCGCAGAAATTGTCACCGACTCGCCGGGTCGGGCCGAAGACGGGTTCACTGTATAGGGAGGCGGCATGCACGGCGGGGCACCCAGGGAGGAACTACATCCGGACGCGGCCATGATCAGGAATGCTGTCGAAGCAAACAGCAAAGCGGGCCATCGCGCGACCGTGAGTAACCCTGGTTGACGTTCAGATGCCATATCTCATTGTTGCTCTGCCCGGCCATGGCAGACGCCTGCCGTGGCGGGATAGCCCCCGATTGTTATGACCCATCCCGCAGCCAAATTCAAGCAGCCCCACCTACTCGCTTGCTCACACAGCTCTCGGCCCAGTTAGCAATAGACAGTCTTACCTTGGCGTATCCAGAGCATAAGTCACCCTTGCCCAACGGATATGCTCCTTCCAACCCTGATCACCTTATGGAAGGACACACCTTGCCTACTACGAATGACCACAACGACGTGGCATCCACCCCAGGCCCAAACGTCGTGGTGGCAGGATCAACCAGTGCCGCCGGCCAAGCGGTCGTGGCCGCGCTTCTCGCAACGGGCGCCCGCGTTGCCGCCGTTGACCTCGACGCCACCCGCTTGGAAGAGCTCGCCAAGAACCACGACGGCGTCCTCCCCTACACCTGCAACCTCGCGAACCTTGAGTCGGTTGAGAAGCTGGCGGCCTCGGTCCGGAACGACCTTGGCTCCGTGGACGGACTCATCCACTTGGTCGGCGGCTGGCGCGGAGGCGAGGGGATCACGGGCCAGAAGGATGAGGACTGGGACGTCCTCCACACCAGCATCATGACGACACTCCGAAACACCTCCCGCGTGTTCTACCCGGATCTGGAAGCGTCGCCGCGGGGACGCCTCGCCATCGTCTCGGCAACGGCAGCAGCGAACCCGACTGCAGGCGGGGCGAGCTACTCGGCCATCAAGGCTGCCTCCGAAGCTTGGGTCCTCGGCGTCGCAGACGGCTTCAAGGCAGCACAGTCAGGCCACAAGACTGAGCCCAAGGAACAGAGCTCGGCCGCGGTGGTTTTCGTTGTGAAAGCATTGTTGGACGACGCCATGAAGGAGGCCGCCCCGCACCGCAAGTTCCCCGGCTACACGCACGTCACCGAACTTGCCGAACACATCGCCGCGCTCTTCGACGCCCCGGCTTCCCACCTGAACGGTACCCGCCAGCACCTCGCCTAAGTTCCGGCGTCGTACCCTGTCGCTAGCATGTCCGTATGGACCAGCGACTGCACTTCATCACGTTCGCCACGCCTGACCTCGACCGGGCCCGCGCCTTTTACAAGGACGGGCTCGGTTGGGAGCCGCTCATGGATGTGCCCGGCGAAATCCTCTTCTTCCAAGTTGCCCCGGGTTTGATGCTCGGCCTGTTCGACGCCGAAAAGTTCGACCAGGACCTGGCCAGCGGCATCCAAACCCCTGGCGTGAGTGGGGTGACGCTCTCCCATAACGTCGGCAGCCCAGATGAGGTTTCCAGCACCATCGACGCACTTGTGAAGGCCGGCGCCACGCTGATCAAGCCCGCACAGGCAGGTGCTTTCGGCGGCATCTTCCACGGGCACGTCAAGGATCCCAACGGCATCGTCTGGGAGATTGCGCACAACCCCGGCTGGCGGATCGACGAGGACGGTACGGTGGTTTTCGCATGAGCGCCTCCACGCAGGACGTCACCCACGAGGACATCCGGACGCAATTCGAGGCGTTCCTGGACGAACACCGCCGGGCGTTGGAAACGTGTTTGGACGGGCTCACCGAAGAACAAGCACGACGGCGGCTGGTCCCCTCACGTACGACGCTGCTGGGTCTCGTGAAGCACGCCACCTTCGTGGAGAAGGTGTGGTTCGATGAAGCCATCACCTGCTGGTCCCGGGCCGAGATTGGCATCCCTGCCACGCCGGATGAGTCCTTCATCCTCACCGAAGGTGACACCATCGCCAGCGTCCGAGCGGACTACTCGGCAGCCTGCGAAGCTTCGCGGAAGGCTACGTCGGCTCTGGGGCTGGACGATCTTCTCCACGGCAACCGCCGCGGACCGCTGCCCCTCCGCTGGGTCTACCTGCACATGCTGCGCGAACTGGCCCAGCACTGCGGGCACGCGGATATCCTGCGGGAACAGGTCAGCTCGTCCTAGGTACAAGCCCTTCGCCACCCGCACCTGCACCGAACACGTGGGAAGCCTGCGTAGACCCCCGGAAGGGACCCAGCGATCTCGCTGCTTTCCAGCGATCTGGCGGAACCACGCGGACCTCGTCGCGGAACCTGCACCAAAACCCGTTGACACGTGACCAAACAGTCACCTATTCTGAGGCCATGGACGCCGTGTTCAAGGCCTTGGCAGACTCCACCCGCAGGGAACTCCTGGATGAGTTGTTCCGTGAGGACGGCCAGTCCGCCACCGCCCTCGGAGCCCGGTTCGAGATGACCCGTTTCGGCATCGCGAAGCACCTCAAACTGCTGGAAGATGCAGGACTGGTGGTGGTCCGCCGTCGGGGGCGTGAAAAGCTGCACTTCCTGAACCCGGTCCCCATCCGCCTCATCCATGACCGTTGGGTGAGCAAGTACGCAGAACCATGGGCCGCTGCCCTCAGCGACCTCAAATCCAGATTGGAAAGTCCCATGGAAAAGATCTTCGAGATTTACATCAAGACCACGCCGGAACTGCTCTGGGAAGCCATCACCAACAGCGAGATCCGGAGCAAATACCAGTTCGGCAACACGTTGACCTCCGACTGGACACCGGGTAGCCGCTTCGAAATGCGCAACCCCAAGGCGGACGCTCCGCTGGGCGAGGGCGAGAACATCGAGGTCGATCCCCCACGCAGGCTGGTCCAGACAATGACGGCGTTGTGGGGCGAGGACGTGAAGGCCGAAGGGACGTCGAGGATCACGTGGGAAATCGAGCCGGTGGGAGATTCCTGCCACCTCACGGTGACCCACGACCAGCTCCGTGAGGGCGCCAATGACCAGCTCTACGGCGGTTGGCCCATGATTCTGTCAGGCCTGAAGACATGGCTAGAAACCGGCGAGAAGCTCACAACGCCGGGCTCGCTCATGTACGCCTAAAGCCGCTTAAAGAAGGACGACGACGGCGGGCCGCTGCCGCCGTCGTCGTCGATGCCTCAGTCTCCCGCCAGTCAGGCGACAGGCGCGGCCACCTGGTCTTCGCTAAGCCACGCCGCCTGCATGGTTCCCAGCAGGTGCGGTGCGAATTCTTCCCCGATGGACAGCACGACCCGGCACCGCGCGCCACGCTGGTCCGGGAAGCCAACGTACTGACCACGGAGGTCGCATACCGTCTGGCCGCGGCCCGGGCCATCAGTGGTGTCCACCTTCACGCGGACCTTCGGGGCCACATCCAGCTCCACTCCCCTGACGGCAATTGCTGCCGCGAGGGGGTCGTGCATCGCCGAGCATGCACGGCCAAAGATATCCACGTAGAAGCCGAAGTAGTACCCCAGCATTTCGCCCAGCGCCTGTGAAACGGGGTGCTCGTTTGCCAGCAGTTCCTGACGGTGGGATTCCTCCAGGACATTGGTCATGGTGACATCGAGCGGCACAAGGGTAATGTCCCAGTCGGCCGCGAGGACCTCCGCCGCGGCCTCGGGATCATTGGCAATGTTGGCCTCCGCTACGGGCGTGATGTTCCCGGGTGCCAGCGCCGCCCCGCCCATGATGGTGACCTCGGCGATGAGTTCCGGCAGCTTCGGTTCCAGCCGCAGCGCCTGGGCGATGTTGGTCAGCGGGCCGATGGCCACCAAACGCAGCTCGCCGGCATGCTGATGTGCCAGCTGGACAAGGAGTTCCGCGGCTGTCGCTTCCACGGGCTCCCGCTCGGATGGAGCCAGGTCGACGCCGCCGATCCCGTTGTCGCCATGAACATGCGGGGCTCCGCCGTGGAAAGTGCCCACCTGGGGATCATGGGCGCCCACTGCGACGGGGATGTCCGGATGCCCGGCCAGCTTCAGCAGGTCCAGGGTGTTCCGGGCACCGCCGGCAGCGCTGACATTGCCGCTCACGGTGCCAATGCCCACGAGTTCGGCCCTCGGGGCGGCCAGGAGGTAGGCAAGGGCAAGGGCGTCATCGATGCCGGTATCGCAGTCGAGGAAGAAGGGGGCAGGCTTGGTCATGGTCTCTCGTTTCAGGTGGCGGTGAGGGTAGAGGTGGGGTGCGTGCGAAACCGGCGGACCGGCGTCGTGCTTTAGATCTTTTCGCCCTTCGGCGCAGCGATGAACAGGCTCACGATGAACGCGACGGCGGTGATCGACACCGAAATCCAGAGGGCAGCGGAGTACCCGGCTGCGGTGCCCTGGCCGGCGAACGGCGCAACGACCACGACGCCGAGACTCGCCCCGATGCCGAAAGAGGCACCGTTGATTCCCGGCAGTGCGGCGGGTGCTTCCTTGGGCGAAAGCAGCACGGACAATCCGTTGATGGCGGTGAGGAAGAAGCCGTTGTAGAAGATGCCCAAGGCAGCAATCGCGACGAGCACTGCGATCTGGTTGTTGGCAAACAGGGCCGCCACAATGGCACAGGCAAGGCTGCTGGCAGTACCAACGCGGACGGTCTTGATCCAGCCGCGGCGGTCGGCGATCCAACCTGCCAGCGGAGCTGCGAAGACTCCGATCAGCGCGGCCGGCGTAAGGAACAGCAGCGCCGCCACCGAGGCCGGCAGGCCGAAACCGTTCACCTTGTCCTGGCTGAGGAGCACCACGGTGAAGTTGATGATGGCGAAGATTCCGGCGAGGGTCAGCACGGTGGTCGCGATGACCGGCCAAACCTGGCGGGAGCGGAGGTGGTGCACAGCTACCAAGGGAGTTTCGCGTTTCTTTTCGACGAGCCAGAAAGCTGTGAAGGACGCGATGCTGCCGGCGAGAAGACCGAGGGCCGACGGCGAGGTCCAGCCGGCGGAGGATCCCGTGGACACGAAGTAGGTAATGAAGACCAGGAACACGGACAGCGAACCCGCTCCCCACCAGTCCATGCGGCCCGGGGCCACCGCCGACTTACCGCCCGGCACCACTTTGATGACGCTGACGACGGCGATCGCGGCCAGTACCAGCACGGCGACGAAGATCGACTGGAAACCCAAGGTCTCCGCCATGAGTCCTCCGAAGTAGCCATCCACGCCGCCGACGCCTCCATTGATGGCTGCGATGATCCCGATGGACGTACCGAAGAGCCGTGCCGGGAGGTACTCGTTGAGCACGATGTAGGACAGGGCGAAGATAGCGCTGGAAACACCCTGCATGAAGCGGCCGGCGACCAGCAGCGGCAGGGTGGGGGCGAAGATGCACAGCACCGTTCCGGCTCCCATGATCACCAAAACCAGGAGCAGCGCATTGCGGCGCCCGATGAAGTCGCTCCAACGGCCGATCACCGGCCCGGAGATGGCGCCGGCCAGGAAGAACATCGACTGCACCTGGGCGACGGCTTCGGGGGTTTCACCAAAGAAGGAGCCGATGTGCGGAAGTGCAGGCGTGATCATGCTGGCGTTGAGCTGGAACGCAAGCACAGCCAGCACCAGCGTCGAGATGAGCATGGCTGCGGCCTTGCCGTGGATCCGGCCTCCGTCCGCAGTGGGGCTGGTGTCTTCCGGGGATGGGGCCTGCGGGTCGGCGGTCTGCTGGCCGGTTGGGATGTTCACATCAAACTCCTTTGTCCGAGGGCGCAGGGCGGCGCCACGAGATGTGAGTTGTTATACAAGCATGTATTACGAGCTTGTGCAACCTGTCACATTCTTCGGGTACAGTGTCGGTAACCCATTCCAAGTGAGGCCCCCTTGACCGACAACGCCGTCCAGTTCCTGTCCCGACCCATCGCAACCCAGCCGGGTCAGCCCCTTCGCGTCGCCGCGTACTCCCGCATCGCCGAAGCCATCAGGACCAAAATCCTGCCGCCAGGTTCTTTGCTCCCCACGGAGACAGAACTGGGCACCATGATGGACGTCAGCCGCACCGTGATCCGGGAAGCGCTGATGTTGCTGGAAGAAGATGGCCTCACCCGGGCACGCCGGGGTGTTGGCAGGTTCGTGGCCGATTCGCTCCCCCGCATCGGCATTGAACACATCCGCCCCTTCGACCAACTGCTCGGGGGTCCCGACCAGGACATCCAGGTCAAACGGGTAGCGGCCATCAAGCAACCGGCGTCCGAATTCGTAGCGCCGGGTATCGGCGTGGAACCCGACAAGGACGTGTGGTTCTGGGAAAGCGTCCTCATCCGCGACGGCGAACCCGTGGCACACCTCCAGGAAAACGTCGCCCAGGACATCCCCGAGGCATCAGCCCTTCAAGAAGCCGCCGAAGCACCCACCCTTTCCGCAGCGACGCTCCTTGAAGTCCTCTGCGGACTGCCGGGACTGTCCTTGGGGCCGGGTGAATGCGAAATCAGCCTCAGCACCGCCGGCCCCAGCCGCGCCAAGTTGCTCGGTTTGCGCCCGTCCGACCCCGTGCTGGTCCTCACCCAGTACGTCCGCAGCAAGGGCTCACCGTTCTACCTGGCCAAATGCCTCGTTGCCGCCAAGGCCGGACACCTCTCCGTCATCCAGTCCTCCTGAAGCTCACGCCGAGCTGACCCACCCCAAAGGATCTCCCATGAGTAACACCGTTCATTCTGCCGCGCCCAATTCGCCGTCGAGCCTCACCGTGGTGGGCAGCATCAACCTCGACATCACGGCCACAGCCAGCCGCCTCCCCTCCCCCGGCGAGACGGTGGGTGGCGCCTCCCTCCGACAGCAGCCCGGCGGCAAAGGTGCCAACCAAGCCGTCGCCGCGGCCCGGCTCGCAGGCAGCTCGCGCATGGTGGGGGCCGTAGGCCAGGACGACGCCGGGCGGTCACTTCTGGACGCGATGGCCGCCGCCGGCGTCGACATCAGTGGCATCGCGAGGGTGGACGAGGCAACCGGGACGGCGCTGGTACTGGTCGACAGCGACGGCGAAAACCAGATCGTGGTGTGCCCGGGTGCCAACGCCGCGGTGTCGCTGGACGGTGTCACCTTCGAGGAGCACGAGGCCGTTTTGTGCCAGCTGGAGGTGGACCAGCACGTGGTGCTGGAAGCGGCACGGGCCAGCAAGGGCTTCTTTGCGCTGAACGCCGCCCCCGCCGCACCGATCATTCCGGAACTGCTGGAACGCTGCGACCTGGTGATCGTGAACGAGACGGAATACGAGCTCATCCCGGCACTGAAGAGCGCTCCGCTGGTGGCCGTGACGTACGGTGGCGAGGGTTCAGCGATCTTCGTGGACGGCGAACGGGCGGCGGAAGCTCCCGCCGTGCGCGTCACGGACATTGCCAACACCATCGGAGCCGGTGACGCATTCTGCGCAGCGTTGGTATTGGCCCTTCAGGCCGGCCTTGAGCACGTGCACGCCCTGGCTGTAGCGAACGCCGTGGGCGCAGATGCGGTCCGCGATGCTGCGTCGCAGCCCGCGCTCAAACCGCTGGAACACTACATCGAAGCCATGCGACCTTCGCTCGCGGCAGGTGGAGCCCCCACCAAGTAGTCGGCAAGCTTTGCCGTCCCCGGGGCCCTAAGGTCTCCCCCGGCCCTAGCCGACGATCCGGAATCCTGTGAAGCCTCCGGCAGCTTCGGAGGTGTCAAAGTCAACGTTTTCCACGCGGCCCGGAGCCTGCGAGGACTGGAGCCACCTGGCCATGCGGTCAACGTCGCCTGCGGATCCCTCGGCCACCAGCTCCACCGAGCCATCAGCGTTGTTGCGGACCGTGCCCGTCAAGCCCAGTTCGTCGGCCTTCCGGGCGGTCCAATAGCGGAATCCCACCCCTTGGACGACGCCCGTGACATGTGCCGTGAGTCGCTTCCCCGCAGAGTTCATGGACCAACCTTACCCAACGCTGCCCTTGCCCGTCCCCTCCCCGCATAACGGAGTGGGGGACGAACAAGGGCAGCCCTGCGCCCCTAAGAAAGCGGGGCCAACGAAATCAGCTCACCACGATGTCCCGCGTGGCGTGGCTGTACGTGATGGTGACGGGTCCGCCGTCGTGGTTCAACTCGTGGTTCGCACCGTCACGGGCGCCAAACGCGCCATAGTTCTCGTCCCATGAGCGGTTCAGCGCGATCTTGTAGGTGTAGAAACCGGCCGGCAGTTCGGCGGTCAGCGTCCACACCTGGGCCAAGGGGCTGAAGGTCATCTGCGCTTCTTCATACTGCGGTGCCCAATCCTCGGGAGAGCCGAGGATCTTGTTGAAATCACCGGCAATCGCGACGGCGTCCGGCTGCGGCACGGTCTCGACGGCGGTGGCCACCGCTGCCTTGGCGGGAGCCTTCCGGCTGGCAGGCTTCTTGGTGGCGGCAGCTGCCTTCGGAGCCGATACCTTGGCTGCGGCCACCTTGGGCTCCGCGACCTCGCTGGCCGCGACCTTCGGCGCCGTTTCCTTCTTTGCGGCGGCACGCTTGGGAGCGGCTACGCGCTTGGCCTTTGCCTTCGCGGGCGGGGCTGTCGGGACCGGAACGTCGGCAGGTACCGGTGTTCCGGCGTCGAGCGCTGCTGCGAAAGCTGCAACATCTGCGAACGCGACCGTCGCACGGAGGCCGTCTTCGGGGATGGTCCAGCCCGAACGTCCCTTGACCAGCCAGCCTGCCTTGACCAGTTTGGCCGAGGCGGTGGTGAGGGTCTTGTGGCCGCGCGGGATGCCGCCGCTGAGCAGCTCAGCCTCGTGATCGTTGAAAGGAACGCGTGCAGTCGCTTCGGCCAGCACTTCGCCGGCGTTCAGCGTAGTTCCGGACCATACGCCCTCTGCGAGGATGTCCAGGACGGCCTTCAGACGAAGGTTGGTGTTCTCGGCGGTGTTCGCGCCCATGCTTCTCCTTCTACGTGGGATATTCCCTTGCAGTTTGCCAATGAATTGTTAATTCCCGCGACTGCAGCAGGTAAACACCGTGTGTCGTGACTGAGTGTGACATCACAAGCGCCGCAAGTGATGTACGGGTATCGGCTGGCGTGCTTCAGGCGCCCGTGACCGATGATTTGACCCATTCGGTGACCTCATCCAGGAGCTCCGCTTTCCGGGCGTCCGAAGCGAAAGACGAGCGGATGGAGTTGGCCGCCATTGTGGCCTGCTCGGGCACCGAGAACTTCAAGACCTCCACCAGCCGCTCATAGTTGTCGTCCACGTACCCGCCAAAGTAGGCGGGGTCGTCCGAATTGACGCAGACGTTCAGGCCGATGGCGAGCATCTCGGGCAACGGGTGGTCCTCCAGCTTGTCCACTGCGCGCAGCCGGACGTTGGATAGCGGACAAACGGTGAGCGGCACCTGCTCGGCCACCAGCCTCTGCACCACGTCGGTGTCCTCCATGCACCGGATCCCGTGATCGATCCGCTCGACGTGGAGCAGATCCAGCGCCTCAGTGATGTATGACGCCGGGCCCTCTTCGCCGGCGTGGGCGATCCGTCGGAGCCCCGCCTCGCCGGCGCGCTGGTACAGGCGCTCAAATTTCGACGGCGGGTTGCCCACCTCGGCCGAGTCCAGGCCGATGCCCGCAATGGGAGCATGCATGGCCAGGAGCTGTTCCAGCACCTCAAGGGCCGATTCCTCGGACATGTCCCGCAGGAACGCGGCAATGAGGAGGGTGGAGACACCAAAGTCCTCTTCGGAGGTTGCCAGGGCGTTGGCCACTCCGTTGACACAGGTTTCCAAGGCCACACCCCGGGAGATGTGCGCCTGGGGATCCATCATGATCTCCGCGTGCCGGACTCCCCCGGCGGCTGCTCGCTCCAGGTAGGCGCGGGTCATGTCGGTGAAGTCCTGCTCGGTCTGCAGGACAGCCATGTTGGCGTAGTAGAGGTCCAGGAAGGATTGCAGATCCGAGAATTCGTACTTCCCGCGCAGTTCTTCAATGTCTTCGTAAGGCAGTTCGATGCCGTTGCGTTCGGCCAGGTCAAAGATCAGCTCTGGCTGGAGGGTCCCTTCGATGTGCAGGTGCAGTTCGGCAACCGGGGGTGCCGTGGTGGTTGTTTTCTCGCCAATAGTTTCCACCCGATTACTCTAGGCCCGAACACGGGCACGTGTCCCGGAGCACTCAACTTGGTTCTCACGCCCGGCACCCTCAGACTGAAAGGATGCAGACTTTCCTCCCCTTTGCCGATTTCCGTGAGAGTGCCGCGGCGCTCGACACTTCAAGGCTCGGCAAACAGCGCGTCGAAGCCCTCCAGGTACTGCGCGCGTTGGTGATCCCGGAGTACGGTTGGCAGTCCCACCCGGCTGTCCGTATGTGGATGGGGCACGTTCCGGCCCTCACCTTGTACGGCTTGGCGATGGCCGACGAATGGATGGAGCGCGGCCACCCGGACAACACCCGCACCAACATTGCGGAGTTCGCTCCGCAGGCGGCCCACCCGGACTACGCCTCCAGGATCATCATGCCGCCATGGTTGGGACACGAGGACCTGCATATCAGCCACCGTTCCAAGCTGATCAGCAAGGATCCCAAGCACTACGCGCAGCTCTTCCCGGGCACCGAGGAAAAGCTGGAATACGTGTGGCCCGAGCCCAACCACGAATTCCACCCGGAGGATCCCGAAGAGGACCGCCTGTTCATCCTGCGCTCCGCCGTTGGGGACCTTCGGCCCGAAGAGCTGACCACCGTGAGCATGCCACCCCACGGCAAGGCACGTACGGTTGCTCCTTCAGCCGATGACGAATACCAGTTCGTTTACGCCGAGGAGAAGTCGCGGCGGCAGGTAGGCGGAGCCAAGAAGCGTCCCGTCAAGCCGCAGGAAAAGAAGCCCACACGCAAGCGCCAGGCACAGGAGAAGGCGTTCAGCACCCTCCCGGGCAAGACCGAGATCGCGGTCCCGTTCGACGGCGGCAGCACCTTCGCCGTCGGACTGATCCACGGCCGTCCCATCACTGTCGATGGCCGGTTCGCCCGCAATTTCGAGGTCACCAACGTGATCAAGCGCTCCGACTTCGACTATCCCGCGCTGCTCCAGGATCCCCGGGTGTTCTTCCCGGTGCCTGCACCGGCGCTGTAGAGGCACATCCACCAAGACAGGGAGGGCCATGGATTTCCAGCACATCATCGAGACTGTCGGCAGGTACATGGACGCTGCGGGCGTGGCGGTCATGGTGATCGGAGCCCTGGTCTCCATTCCCATGGCGCTCCGTGGCTACCAACCCGAACGCGCCCCTGGACTGGAACCGTTCACGCCGTACCGCGCCTACCGTCAATTACTGGGACGCTCCATCCTGCTGGGCTTGGAGCTCCTGGTGGCTGCCGACATCATCCGTACTGTCGCAGTAACGCCCACCTTTGAGAGCGTGGGCGTCCTGGCGATCATCGTGCTCATCCGGACCTTCCTCAGCTTCTCGCTGGAGCTGGAAATAACCGGCCGCTGGCCCTGGCAGAAGGAAAAAACCCCCAGCACCGGCGAACCGCTACGATCGGATCCATGACGCAACCGTGGGTACCGGACATTCTTGGCGAGGGTTTCGAGCAACAGACTTTGGAGCTCGACGGCGGCGCTGTCGCCACCTTGGTGAAGTACCTTGGCCCTGACCAGCACCTCGGCAATGGTCCGCAATGGCCTAACGCTCCCGATGGCGTTGGCCTCGACGCTGATGTCCTGTACGTCCACGGCTGGTCCGACTACTTCTTCCAACGCCACCTCGCCGAATTCTGGCATCGGGCGGGCGCACGGTTCCATGCCCTGGACCTGCACAACTATGGCCGCAGCTTGAGGCCCGGCCTTGTGCCGGGCCTGGTGACCAACCTTGCCGATTACGACGCCGACATCGCCGCGGCTTTGGAGGCCATTGGCCGCTCCGGGAACCAGGACCGGCCGCTCATCCTCCTGGGCCACTCCACCGGCGGCCTCACCCTGAGCCTGTGGGCTTCACGTCACCCCGGGGTGGCTTCGGCACTGATCCTCAACAGCCCATGGTTGGAGTTCCAGGCCACTGAACTCGGACGCCGCGCCATTGCACCCCTGGTGGGCTTGCACGCCAAACTCCATCCACTGACACCGCTGCCTCCCGTGGATCCGGGGATCTACACGCGGGCAGTCTCGGCGGCCCTGGATGGTGAATGGGACTACAATCTCGAATGGCGTCCCGATCGCGGATTCCCTCTCACGCCAGCCTTCCTGGACGCAGTGTTCCGCGGACAGGCCACCGTTGCCGCAGGCCTGGGCATCGACATACCGGTGCTCGTGTTGCTCTCGGACAAGAGCTACCTGCAGCCGAAGTGGTCCGCCGATGCCCTCACCGCAGATGTGGCCCTCAACGTGGACGCGGTGGCCCACCGTTCGTTGTCCTTGGCGGACACCGTAACGGTGAGCCGGCTGCCCAACGCCTTCCACGACATCTTCCTGTCCCCGGAACCCATCCGGAAGGAGGCGTTCGAGCGGATCGGCCGGTGGCTGCCCATGGCCCTTCAACCGATCCCCGCCTAGGGCAACGCGGGGGTTCCCTACTTCCCCAGCCCGGCCCGGCGCAGGGCTTCTGCCATGGCCGTGTTCGCCGGAGCGGCCGGCGACTGCTGCGGCCTGCCTTGGTTTCCACGACGATCCCCCTCACGCGGGCCGCCAGAGGTGCGAACACCGGAGGTGCGGCCGCCCGCGGTGCCGGGTTCGTCGTCGAGCCTCAACGTCAAGGAGATGCGCTTCCGTTCCGGATCGGCCTCCAGAACCTTGACCCGTACAACCTGCCCGGACTTCACGATTTCCCGGGGGTCGGAGACGAACTTGTTGGACAGGGCCGAGACGTGCACGAGGCCGTCCTGGTGCACCCCGACGTCGACAAACGCGCCGAACGCCGCCACGTTGGTGACCGTGCCCTCCAGGATCATCCCGGGCTTGAGGTCGGAAATCTTCTCGATCCCTTCAGAGAACGACGCCGCCTTGAATGCCGGGCGCGGATCCCGGCCGGGCTTCTCCAGCTCGGACATGATGTCCTTGACCGTGGGCAGCCCGAACGTACCGTCCACGAAGGCCTGCGGATCCAGTGCCGTAGCAGGGCCACCACTGGCCGCCACCAGGATCTTGCGCGCCACGGAGTACGCCTCCGGGTGGACGCTGGAGGCGTCCAACGGCTCCGCTCCCCCGGTGATCCGGAGGAAGCCGGCGCACTGTTCAAAGGCCTTGGCGCCCAAGCGGGGCACCTTCTTCAGATCGCTGCGCTTGGCAAAGGGCCCGTTTTCGTTCCGGTAGGCCACGATATTCTCGCTCAGCAACGGACCGACGCCCGCCACGCGGCTCAACAACGCGGGCGAGGCCGTATTCACGTCCACTCCCACCGCGTTGACGCAGTCCTCTACTACGGCATCCAAGGAGCGGTCCAGCTTCGCAGCCGTGACATCGTGCTGGTACTGGCCCACACCGATGGACTTGGGTTCGATCTTCACCAGCTCGGCCAAGGGATCCTGCAGCCGTCGGGCAATCGACACGGCACCGCGGAGGGAGACATCCATGCCCGGAAGTTCGGACGCCGCAAGGGCTGAGGCTGAGTAGACGGATGCGCCGGCCTCGGAGACCACCAGTTTCTGGATTCCCTTGGATCCGGACGCTTCCAGGGATTTGATGAGTTCGGTTGCCAGTTTGTCCGTCTCACGGGAGGCAGTCCCGTTGCCGATCGCCACGAGTTCGATGTTGTGCTGTTTGGCGAGACGGCCAAGGGTGGCCAACGCTTCGTCCCACTTCTTCGCCGGAGCGTGCGGGTAGATGGTGTCGGTGGCCACTACCTTGCCCGTACCGTCCACAACGGCCACCTTGACGCCGGTGCGCAGGCCCGGATCCAGGCCGAGCGTTGCGCGGTTGCCCGCCGGAGCCGCGAGGAGGACGTCGCGCAGGTTGGCGGCGAAAACACGCACGGCTTCGTCTTCGGCGTCGGCAAACATGCGGCCACGAAGGTCCGTGGTGAGGCGGTCCAGAATGCGGCCACGCCAGGCCAACTGGGCGGTCTGCGTCAGCCAGGTATCGGCGGGACGGCCCTGGTTGGAAACCCCAAGGCACTTGGCCACAGCGTTCTCGTACCTGCCGCGGGCGGCGGCCAGGGCGTCGTCGTCGGAGGGGTCCGCCTCGGCGAGGTCGAGCTCCAGGACGCCGTCCTTTTCGCCGCGGAGCAGGGCAAGCACGCGGTGCGAAGGCATCCCCGAAGGCACCTGGGTGAACTCGAAGTAATCCTTGAACTTCTGGCCCTCGGCCTCCATGCCCTTCTTGACCCGGGACACCATGCGCCCCTGCTTCCACAGGCGTTCGCGCAGGTCCTCGGCAAGGTCGGCGTCCTGGCCCACCCGCTCCACCAAAATGGCACGGGCGCCCGCGAGCGCTGTGGCCGCGTCCTCAATCGAGTGCTCTGCGTTCAGGTACTTGGCGGCTTCAGTGGCCGGGTCCAGCTGCGGGTTGGCGAGCAGGGCGTCTGCCAGCGGCTCGAGGCCGGCCTCCCGGGCGATCTGGGCCTTGGTGCGGCGCTTCGACTTGAAGGGCAGGTAGATGTCTTCCAGCCGGGCCTTGGTATCGGCCCCGACGACGGCGGCCTCCAGTTCCGGGGTCAGCTTGCCCTGGGCGGCAATCGCCTCGAGGACGGACTTCCGCCGCTCTTCCAGCTCCCGAAGGTACCGGAGCCGCTCTTCAAGGTCGCGGAGCTGGGTGTCATCGAGCGTCCCGGTGGCTTCCTTACGGTAGCGGGCGATGAAGGGAACGGTGGATCCGGCGTCGAGCAGTTCCACCGCGGCCTTGACCTGCCAGGCTTTGACGCCAAGTTCTTCGGCGATCTGAGCGTGGATGGCGGAGTCAGCTGACTGGTGTTGGAGATTTGAAGTCACCATGACAGTTTGCCTCACCCGGCCGACAGTTTCAGGTCGGCCCCTACCCCGGTGGCTCTGTTGGTGTTGTAGTTGAACCATGCAGGAACTGCTGATCATCCTCCAGGACGGCTTCGAGTCCGATGACGTAACTGTCACCGTGAACGGCAAGGAGGCTGCCTCGGCACGGGAAGTGTCCACCAAAATGCTGCTGGGAATGGCCGACGAGCTCACGGTGGAGCTTCCCGCGAAGGGCGCCACCGTGGGAGTGGAAGTCAGGACCCGGAGTCTCAGCGCAAGCAGGAAGCTGGCGGGCAAGCCCAAGAGCCTGATCGCCTCGATCGAAAATGGCGAACTGGTCTTGCGCGAGGGGACAGGCCGCGAGGCGTTCCTCTAGGGAGCCCCTCGCGGCGGCTGGATGGTGGTGTCCGGATACTAGCGGGCCATATGCTCCTTGGCGGAGATGTGCTCCACCAATTCACCGACGCGTTGCTCGGCATAGTTGCGGGCGATGTCGCCTTGGCTGATGATGCCCACCAAGGCATGGTTGCTGATGACTGGGAGCCGGCGCACCTGGTGCTCTTCCATCATGCGGATAGCTTCGTCCACGTTGGCATCGGCGTCGATCCAGTACGGCTTGCCCTGGGCCAGTTCCCTGGCCAGAACCTGACGGGCGTCCTTTCCTTCGGCAACGCACTTGACCACAATGTCGCGGTCGGTGATGAAGCCGGTGAGTTTGCCGTCGTTGCCGCAGATGGGAAGTGAACCGCAGTCCATATCCCGCATCATGCGGGCAGCTGCTTCAAGAGTCTGGTCCTCGACGACGCACTTGGCATCCGTCGTCATGAATTCACGTACGACACTCATGGGAGTCCTCCTTCATCGATTGGGGTCATCGACGTCGGGGTCTGGTCGGGGTCTTCAGGGTGGTCCTTGGGCTGGTCCTTCGGCTCCGGCGCCGATGCTGCCAGCCTACGCCGGGCGCCCAGGGGAGACCAGACGGCTACGCTCTTCGGGCACCGAAATTTCCGCGGATTTCCCTGGATATAATCCATTCGTTGGAGTATCCTCGTTTTGGGTTACTCACGGCTTCCGGGCACAGGCCAACTCATCTCCTATCGGGACTCCCACTCGCACCGCCTCGCCCTGGACCGTCATGCCGCCGCTTCGCCCGGACCCGGTCGACTCACCCAGGTCGTGCCGCCTCCGGCCCCGTACCGGCGATCGCATATTGATTGCTTGCAGCGCGAGAAAGATCCTCCCATGGACACCCCCAACGTCCCCAGCACCCTCCTTGACCCTGTCCCCCACCACCCCTCAGACGCGTTTCCTCCCGCGCCTGGTACATCGCCCGCTTCGTTCCCCTTCCCGTCGGAGGATTGGTGGCGCTGTTGGCGCACCGCCGCCATCAGCGGCAGGTATGAAGGAAATCAGGCCGTCACCGGCCCGGTGGGCAGCGCACTTGAACTAAGGCTCGACGTCGATCCCCGCCAGGGCGTCGAATCTCCCGTTTTGAACAAAGTCAGCGGGGACTTCTTCAGTATCCGAACCGTGAAAATCGGCGGGCTCACCCAGGTGGTGAAGACGTACGTGGAGTCGTGGATTGTCGATAACCCAGTGGCCACCATCAGCACCAATAGCGCCCACATCACCGGTACCGTGCGGTTCTGGAAGGGCACCCATCCGGTGACCACTGTGGAGATCGTGGTCTCGTGGTCGCACGGAGCCATCACCGGAGCTGTGGCCACGTTTACCGGCGGAGGTATCGCAGGGGCACCCTACGCCTGCAAGTACCGCTCAGACTGCTTCAGGGATGTGAACCTGGAATTGGACTATTGCCAGTCGGTGGACATCGAGCCGAAAGTACCCATCTACAACAGCCACGCCCACAACAACCGCCCGGCCGATCTTCCCGAACGGACGCTGACCATCGAGTCCTCGTACCGGGACGCTGGAATCGCGGTCACCGTTGACGCCGTCCATACAGTCATTGACGACTCCGCTCCGGGCTTCGCTTCGTGGAGTGTCGGTGAACTCCACGATGCCATGGAGACATCGTTCGGCAAGTACAACTCCGGCTGGCCCGCTTGGAACCTCTGGGGCGTCCAGGCCGGCCTGTTCGATTCTGCCGGGGTGGGGGGCATCATGTTCGACGCCGCTGCCGGGTTTGGCGGCGCTGGCCGGGGACCGGACCGCCAGGGTTTCGCCGTCTTCCGCAACCACACGTGGTTCACCAACCTTGTCAGCAATCCCGCCACCCAGGACCAGGCGTGGGCAATGCGCCACTTCCTCTATACGTGGGTCCATGAAGCCGGGCATGCCTTCAACTTCCTCCACGCATGGGACAAAGCACGCCCGGACTCCCTGTCCTGGATGAACTACGACTGGAAGTACGATCAGCGCAACGGCGCGGATACATTCTGGGCCAACTTCCGCTTCCGTTTTGATGACGACGAACTGCTCCATATCCGGCACGGCGACCGTGCCGCCGTCATCATGGGCGGTGACCCGTGGGCATCAGGTGGGCATCTCGAATCACCCCCGGGCGCCATGACCGTGTCCGGGCCCGGAAGCGACATTGAACTGCTCCTGTCGGCCAAGGACTACTTCGACTACATGGAACCCGTTGCCATCGAGTTCCGGTTGCGGAACACCAGTGACTCCCCGGTGTTGGTGGACTCGCGGCTGGATCCCCGGTACGGAAACACCAGCGTATACGTCCAAAAACCTGACGGGACCGTGGTGCTGCACGAATCGGTGGTCTGCTTCTACGGACTTCCGGAACCGGTGACCCTCGCCCCTGCCCCGGCTGATGGCCAAAGCGATGGCAGTGACCGTTACAGCGAGCTGGTGCCACTGGCGTATGGAACGCTCGGCTTCGTCTTCGATCAGCCGGGCCAATACCTGGTCCGGGCCGTGTACAGCACCGATGGCGTGGTCCAGGCGTCCAACACCTTGCCTTTGCGCGTGGGTTTCCCCCTCACCAAGGAGCAGGACCGCTTCGCCCCGGAATTCTTCACCCGCGAGGTTGGGCTCACCCTCGCCTTCGAGGGTTCCATGTCTCCGTACTTGAGCAAGGGCCTGGATGCCCTGACCGAGGCTGCCGATCGATTCAACGGTGAGCCTTTGGGCGTGAAGGCGGCCACCGCCGTCGCGCAGTCCGTGGGCGATGACTTCTACCGCAGGCAAAAGGACAAGATGGTCAAGCATCACAGCGCGGATCCCGGGAGGGCGCTCAGCCTGACCGAACCAGCCCTGGCCAGTTACCAGCAGGAAGGCACCCGAAGCAGCAACCTGGCCTACCGGAAGTTGGTGGAGTTGCGCACTGACCTGCATGCGAAAACCGATGACACCACTGCGGCGAAGGCGGAAGTGGAGACCCTGGCCAAGGACTTGGGAAGCCGGGGCGCAAATGCCGCCGTCGTGGCACAGGTCAAGGAACTCATCCCCGCAACCCCGGCGGCCCGGTCCCGCCGGTCGGCCCCGAAGAAGCCCGCCAAATAGTCGATTGACTCCTCGGCATACGGCTCCAGCAGCCAGCGACGACGACACCCTGCCCTTGGTGTCGTCGTCGCTCCTTCGTGGTGGGCTATTCCGCGATGTCCTCGGCCCAGAGTTCCGGATGCTCTTCCTGGAAGGCGCGCATCATGTCCACACAGCGTTGGTCGTCCAGGACCACTACCTCCACCCCGCGGGAGCGCAGGAGGTCGAACTCACCTGGGAAAGTCTCCGCTTCCCCCACCACTACGCGGGGAATCTTGAACTGGATGATGGTTCCCGTACACATCGCACAGGGTGCCAGGGTGGTGTACAAAGTGGTGTCGCGGTAGCTCTTCTGCCGTCCTGCCGCACGCAATGCGGACATTTCCCCATGGGCTATCGGGTCGCCGTGCTGGACGCGTTCGTTGTGGCCGCTTGCTATGACGTTCCCGCCGCGTGCCAAGGCTGCCCCGATGGGGATTCCGCCCTCGCTGAGGCTTTTCTGCGCGGCTTGGTAGGCGGCCTCGAAGGCCGCATCTGTGGCATGGGTCGATTCTGTCATGGGGGCAGTCTAAAGCGACCGCACACTAAATTGTCGGGGCCCGCTGATAGCTTGGCTTACAAGGGTATTCACAAGCAAGGAAGGCAGGTTGCCCACGGTGTTCTTTCTCGATCCGGAGCTGGCCGGCGCCCCACAGGACCTGGTCTTCTCGGCAAGCGATCTAGTCATTGCCGCCACGTGTGAATACCAGTTGCTGCGGAAGCTCGATGAAAAGCTGGGCCGCACACCGCGGCCGGACTTCCCAACTGATGCCATGCTGGAACGCACTGCAGAGCTTGGAGATGTCCACGAGCATCGGGTGCTGGACGAGTTCGTAGCTGAGTTTGGTCAGTGGGACCCGGCTACAGGCAAAGGCGTTTACGACGTCGAACCCGCCTCAGCGATGGACCGCGCCACCCTGAGGGCCAAGCATGCGGAATCCATCAACGCCTTGGTTGCCGGAGCGGACGTGGTGTTCCAGGCCGCCTTCTTTGATGGCACCTTCCATGGACGCTCGGATTTCCTGGTGAAGAAGCCCGGCGGGCAGTATGCGGTCTTCGATACCAAGTTGGCCCGCCATGCCAAGGTCACGGCACTCCTCCAGCTTGCCGCCTACGGGGACCAGCTCCTGCAAGCCGGCATTACACCGGATCCCACAGTCACCCTGGTGCTGGGGAACCGGGTGCACAGCGACCACCCACTCTCCCAAATCCTGCCCGTGTTCAAAGAGCGGCGCGGGCGTTTCCTGGATCTGACCGCAACCCACGTTGCCGAATCCGGGCCTGCGGAGTGGGGAGACCCCCGCGTCACGGCCTGTGGTCGTTGTGAATACTGCGCCGAACAGGTTCTGCTGCACCGCGACCTGCTGATGGTGGCAGGCATGCGGATCGGCAGGCGCAAGAAGCTGATGGAAGCCGGAGTCACCACCATCGACCAACTGGCCGCCATGCCCGCGGAGGGCGACCACACCTTGCTTCGGCTGCGTGGGCAGGCCCGGCTGCAGACCGGCGTCGGATCCCCTGATGGGACGGTTGATTACACGGACAAATCCGGCGAAGCCAAGTCCATCAGCTACAACGTCCTTGCGGACAACACGCTGGGCAGGCTCCCTGCACCTGATCCTGGCGACATCTTCTTCGACTTCGAAGGGGATCCCCTGTGGCAGGACCCCGTCACCGGAAAATGGGGCCTGGAGTATCTGTTCGGCGTCGTGGAGAACCCCGTGGAACCGGGGGCGTCGCCCGTGTTCCGCCCCTTCTGGGCACACTCCCGGGCCGAGGAAGGCAAGGCCTTCGTGGACTTCCTGGACTACGTCGCCAAGCGCCGAGCACAGTACCCGGGCATGCATATCTACCACTATGCAGCCTACGAGAAGACCGCCCTCCGGAACCTGTCCCTGACGCACGTGATGGGTGAAACCGCCGTCGATGACCTCCTCAAGCAAGGCGTCCTGGTTGACCTCTACGACACCGTGCGGCACAGTATCCGGATCTCCTCAAACTCCTACAGCATCAAGAAGCTTGAACCCCTGTACATGGGACAGCACTTGCGTTCGGGAGACGTGACCGACGCCGGTGCCTCCGTGGTTGCCTACGCCGACTACTGCACGGCCCGGGACACCGGCGAGGCTGCCAAAGCCGCCGCGATCCTTGAGGGCATCCGGGACTACAACGAGTACGACTGCCTCTCCACCCTGGAGTTGCGCAACTGGTTGCTGGCCAGGGCCGCCGAGCGCCGCATCCAGCCGGGCTCGTTTATTGAAGAACCCAATGACCGCGAGAACGGCGACAAGGACGTGGCGGCGTACGAGGCCGCGCCCGAGGAGACAGCCTTATTTGAGTACCTGGCGCAGCTCCCGGACGACGAACGCTCCACCCTGGATGCACGGGCCATAGGGATTGTGGCCGCGGGTGTCGGCTACCACCGGCGCGAGGACAAGCAACACTGGTGGGGGCACTTCGACCGTCTCGAGAAGCCCACTTCACAGTGGGATGACGCCAGGGACATTTTTGTTGTGGACCACGCGGAGCTGCTGCAGGATTGGGCCAAGCCCACACCTCGCAGTAACCCGGTCCGGATGGTCAAACTGCTCGGACGGTCGGGGGACGGTGCGGGTTTGGAGCCCGGCAAGACGTACTTCAGAATGTACGGTCCCCCGCTTCCGGGTGCGTTGCTGGCCAAGGAATCCTCGGTGCTCGGCCGTGCCGGTTGGGGCAATACGAAAGTCAGCGAGGTTGGCGAAGATGGGGATTTCGAATTCGTCACGATTGCCGAAAGCCTGCGCAAAGACTCCACCGAGTTCACCCAAGTCCCGATGGCCTTGACCCCGGACAGCCCGATTCCAACCAACGGCCAAAGGGCAGCGTTGGCAGCACTGGCCACCCGGCTCCGGGATTCCCTCCCGGAGTGGCCCAAGGACCCCGCGCTGGACCTGGTCCGACGACAACCGCCCAGACTGCGCACTCTTCAAACGCTTCCTGCGGTGGAACCCGGTCCCGACGGATACGTTGACGCAATTACGGCGGCAGTCAAGGACCTTGACCACTCCTACCTGGCGGTTCAGGGCCCTCCCGGCAGTGGCAAGACGCACGTGGGGGCGCACGTGTTGGCCCGGCTCGTGGCGGCTGGCTGGAAAGTCGGCGTGGTGGCCCAGTCCCATGCCGTGGTGGAAAACATGCTGTGTGCCGCCGTCGAAAAAGCCGGTGTGGACCCTCAGCGGGTGGCCAAAGAGGTTAAGCACAACGATCCCGTGCCATGGGGCGGGTGCGGAAAGGCCGACGTCACCGAAGCCCTGTCCATGCCCGGTGGTGCGCTGATCGGGGGCACCGCCTGGGCCATGGTGGGCAAGGAAGTTCCTGCAGGATCCCTGGACCTTCTCGTCATCGACGAAGCCGGTCAGTTCTCCCTCGCCAACACCATGGCCGTGTCCCGGGCTGCCAAGCGGCTCCTGCTGCTTGGGGATCCCCAGCAACTTCCGCAGGTCACCCAGGGAACCCATCCCGAACCGGTTGACGAGTCGGCGCTGGGCTGGTTGTCCGACGGACACAATACCCTGCCGCCGAACCTCGGCTACTTCCTGGCGTTGTCATGGCGGATGCACCCGGAACTTTGTGGTGCCGTCTCGGAGCTGTCGTACGACTCCCGGTTGGAGGCTGCCCCGGCCGCGTCACAGCGTCACTTGGACGGTGCCGACCCGGGAACTTCGTGTATTTATGTCCACCACACCGGGAACTCCACCAGCTCACCGGAGGAAGCCGCAGAAGTGCTGCGTCAGGTCCAGGCGCACCTGCGCCTTATGTGGTTGGACCCATCCCATTCTCCGGACAGCCGTCCCCTTGAGGAAAGCGATGTCCTGGTGGTGGCGCCCTACAACGCGCAGGTCCAGCTCATCAAGCATTCGCTGCACGCGGCCGGCCTGAACAAAGTCCGCGTCGGGACCGTGGACAAATTCCAAGGCCAGGAAGCTCCCGTGGTGATTGTGTCCATGGCGGCTTCCGCCGCCGGCGAGGTCCCCCGCGGCATGGAGTTCCTGCTCTCCCGCAACCGCATCAACGTGGCGGTGTCGCGCGGTCAGTGGCGTGCCGTCGTCGTGCGTTCGCCCGAGCTGACCAACTACCTCCCGACACATCCGGAGGGACTGGAAAACCTGGGCGGCTTCGTAGCCCTCTGCCAACGCGCCAAACCCAACTGAGTAACAGCAAACGCTCCATTGACGGCCCAGAGCGCCGTTTGCTGTCACCTAGTTGGGAGGGCGAGGGCTTCATCCAGGACCCGGCCGAAGTTCGCGGAATCGTGCGCAAAGCGGCCCAGGAAAAGGCCGGAAACGCCCGAAAGCTGCGGCAGGAGGCCCGGTTTGGCTGAACCCCCGTAGATCACCGGCATGCCCGCCAGCCCGTGCTGGCCCAGAGCTGCACGCAGGGCTCCAACCACTGCCGAGACATATTCAGCCGAGGCAGGTTCCGGGGCACCGATCGCCCACACCGGTTCGTAGGCAACCACGAGCCGCCCGGCCCGGGACCAGTCTCCGGACACCGCGGCACTGATCTGTTGGAAGACAATCCCGGCAGCAGCTTCCGGGGCGGCCTGCTCATCCTCCCCCACGCACAGTAAGGGCGTCACACCGGATTCGACGGCGGCATCCACCTTGAGCGCGATCATCGCGTCGGACTCGCCGAACCAGCGCCGCCGCTCGGCGTGCCCGATTTCCACCAACCCGACGCCGAGTTCGGCGAGCATCGATGGCGCCACCTCACCCGTCCAGGGGCCATCAGCCCATCCGCAGTTCTGCGCCCCCAGAACAACCGGTGACTCAGCTACAAGGTCCGCGGCGGCAGGAAGAACCGGGAACGAAGGGATGACGAACGGGACCACCCGCCCGGCCGCCAGGGCCGGACGGGCGTCCACTTCTTTCACCAACTGTTCCAGCCACGCCAGGGATTTTGCGTAGCCCATGTACATCTTGGTGCTGACCCCCACGTACACGGCGTCAGTGTTCAATAGCATCACTTGTCCAGCAGCTCATCTGCTTTGTTGGTGAAGGCGCGCGTTCCGAACATCATGATTGCTGCCAGGAAGGGCAGAACACCCAAGGCGTACACGCCCATGGTGCCCGTGTCCGAAGCCGTCATCTGGTTGACCGAGGTGCGTAGGATCGGTGCGACGAAACCACCCAGGTTACCCAATGAGTTGATCAGGCCGATACCGGCGGCCGCGGCCGTTCCGGTGAGGAACGCCGTCGGGTACGACCATGCAATGGGGCCAATCGCGAGGAAGCTGCACACCGCCAGGGTGATGAAGATGATGCCGAGGGTCGGCTGGTGGTTGGCGCCGGCCCAAGCGGAACCGAAGATGCACAGCCCGGTGGAGACGAACAATGCTGTACCCCAGCGACGCCTGCGGAGGACCGTGTTTGCTGCCCTTCCAATGAAGAAGCAGGCAAAGATGCCGAAGAACCACGGGATCGCGGTCAGGAGCCCGACGGCGAGTCCAACCTTTTGGCCGGTCAGCTGGGACACCTGCTGCGGAAGGTAGAACGTCACACCGTAGACCGCAATCTGCAGGCAGAAGTAGATGACGGTGAAGTACCAGACCTTGCCGTTCCGCATTGAGGCGAGGACACCCCGGGGACCGGATTCCTCCTTCACATTGTCTTCAAGGGCCATGACGTCGGTCAGGGCAACCTTTTCTTCCTTGCTCAGGAACTTGGCGTCCTGCGGGCTGTTGATAAGGAAGAAGAAGGCGGCAATACCGGCCACGACAGCGAGCATGCCTTCAACGAAGAACATGACCTGCCAACCGGCAACGCCCGGGACCTGGTCGCCGATGTTGATGAGCCACCCGGAAAGCGGTGCGCCGATCATCTGCGAGAACGGCTGGGCCAGGTAGAAGATGGCGAACATCTTCACGCGGACCTTGTTGGGGAACCAGGCGGCAAGGAACATGATGACGCCGGGGAACAGTCCCGCCTCGGTGACACCGAGCAGGAAGCGGAGGATGATGAACGAGGTTTCGCCTTGCACGAAGGCGAAGCAGGCCGACACGATGCCCCAGGTGACAGCGATGCGGGCAAGCCACATCTTCGCGCCGAATTTGGTGAGCAGAAGGTTGCTGGGGATCTCGAACAGGGCATAGCCGATGAAGAAAATACCGGCACCGAGTGCGTAGGCTCCTGCGGTAATGCCCTTGTCCACCCCAAGGGCAGCTTCGGCAAAACCAACGTTGGTGCGGTCAAGGAAAGCCACCACGTACAGGATGACCAGCATGGGCATCAACCGGAATGAAGCCTTGGATATTGCCGACTTCAAAACCGGCGAATCCAGCAACTCCTTGGTGGAAGTCGAGGCGACGGACATTGAAACTCCTCTTTGAGTAGTCAGTTGGGGGAGATAACCAATGCGGGTTATCAGCGCGGGAAGAAAATGAGCACCAGGCCCACGGCGCAGGCGAGGACGCCCACGGCAAGGTAGATCTTCCGTTCACGGGTCCAGGTCTTCATCGACGAAGGCCTAGTGCATGTAAAGCCCGCCATCCACATTCAGCGTCTGGCCGGAGATGTATCCGGAGTCCTCGCTGATGAGGAAGGCGATGGCTGCGGCGATGTCACGGGTGGAGCCGACGCGGTTCACCACGAGGTCCTTGACCAGCTCGTCCTTGCGCTCTTCGCTCAAGGTTCCGCCCATGATGTCGGTGTCGATGGGGCCCGGGGAGATCGCGTTGACGGTGATGTCGTACTCCCCCAACTCGCGGGCTGTAGCGCGGGTCAGCCCAATGACGCCGGCCTTTGCCACCGAGTACGGAGTCTTCGAGAAGGTGCCGCCACCGCGCTGCGCGGAAACCGAGGAAATGTTGACGATGCGGCCAACGCGGTTCTTCACCATGGACTCAGCCACGCGCCGTGTGGCGTAGTGGACACCGTTGAGGTTGATGTTCAGGACCCGATCCCATTCGGCGGGTTCGAGTTCCAGGTACCCGATGGGCGAGCTGACACCGGCAACGTTGGCCAGGGCCACAATCTGCGGCAACTCGTTTTCCAGCTCGTCAATGGCTGCGCGGACCTCGGCTTCGCTGGCTACGTTGGCGCCTACGCCGTGTGCCTGGACTCCGTATTCTGCGGCGATTTCCTTGGCGGCTGCCTTGCAGGCTGCGTCATCGAGGTCGATGATGCCGATGTTCCAGCCCTGTGCGGCCAGGTAGTTGACGGTTGCGCGGCCGATGCCACGTTCAGAGACAGCTCCGGTGACCACAGCTGTCCGTGATGCGGGGAAAGTCATGTGTTTCTCCTGTTAGTTGATGGGTGCCGGGCCGAGCTCTTCAATGAGCTTCTGCATGGCGACGTAGGCCTTGTTGCGATAGGCGATGAGTTCCGGGGTCCGTTCGGCGGGAACATTGAGGAACCCTGCACCGGTCTTGGTGCCGAGCTTGCCGGCCTCGACCAGGTCGGAGAGGATCTTCGGCGTCGCAAAGCGCTCCGGGAAGCCGGTCTGCAGCGACTTGTAGCAGAAGTTGTAGACGTCCAGGCCTGCCATGTCGGCGATGGCGAACGGCCCGAAGAAGGGCAGTCGGAAGCCGAACGTCGTACGGACCAGGGTGTCGACGTCGTCCGCTGTTGCGATGCCCTGCTCCACCAGCTGCGCCGCTTCGTGGAACAGCGCGTACTGCAGGCGGTTCAGCACGAAACCGGTGACGTCCTTGACGACGGCGGTCTGCTTGCCGGCCGCGTGGACCAAGTCACAGGATGCGGAGACCGTGGCAGCCGAAGTGCCCGCGTGCGGGATTACCTCGACGCCGGGAATGAACGGCGACGGGTTGGAAAAGTGCACGCCCAGGAAGCGCTCCGGATTGGTGACGGCCTCGGCCAGGGCGGCAATGGAGATGGTGGACGTGTTGGAACCGATCAGGGCGTCCGGGCGGGCTGCAGCACTGATCCGGGCAAGGGTCTGGTGCTTGATTTCCAGGACCTCGGGAACGCATTCCTCAATGAAATCAGCGTCAGCAACGGCTTCCTCGATGTCCTTGGCGGCCCACAGGTTCTGCTTCAGGATCTCCGTGGAACCCTCCGGGAAGAGGCCGTCGGCAATGAACTGCTCCGACTCTTCCAGCAAACGCTCGTAGTTCTTCTGCGCTACCTCGGCAGAAACATCGGCCAGGGCAACCCGGGCGCCACCGAGTGCCAGGACCTGGGCGATGCCGCCACCCATGTAGCCGGAGCCAACGACGGCGATCTTCCGGGATTGGTTTTCAGGTGTAGTCATGATCAGACCGCCTTTGTGTAGTCGGGTTCGTAAGAGCAGATGGCGTCCACCTTTGCGGCGGAGGCGGAATTCTCGTCGAAGCGGTGTCCGAGCCACTCGCCCACGAGCTTTTTGGCCAGTTCCAGTCCAATGACGCGCTGGCCGAGGGTCAGGACCTGGGCGTTGTTGCTCAGGACGGAACGTTCCACGGAGTAGGAATCGTGGGCCGTGACGGCGCGGATGCCGGGTACCTTGTTGGCTGCGATAGCGACGCCGAGGCCGGTGCCGCAGATCAGCAGTGCCCGGTCCGCTTCGCCTTCGGCCACCTTGCGGGCGGCATCGACGGCAACGTGCGGGTAGGCAGTGGAATCATCCGGTCCCACGCCGACGTCGGTCACGGACGCGACGCGCGGATCAGCTTCCAGGAGTGCCAGGAGGGCGTTCTTGTATTCCACGCCGGCTTCGTCATTGCCGACGACGATGCGCCAGCCTTCGGTGTTGCTCATTCTGATGCTCCGTTTCCGGCCGGTGCAGCGGTGGTTGCAGCGGCAAGTTGTGAATCGATGAATTGGGAGATCCGTGCGGTGATCAGTCCGAAGGACACTGCGCCGGGGTCAGGGTGGCCGAGGCTCTTCTCGGCGAGGGGACGTGCTCGGCCCTTCAGTGGCCGGAGCTCCGCGGTCCTCGCGGCAGCGGACTCGGCCGCCGCAGCCGCAACTGCCAGCGCCCTGTCAACGGGAGCACCGCCGTCGAGCTCTGCCAGGAAGGCGTCGCGGAACGGAAGGAGCGCGTCCACCATGGTCTTGTCGCCCGGCTCGGCCTTGCCGAGTTCGGTGATCGCTCCGGCGAAGGCCTGCACAGCCGCGGCAGCATCCTGGGCGCTGTACGACTCCCGGTTGCCGAGCGCCTGCCCTGCCGCGATGACGGCCGAACCCCACAAAGCTCCGGAGGTGCCGCCGGCACGCTCGCTCCAGGCCTCGCCGGCACTGGCCAGCACCCGAGCCACTGAAGAACCACCGGCAGCTTCTCCGGCAGCAGCGGCCGCATCGACGCCACGGCGCATACCGATACCGTGGTCGCCGTCGCCGGCGATCGCGTCCAGCTTGCCCAGTTCCTCTTCATGCTCGACGACGACGTCCCTCACCTGGGCGAGGATCGCCACGGCTTGCTCCCCAAGTTCCGCCGCGGCCCGGGTGGGCTGCTCGACGTCGGAGGCTTCGGCGTCGTCGGTCAATGCAGTGGTGCGCGCGGCGCGGGGTGCCATGCTGCCCCTGCGGAAAGCGGGTGTGTCGGCGGGCGCGGACCAGTACTGTTCAAGTTCTTCGTCCAGCCACAGCAACGTCAGGGACAGACCGGACATATCCAGGCTGGTCACCAACTCGCCGCACTCGGGCTCGACTACGGTGAGCCCGGCGGCCGCGAGGAGCTTCTCGATCTTGCCGAAGAGCAGGAAGAGTTCGTCGTACTTGACGGTGCCAAGTCCATTGACGATCGCCACCACGCGGTCCCCCGCGTCTTCGGGCTTATCGGCCAGGAGCTTGGACACCAGGAGCTCTGCGAGCTCGGAGGCCGTCGGCATGGGGTGCTCCGAGATGCCGGGCTCGCCGTGGATACCCAGGCCGAGGGACATCTGCCCCGCCGGTACGTGGAACAGCGGGTCCTTGGCGCCCGGCAACGTGCAGCCGTCAAAGGCCACCCCGAGGGAGCGCGTGCGATAGTTGGTCTTGATGGCCAAACGCTCGACGCCGTCAAGGTCCAGTCCCGCTTCTGCGGCGGCTCCTGCGATCTTGAAAACGGTGAGGTCACCGGCAATGCCGCGGCGCTTGTCCAACTGCTCGATGGGGGCGCTGGCAATGTCATCGGTAACGGTGACTGTGCGGGTCTCGATGCCCTCCGCGTTCAGGCGCAGCTGGGCCTGGCCGAAGTGCAGGACATCGCCGGCGTAGTTTCCGTAGCTCAGCAGCACACCGCCACCGGCGTTGGCGGCCTTCGCCACCCGGTACACCTGTCCTGCCGCGGGAGAGGCAAACATGTTCCCGCACGCCGAGCCTGCAGCCAGGCCTGGGCCAACGAGACCGGCAAAGGCCGGGTAGTGTCCGGAGCCTCCACCCACCACCAGCGCTACTTGGCCGGCAGGTATCTCGGTGGAACGCACCACGCCGCCATCCACTCTGGCTACGTAGCCGCGGTTTGCAGCCACGAAACCGTCCAGGGCGTCGTCGGCGAAGTCTGCCGCGTCGTCGAAAATCCGGGTCATTTCGCAGCTCCCGCCAGCTCCGCCGCAGGCAGCTGGCGGCCCTGGGCCACCTGGCTGGTGCCCAGCGCGTAGCCCTCGGTCTTGGGGAGGACATGGCGGCGGAGGTATTCCTGATTGCTGGCGGTGACGCTGAGGCCGTCGCCACCGTAGTGTTCGGTGCAGAGGATGCCTTGGAAGCCTACAGAGAGCGCAAACTTGAAGGCCTCGCGGTAGTTGATGAGTCCGCTTTCCATGGGGGCGGGCATGGTGATGTAGCTGTCGCGGGCTACGTCTTCGTCGCGGATGTAGTTCTTCATGTGCCAGTAATTGGAGTACGGCAGGGTCTTGGCCACCATTTCGCGCCAGTCTTCGATGGGCCGGTGAAGGCGGATCAGGTTGCCGAGGTCCGGGTTCAGGCCAACGTTGTCCAGGCCGATGTCCTGTACGAGTTGAACGGAAGAGTCGGAGGTGCCGAGGTAGGTGTCCTCGTACATCTCCAGGGACAGCAGGATGCCGGCCTCAGCGGCGTGCTGGCCGAGTTCACGGATTCGGGAGACGGCATTGCCCCACGCTTCCTTGTCACCCACGGGGTCCTTGTAGCCCTCTACGGTCCAGAACCACAGCTGTTTCTGCTGCTCCGGAGTTATGGCCTGGTGGAGGCCGATCGAGACTACTTCGCAACCAAGCTCTGCTGCAGCGTCAATGGTCCGGTGGCTGTAGGCGAGGTTGGCTTCCCAGTCACGTTCGTGGATGACGCTGCGGCGGATGGCTGAAATGACAGGCGTCCCGATGCCTACGTGCTCGGCGGTCTGTTTGAACTCGGCGAGGCGGTCCTTGCTGAGGTCTCCCGGGCGCACCCAGCTGTCGGTGAGGTCCGCGTTGGCGAAACCCGCGTCCTTCACTTCCTGGAGGACTTCGGCCCACACGGAAGCATCGGCGTCGTTGATGTCCTTGCCGGTATGGTCCGTGCCGGGGAACTGCAGGAGGGCCGCGGTGATGGGCCAATTCTCGGCGGTATACGCCATGATGATCACTCCTTCGTGGAATCCTGTTTCCTATAGGATTTATGAACCAGAAGGAACTGTCAAGCCTTTTCGGAAACTTCCTGCATCCTATATGTCTTACATATGTTCGTGAAGGGGATCACAAAAAGGCCCGCCGGGGTGTCCGGCGGGCCTCGCTTCATAAACGGCTATTCCTCGGGCGCGTCTGCCATCGCCCGTCCGCGAACCTTCTCCACGTGGTTGATCATGGTCTGTGCGGCTTTCTCCGGATCGCCGCTCAGCATGGCGTCCAACACGGCCTGGTGTTCGGAGATCGCCTGCTCGGCATCGGTGATACCCACTCCCCCGAACAAGCGGAAACGCTGGACCTGCCCGCCCAGGGTGTTGTACGCCGCGAGCAGGAACTGATTGTTCGCCTGGGCGGCTATGAGCTGGTGAAACCGTTCGTCCGCCTCAAGGTAACTGCGGTATTCGGCAAAAGTTCCACCCCTCGGAGCGGTCTTCAAGTCCTCCACAGCCCGCTTCAGCGCGTCGAGGCCCTCCGGCGTCACCCGCGAGCACGCCAAACGGGCATTCACGGGTTCTATGGAGAGCCGCGCCTCCATGAGCTCGGCAAAGTCCTCGCGGGTGAAAACAGGAGCTACCCGGTATCCCTTGAGCGCGACGCGACGAACCATGCCTGTATGCTCCAGCCGGGCCAACGCCTCGCGCACGGGTGTCGGCGAAACGTCCAGTTCCCGCGCCATCCCGTCGATGCTGACGGCAGCTCCCGGTTCCAACCGACCATCCATGAGCCATTCGAGCAACGCTTCATACACGTGGTCCGCCAGGACTTGGCGACTGACAGGAAAGCCGGGGCGGGCGACTGCCGGCGAAGGTTCAGACATGCCACAAATCCTATAGGAACGCTGGCCCGTGGCTGGCAAGGAGACGACGTCACATTCCACCCGGGTCGCGGGAGCTTAAAGCACGACGCCGGCAGGCGCCCCTTGCGAACAGAGGCGCTTGCCGACGTCGTGATGTTGCTGCTTTTTAGTTGGCGTAGAACGGGTAGTCCGTGTATCCCTCGGCGCCGTCAGCGTAGAACGTGGCCGGGTTGGGTTCATTCAGCGGCAGGCTGTCACGCCAGCGACGCGCCAGATCCGGATTGGCGATGGCCGGGCGACCTACCACTACAGCGTCGGCGAGGCCTTCTTCGATGATGGCGAAGGCTTCGTCACGGGTAGTGATTTCGCTGAAGCCGGTGTTCACCAGGAACGTTCCGTTGAAACGTTCGCGGAGGTCCTGGACCAGCGCACCCTTGGGCTCGTGGTGCAGGATGCTCAGGTACGCCAGGTTGAGCGGTGCAATGGTATCCACCAGGACCTCGTACGTGGCCCGGACATCGGCCGCATCTGTTTCTGCGATTCCCTGGACGTTGTGCTCCGGGGAAATGCGGATGCCCACGCGGTTGGCGCCCAAGGCTTCGACTACTGCGTTGACCGTCTCGATGACGAACCGTGCGCGGTTTTCCGGGGAACCGCCGTAGCTGTCGGTGCGGACGTTGGAGTTCGGTGCAAGGAATTCGTGGAGGAGGTAACCGTTGGCGGAGTGGAGTTCAACGCCGTCGAATCCTGCCTCAATGGCGTTCTTGGAGGCGGTGACGATTTCCTGGATCACTCCGGGCAGTTCGTCAGTGCGGAGTTCGCGGGGCACCGGGTAGGGCTGCTTGCCGTTCGGGGTGCGGACCTCGCCGTCGATGGCGACGGCGCTGGGGCCGACGATCTCGTGGCCACCGGTGATGTCCGCGTGCGAAACGCGTCCGCCGTGCATGATCTGGGCGAACATGCGGCCACCCTCGGCATGGACAGCGTCAGTGACCTTCTTCCAGCCGGCCACCTGCTGGTCGTTGACGAGTCCGGGCTGGCCGGGGTAGGACTGGCCGGCGGGGGCCGGGTAGGTTCCTTCGCTTACGATCAGGCCCAACGAGGCGCGCTGGCGGTAGTGCTCAGCGATCAGATCATTCGGAACGCCATCCTGGCCTGCGCGCAGGCGGGTCAACGGGGCCATCACCAATCGGTTGGAAAGCTCCAGCTCGCCGAGGGCCAAGGGGGAAAACAGCATGCGCGATTCCTTTCAGGATGAATCAGGTTCACCATGCGTAACTGTGCCGCGTCTGCAACTATTCCGGGTGAGGTGCAGATCACACAGCGCGCCCTTCAGCGGATTCAACGTCCTGCCGGTCCAGCACAGCGCCGATTCTTTCGAAGTAGCTGTCCCAGAAACGACGCCCTGATTCTCTATCGATGGGCGCGTCCTCAGTCACCTCGAAATCGGTCTCGACGGTCAGCCGGGATCCACGCCCTGTGTCCTCCAGCCGGTACCTCGTCTCCGTGTCCGGCCGGCCTGCAGGAAGAAGTGAGCGGGTGACAGCCAACTGCTCCGGGATCTCCTGCAGCACTTCGATCGCGCCGATCTCGCCGTTGCGATGGAAGAAGCACTGGAGTTCGCCGGGACCGCCATCAACAGCTGGGATGGAGATGGCGTGATACACTTCGTCCTCGAACGAGACCGACGATTCAGCCGGACGAATCAGGGCCCAAACACTGGACGGCGAATGGGCGAAGTCCGCCGAGGCATTGATGGTCATCGCTGTGAACTGCGGGACCTTGCTTTGGGCGGTGCGAAGTCTGCGTTCTGCCGCCCGTGCTGCCCGGCCCACCATCAACCCGTAGATGAAAGTCAGCAGCAGCCCGCCCACCACCAGGGCCAGGACCGCGATGCCCCGGTTATCGTGGCGTTGCAGCATGGATGCGCCGAGGATGCTCAGGGACACCAGGCCGGCGAGCGCGAGCACCGCAATGTAGCCAATAACCGTAGTCTTCACAGGGAAAGCCTGCCACGGCGATGCGCCTGCCTTGGGCAGGCACATCCCCGTGGCGCTACTTGGTCAGGTCCCTCATCGACTCGTCGAAGCATTCACACAGAGCAAGAACTGCCACCAGGTGTGCTTCCTCGGCGTGCGGCGGGTCCGTGTTGATGTTGATTGCTTCATTCACGGACTGCGCCAGGTCCTTCGATTCCCTCCCCGTCAGCGCCCACACTTTGGCGCCTGCGGATTTGGCTGCGGCCGCAGCGTCCCGGAGGTCATCGGTAATCCCCTTGGCGGCCAGGAGGACCACAATGTCTCCCTTTTTGACGGTTGCGGGAATCTGGCCGCTGATGGTCTCCCCGGCATCCTTGTTGGCTACGATGGCCGTGAACGAGCCGGGGCTGCCACCGTGATCGTGGGCGGCATCGTGGGCAGTGAGTTCGGAGGCGAAGCGTTGTGCTTCATGGGCGGAACCGTCGCTCCCGGCGGCGAATACCCGGCCGCCACGAAGCCTGGCCCTGGCCAGCTCCTCGCCCCATTCGGCAAGCCGCGACGATTCCCGACGCAGGGCGGCAACGGCTGGGCCGATCTCGCCAAGGTGTCCCAGAACAACATCCACTGCATGTCGGTTGATCTTCGAATCGGTCGCACGGATTGACTGACCTGTCCGCCTCACCACGATACTCACTTCCTTACCTCCGCTTCGTCGTTGAAACTACAGGTTCCTGTCACCCTCGCGCGTGGAGCCTTCACGCCTGCTGCGGTCACGCGTCAGCCGCTCACCCTCAGCCACGTTAACGCGGTCGGCGTCACTGGTGCGGTCGGCGTCATGGGTGTAGCCGCCGTCGTGGTCCATATTGCCGTGGCCCGCATGGTTGCCCCGACCGTCGTCGGCGGATCGGTCCGGCGTGGCGTTCGGGTCAAGCTTGTCGGCGTGGCGGAGGTGCTCCTCAACGCGTCCATGCGCTTCTTCGGCCTTCTCGGAGTGCCGCTCGGCTTCCTTACGGAGCCGGCTGGCCTCAGCTTCGGCCTGCAGGGCGTTTGCTTCGGCCTGGGCGGCCTCGGCCTTCGCTTGGTGTGCGCCGATGGCTTCCTCCTGCGCCTTTTCGCGCAGCTCCCCTGCCCTGCGGCGATTCACCTCGGCCTTCTTACGGCGGCCAACAACCACCGCGATAATCACGGCCGCAATGACCACTACGGCCACGACGATGATCAATACCAGTTGTCCTGTATCCACGAGGCTTACCTCCCTGGTGAGCGGACTTCCGTGGGCGCCGCTCGCGGCCCGTGTGCTTGGTGTCCGAGGTGTACCCCAATCGGGTTATTCCAAAACGATTCCGGTCCCGCCTCTTCTTGTATCGTAGCTAGTTATCAGGTTACTTACTAGTTTTTAGCTGCCCGTCTCCTCGGGGTGTTCCCGGGCCCGCTTTTCCTCCGGAGTCTCAGCGGACTCATCAGGGATGACGGTGGGGTCGAGTTCGGTCGTGAAGTCGCCGGTTCCTGTGTCATGCTCGACGGCGTCTGTCGCCTCAGGTCCGGAAGGTGCCGCGTCAGCTGTGTTCGGTTCTTTGCTCATGGCTAAATCTAGGCACCACCAAGGAATCGTGTCGAGAGCGGGCGGCCTTGTGTGCGGACGCGATCTCTGTTTCGCTGGAGTGGTCTCCAGAAGAGCGGGACCGGCCCCGGCATCAACAGCAGGGAGATCCACACGTGAAAGCAGTGACTTGGCAAGGCCGGCGCACGCTCAGCGTCGACGAGGTACCCGACCCCTCCATCCAGGAGCCCACGGACGCAATTGTCCGCATCACGTCCACTGCCATCTGCGGCTCGGACCTGCACTTGTATGAAGTGCTGGGTCCCTACATGCACAAGGGCGACGTCATTGGACATGAGCCGATGGGGATCGTCGAAGAAGTGGGCCCGGAAGTGCACCGGCTCAAAAAGGGCGACCGGGTAGTCGTCCCCTTTAATATCGCTTGCGGGCACTGCTACATGTGCAACCGAGGCCTGCAGTCCCAGTGCGAAACCACCCAGGTCAAGGCCAAAGGATCAGGTGCGGCGCTGTTCGGCTACTCCGAACTGTACGGCTCCGTTCCCGGAGGCCAGGCCCAGTACCTGCGGGTGCCGTTCGCGGATTACGGCCCTGTGAAAATTGATTCGGATTCACCGGACGAGCGCTACCTCTTCCTCTCCGATATCCTCCCCACCGCATGGCAGGCAGTGGAGTACGCCAATGTTCCGGAGGGCGGGACCCTCGCTGTGCTGGGACTCGGGCCAGTGGGTCAGTTCGCAACCAGGATTGGCCTCCACAAGGGCCTCCGCGTCATCGGAGTCGACCCGGTCCCGGAACGCCGGGCGATGGCAGAGTCCCATGGCGTGGAGACCATGGACTACAGTTCCGACGTCGCCAGTCAGATCCGGGAGGAAACGCTGGGCCGGGGACCGGACTCCGTGGTGGACGCCGTCGGCATGGAAGCACACGGTTCGCCTGTAGCCTCCTTCCTGCACCGGGCCGTGTCCCTCCTTCCGGACAAGCCGGCGCAGGTCGCCATGGAGACCATGAGCGTGGACCGGCTGGCGGCTCTCCATACTGCCGTGGACACGGTGCGCCGCGGCGGCACCCTGTCACTGAGCGGCGTCTACGGCGGCCAAGCCGATCCCATGCCCCTGATGACCATGTTCGACAAGCAAATCCAGCTCCGCATGGGTCAATGCAATGTGCGCCGCTGGATCGAGGACCTGCTCCCCTTGGTGGAGGACGACGCCGATCCGCTGGGAGTCATGCATCTGGTCACCCATACCGGGAGCTTGGATGAGGCGCCGGCACTCTATGAGAAGTTCCAGAAGAAGCAGGATGGATGCATCAAGGTGGTCCTCAAGCCCTGAGCAGCACACATTCAGGAAGTACCCAGAATTGCTCGATAGCCTAGCAATTGTCAGCGTTGGTACTACATCGAAGGAGATCCCATGGGACTCGGAGACAAGATCAGCAACAAGGCACAGGAAGTCACGGGCAAGGCCAAGGAAGCCTTGGGTGACGCCACGAACAACGAGAAACTGCAGGCCGAAGGTGTAGCTGACCAGGCAGCCGCCAAGACCAAGCAGGCAGGCGAGAACGTCAAGGACGCCGCAAAGGACGCCTTCGACAAGTAAGCCCTCAGCGCCAAACGAACACAGCGCAACGCCCCGGTTCCCTCCAAGGGAACCGGGGCGTTCTGCGTGCACCCAAACCATGCGTGCACCCAACTAGGTGACAGCTCCTGTCCCAATGAGCCGTCAGTAGGACATGTGCTGTCACCTAGTTGGGCGGACGGGGGCTACTTCTGCGCCGGGAGCACCAGCGCGCCCGACTTGTCCGTGGACAAGGCGAGGGACGAGATGTACTGGGGTCCGCCGTCGGGCCCGTCCTGGGCCGAGCGAAGCATGTCCGGGCGTTCGAACTCAAGGCCGGTGACGTGGCACAGGAGCTTCGCGTCGCTGGGGTTTCCGTCGGAGTCGAACATCGGCAGGTCAATGCCGTCGTCCGTGCGGCGCAGGTAGTAGCGGCCGCGGGTAATAACCGCCAGGAGCGGCGGCAGAACCAGTGCCAGGCCCACAGCGAAGATGGGCGAGAAAGGCTGGACAGCGGTACCAAAGGCCCCGAAGAACACTGCGATGGAGACCCCGGCCGAGACCAGCATGGACACGAAGCCCACGGGGTTCACGGCGTAAAGCATGCCGCGCCGGAACTCGGGAACCTTGGGCGAGATCTTCAGCAGGTACTTGTTGATCGCGATGTCCGAAGCCACCGTAACAACCCACGCCATGGCGCAGTTGGCATAGAAACCAAGGATGGTGTTCAGGAAGTCGAACATGTTGGACTCCATGAGGATCAGCGCAATCACCAGGTTGACCACCACGAACACCATCCGTCCCGGGTAGCTCTTGGTAATACGGGTGAAGGAGTTGGTCCAGGCCAGCGAACCGGAGTAGGCGTTGGTGACGTTGATCTTGATCTGCGAGATGACCACCAGCACCACGGCAAGGGTCATGGCCAGCCAGGCCGGCATCATCTCTTCATAGACGCCCAGGAACTGATGGACTGGTTCATTCGCGTGGACTGCGGCTGCGGGATCGAGCTTGGCGATGAGGTAGATGGCGATGAACAGGCCAATGATCTGCTTGATGGCACCGAAGATCACCCAGCCCGGTCCGGCGAGGATCACTGCACGCCACCAGGCGCCCCGGTTCTCAGCGGTCTTGGGCGGCATGAAGCGGAGGTAGTCGATCTGCTCGGCGATCTGGGCCATGAGGGACAGGCAGACACCGGCGGCCAGCATCACCGAGGCCAGGTTCGGGCCGCCATCGCCCGAAGCACCGGTGAACGCGAAGAAGGCGTCGATGCTTTCCGGGTGGGACAAGAGCAGGTAACCGACCGGGACCACCATCAGCAACAGCCACAGCGGAGTTGTCCACACCTGCAGGGTGGCCAGAGTCTTCATGCCATAGATCACCAGGGGAATGATGATGATCGTGGACACCGCGTAGCCGATCCACTGCGGGATGCCCAGGCCCAGTTGCAGGCCCTGGGCCATGATGGAGCCCTCAAGCGCGAAGAAGATGAACGTGAACGTGGCAAAGATGATGTTGGTGACCACCGAGCCGTAGTAGCCGAAGCCCGACCCACGGGTGATGAGGTCCAGGTCGATGTTGTAGCGGGCAGCGTAGTAGGCCAGCGGGAAGCCGGTCGCGAAGATGATCACCGCGGCCACGATGATGCCGAAGATCGCATTCACGGTGCCGTAGGCGATCCCTATGTTTGCTCCGATGGAGAAGTCGGCAAGGTAGGCGATGCCACCCAGGGCACTTGTCGCCACCACGCCGGCGCTCCACTTCCGGTAGGAACGCGGGGCGAACCGGAGCGTGTAGTCCTCCAGGCTCTCCTTCGCGGCACTCAGTGCGTCGGCGTTGCCTGCCGCTGGTACAGCTGAGGTGCCGGGCACGACGGCGGTGCTTGCCGCCGTCGTCGGCTCCAGTATTGCGGTACTCGTCTTGTCGTCGCTCATGCGGGTCGCTTTCGTCCGGGGAGGGTGCTTCGTCCACGACGCTAGTCACGCAGCGCGTCAATTCAGTCACAGGGATGTTTCGCAGCTGTAACTTCTGCATCACCCGTCCCGTGCGGACGGAGCCAAAAAGCCGGATCACCCTTTGTGCGCACCCCACAAAACGGCCCCTCACCTGCGCAGATACCGTCAAGGACATGACGCACGCACCCCATAACGTTGCCCGCTACCCCATCCTCGATACCGCCCGCGAACAGGTGCTCGAACGTGGCGAAGGCCTTAACGAAGAGCAGCTGCTGGAGATTCTGCAGCTGCCAGACGAGGCCATTCCCGCGGCCCTCGACCTCGCGCACGAGGTCCGGTTGAAGCACTGCGGCGAGGACGTGGAGGTGGAAGGCATCATCTCCATCAAGACCGGCGGTTGTCCCGAAGACTGCCATTTCTGCAGCCAATCCGGACTGTTCGACTCCCCTGTTCGCGGCGTGTGGCTGGACATCCCGGAACTGGTCAAAGCTGCCAGGGAGACTGCTGCTACGGGTGCCACTGAATTCTGCATCGTGGCCGCCGTTCGCGGCCCCGACATCAAGCTGATGAACCAGATCAAGTTCGCGATCGAGCGCATCAACGAGGAAGTGGACATCAACATCGCCTGCTCCCTGGGCATGCTCACCCAGCGCCAGGTGGACCAGCTCGCCTCGTGGGGTGTGCACCGATACAACCACAACTTGGAGACAGCCCGCAGCTACTTCCCCCAGGTGGTCACTACCCACAGCTACGAGGAACGGCTGGAAACCTGTGCCATGGTCAAGGCCGCCGGCATGGAGCTGTGCTGCGGTGCCCTGATCGGCATGGGTGAGTCTTTGGAGCAGCGTGCGGAGCTGGCCGCGCAACTTGCCGCCCTTGAACCTCACGAGGTCCCGCTGAACTTCCTCAATCCCCGGCCGGGAACCCCCTTGGAGAACCAGGGGATCATGGACGGCAAGGACGCCCTTCGCGCCATCGCGGCGTTCCGCTTGGCGATGCCACGGACTGTCCTGCGCTACGCCGGCGGACGCGAGCTGACCCTCGGCGACCTGGGCACCCGCGAGGGCCTGCTCGGCGGAATCAATGCTGTGATCGTCGGCAATTACCTCACCACCCTGGGCCGCCCCGCCAACGCCGACCTCAATCTCCTGGTGGAGCTGAACATGCCCATCAAGGAACTCCAGAAGATGCTGTGAACGCCGCCTATTGCGGCCACTGCGGCGGTGACAGCCCGACGTCGGACGTTCACCAAAGCTGCCTGCAGCAGTTGGTGATGGAACCGCCGCGCTATTGCCCACAGTGTCGGAGGCGGATGAAGGTCCAAGTCACGCCATTGGGGTGGACAGCCGAGTGCTCACGCCACCCCCTCACGAGTTTTTGTACAGATAATGCTCCTAAGAGGGCTCCATAAGAGCATTATCTGTACAAAAACTCCCTGGGTAGGGTGGTCTTATGGGCGAGAGCCGGGACCTGCTGACGCCGGAACAGCGCAGCCGAAACATGTCCAGAATCCGGGGCAAGAACACCAAACCGGAGCTGCTGGTCCGCAGGTTACTGCATGCCAAAGGCTACAGGTATCGACTGCACGGGCAGTCCGGCAGGACGAAGCTGCCAGGCCGTCCCGATCTGGTGTTTGCCGGCAAGCGCAAAGTCATCTTTGTCAACGGCTGCTTCTGGCACTTCCATGACTGCAAGGTCGGACAGCATGCCCCTGCAGCGAACGCTGCTTTCTGGGAGACCAAGCGCACCAGGACCCGGGAACGGGACGCTCAGCAGCGGGCGGAACTCGCCGCTTCCGGTTGGGGCGTCCTGACCATCTGGGAGTGCGAAATGAAGAACGTGTCCATTCTCGAAAACCGGTTGACGGCTTTCCTCGAGTCCCCGGCCAGTCACGGCTTGGATGTAGTGGAGGGGGCAGACTCCACAGGATGATCGGAGCCCGCGCTGTGCGATCCCTGTTCCCACAGGGTGTAGGCAGCAGTCCCTCCGATACCCAGCAGGACGGTCATGCAAAAGACGATGATCACCATCAGCCCAGGTGACGGGCGAGCACCACTGTCCATGCCGATTCCCCTCTCCCTAATCCGCAGCTGGAGGTCCTCCAGCGACACGCCATGTCCTGTCACTTGCTACTTTCCGGTCCGGGAATCAAGACTGCCTCTGAGTCCGCTCAAGATTTCATCAAGCTTTGGATTAATGGCACGTGGGCAGTTCGACGGGTCCTACTGTTGAATCGTGAATCTATTGTTCCGAGGCGGGAGGGATACGGTGTCTGAGTATGACGAGTGCACAGACGCCCTGGTGGATCACACCGTCCTGATTGCACTTCAAGCAGAGCTAGGCGGAGACCCGGCAATCATCCACGCCTTCGTCCGCAATTACATAGCTTTACTGCCGTGGCGTGTATCCCGCCTGCATCGGGCCTTGGACAGCCTGGACATGGATGACGCAATGGACGCCGTCCTCAGCCTGAAGACGTCCAGTCACATGGTGGGCGCCGTCTGCATGGAGCATTTGGCGTCCGAGCTTGAAATCAGCATTCGCCTGCTGCCGAACGCTGATCATCTGCTTGAGCTCCGGCCGCAGGTGACGGACATTGACCAGTGTGTTTTCGGGACGACCCGGGAACTGGAATCACCGATCCTGTAAAAATCTTCACCTTAATGAAGAGAAACCATTGACCTGCTAAAAATCTTCACTATAGTTATGTGAGTTAGCTCACCAACGAAGGATGCGGCAATGACCACCGAGACTCCTGCTCCACCAGCCACCAGCGAACTGCTGGCAACGGTCGGAAACAAGGTGCGCACCATGCGCAAGGCAAAGGGCATGACCCTGGCCCAGCTCTCGGAGATCACCGGCCTTAGCCAGGCCATCGTCAGCCAGATCGAACGCGGCATGGCCAACCCTTCATTCACCACGTTGGCGCAACTGGCCCACGGCTTGGACATCCCCGTAGGGAGGTTTTTCATTGGCCAGGACGAATCGAGATCGCCGGTAGTCCGCAGGTCAGAGCGGCGAAACCTCGTGAACGTCACCCGGGAATCGGTAGGCGAAGCAATACACGAACTGCTAACCCCCAACCGGGACGGAAGCCTCGAAGCGCAATGGATCAGCACGCCCCCAGGGCACGACACCAGCGCCACCCCTTTTACCCACAGCGGTGAAGAGTTCTGCTACATCATCTCGGGCCGTAAGGACGTCTTTCTGGACGGCGTCTGCTACAGCCTTGAAGAGGGCGACTCCATCACCTACTCCTCAGAGATCCCCCACTGGTACAAGAACAGCTACGAAGAGGTATGCGTAGCCATCTGGGTCAACGCACCACACGCGTGGTAACGCAGCCGCCCTCAGACGGCATGGGCGTGCTCCCATAACTGTCCGGACACGATCCCGTGGCCGCTGACAATCCTTGCCACTTTCGCATCAGGCGCTTCCTTCAACAGGCGTCCCTGCGTCATACCCTTTCACGCCTTCCACGGCGTAAGCGTAAGGAAACTTCCATGCTCGACATCCAAACGGACAACGCTGTCCCCGCACCCAAAGCAACTACCCCTGACCAAGGCAAGAAATTCAGCCCGGAAGTACGCAAGGGCCTCCTTGGCCTGGGCCTGGGAAACGCCCTCGAGTGGTACGACTGGATGGTCTTCGGACTCCTGTCAGCCTTCATAGGACCGAATTTCTTCCCCAATACCGATCCGTTGTCGGCAACGCTGAATGCGTTGGCCGTGTTCGCCGTCGGATTCGCTTTCCGCCCGCTGGGCGGCATCCTGCTGGGAACCCTTGCTGACCGCATCGGCCGCCGCAGGGTCATGCTCCTGTCCATCATGCTCATGGCGGGCACCACCCTGGTCATCGCCGTCACGCCCAGCTACGCCACCATCGGCCCCGCGGCCGGCATCATCCTTCTGGTGTGCCGCGTGCTGCAGGGAATTTCAACGGGCATCGAAGCTCCGCTCTCCACCTCCCACGCCGTGGAGCTGGCACCGGAAGGCCGCGAAGGCTACGTGGCCGGCATCATGTCCTTCTACGTCAACATCGGCATCCTCATGGCCTCCTTGGTCAGCTTCGTGTGCAGCCTGGTCATCGGCGGCACGGCCATGGGCGAGTGGGGCTGGCGAGTGCCCTTCATCATTGGTGCCCTCTTCGGCTTCGTGGTCCTCTACCTCCGTCGCTCCCTCCCGGAGACCCTCAAGGACGAGGAAATGGCCACCAACACGCCCCGCGCCGTCTGGAAGGGCGTCAGCAAGCACTGGCTGTCAGTCCTGGCCATCATCTTCGTCGTCGGCGCGGCACAGGCTTACAACTACGCCTGGAACGTCGGGCTCCCCAGCGCAGCACGCAGCGGGTTCAAAGAAGACCCCACAGCAGTCTTCGCCCTCACCACAATCCTGGGCGTCATCCTGGTAGTTGGCAGCTGGGTCATCGGCAAGCTCTCGGACGGCAAGGCCATGTCCAAGTGGTTCCTCGTGACCCGCGTCCTGGCCATCCCCTCGGTGTTCCTCATGCTGATGTACGTCCAGCCCGGCATCGGTGGCTTCGCCGCTGTCCTCTTGGGCGGCTCCATCGTCCTGGTCCTGAACATGACCCTCTACAACGTGGTCAGCTCATCCCTGATGCCCAAGAACATCCGCGGCACAGGTGTGGCCCTTGGCTACGGCATTGGCGTAGCACTCTTCGGCGGCACGGCCTCCTACCTGCTGGTCTGGTTCCAATCCCTGAACCTCAGCTGGATCTTCCCGGTCTACGTGGCCGTCCTGTCCATCCTCAGCATCGTTTTCTACATCGCCGCACGCCGTTCCAACGGCATCTTCGTCGGCAAGTAAGGACCTCACCATGAACTCGCTCGAACTTTCCACCACGACGGCGGACCTCACCGCCCCGGTCATCTCCCGTTCCGATGTGCTCGTCGTAGGCGGTGGCCCCGCAGGAGTGGCAGCCGCAGTCACCGCGGCCCGCTCCGGCGCGAAGGTCACCCTTCTGGAACGCTACTCCTCCCTGGGCGGCCTCGCTTCCGGCGGGATGGTCCTGGTGCTCGATGACATGATCAACGGCCAGGAAATCACGGTCACCGGCATTGTCTCCGAGTATGTGGAGCGGCTCCAGAAGCTCGGCTTGGCCATCGTTCCGCCCGCCGATGACCGCAGGACCTCCGAGGAACTGTGGAACAAATGGGGACGCTACGGCACCTTCGATTTCCACTCCCATACCAACCCGAAACCCATCTGCTACGCCGCTGCCTTCGACCCCGACGGCTGGAAGCGTGTCTCCAACGACCTCGTCCGCGAAGCAGGCGTCGATCTCCGCCTCCACTCCTGGTTCTCCCGGCCGATCGTGGACAACGGCGTGATCAAGGGCGTCATCTGCGAAACGAAACTTGGCCCGCAAGCTTTCATGGCCGACGTCGTCATCGACACCACAGGCGACATCGACGTCGCTTCCCGGGCCGGCGCGAGCTACGCCAAGGACAACTACCTCACCACCCTGGTCTTCCGCCTCGGCAACGTGAACACCAACGCAGCCGAAGCCTTCGAACAGGCCAACCCCAAGGAGGCCCGCGCCATCAACCGCAAGATCAAGCGGCTCCTGGGCGGTGCGTGGGAGCTGTGGTGGCTCAAGACACCCATCGACGGCGTGGTCTGGTGCAACGCCCCGCACATGACCGGTTTCGACGGCGTCGACCCGGCTGACATGACCGCAGCCGAGTTCGCCGCCCGGGACAGGATCTCCGAGGCCGTGGACTACGTCCGCGCCAACCTCCCGGGCTTCGAGAATGCCTACATGCTGGACGTCGCCTCCCAGATGGGTGTCCGCCAGACCCGGCTCTTGCAGGGCGAGTACGTCATGACCAAGGACGACGTCACCCAGCGTCGCCACTTCGCGGACACCGTTGCGCGTGGCCGCGACTATTACTACCCCTACCGCTCGCTGCTGCCCAAGGAAGTTGACCAGCTCCTGGTGGCAGGCCGCCACTACTCCGCCACCCCCGAGGCCCAGAAGATGTCGCGCGAAATTCCGCCCTGCATGGCCATGGGCCAGGCCGTCGGTGTCGCAGCAGCACTCGCCGTCGAAAACAACATCCTGGTCCGCGATGTCGCGGCAGCGGACATCCAGCTGGGCATGCGCCGGCACGGGGCCGACCCGGGCGACGTCCCGTCGTCGAACGCAACCATCGACTCCGACGCAGTGGTACCGGCATGAGCCTCATGACAGCGGAAGCGACAGAAAGCACGACGGCGGCACGCACCGCCGCGGCGCCGGCACCGACGCCCCTTCCGCTGGAGGGCATCAAGATCGTGGATTTCACCCAGGTGTTCATGGGTCCGTCCTGCACCCAACTGCTGGGCGACTACGGCGCGGACATCATCAAAGTGGAACGCCCGGGCGCAGGCGACATTTCGCGCAACTCGTTCCCGGACCAGGACGGCCAGGACAACCCGATCTTCCTGTCCATCAACCGCAACAAGCGCAGCGTCTCCGTGGACACCCGCACCGACGAAGGCCGCGAAGTCCTCCACCGGCTCATGGCCGACGCTGACGTCGTGGTCAGCAACTTCCGCTCCGGCGTCATGGAACGCATGGGCTTTGGCTACGAGGACCTGAAAGCGACAAACCCCGGCATCATCTGGGCCTCCGGCACCGGATTCGGACCCGATGGACCCTACTCACACAAGGGCGGACAGGACGCGATCGCCCAAGCCTACTCCGGCGTGATGTGGCGCCGCGAGTCCGAGGACACGAAACCCGCCATCTACCCCACTACCCTGTGCGACTACATCACCGGCATGCACCTCATGCAGGGCATCCTGCTGGCCCTCCGCACCCGGGACACCTCCGGGGTGGGCCAAAAGGTGGAAGTGACCATGTACGACTCCATGCTGCACCTGCAGATGCAGGAAGCGTGCATGCAGCTCAACCGCGGCTACGAGGTCAACTGGGGTGCCATGCCACTCAGCGGCGTCTTCGAAACCACCGACGGCGCCGTGTGCATGGTGGGTGGGTTCACGCCCGATCCCCTGGCCCGGATCTCCGAGGCACTGGAACTCGACGAGGACCTCACCGAACGGCCGGGCTTCGCCACCTTGGAGCAGCAGTTCAAGAACAAGCCCGCACTCCAGGCCATCTTCCGCGAACACTTCGCCACCAACACCACCGAATACTGGACGGCGAAGCTGGAAGAACAGGGACTGCTGAACGCACCTGTCCACACCTTGGAACAGGCGCTCGCTGACGCCCAAACCGAAGCGAACGGCATGATCGTGGAGGCCGAACACCCCTCGGTGGGCACCGTGAAGATGCTGAACGCCCCCATCCGCCTTTCGGCTACGCCGCCGTCCATCCGACGCGCCGCTCCACGCCTTGGCGAACACAACGTGGAGGTCCTAAAGGAGAACGGCTTCGATAAGGAAACCATCGAACGCCTCCAGCAGCTGGGAGTCCTCCGATGAGCGTTGTCGCAGAACGGGTTGACGAGGTCACTCTGGACATCACCGACGGCGTGGCAACGGTGACCATCGATCGCCAGCACGTCCTGAACGCAGTGGACAGTGCCACCCACGCGCGGCTCAACGGGATCTGGTCCCAGCTGGAAAGTGACCCGGCTGTGCGGGCCGTCGTAGTCACCGGCGCCGGCCCCCGCGCCTTCTCGGTTGGCGCCGACATGTCCGCCGACGCCGTGGACAAGACCGGCCTGGAGTACTGGGCCGGCCTGGACCCCAACGGCTTCGGCGGCCTGAGCCTGCGCACCACCCTGGATGTTCCGGTGATCGCCCGTGTCAACGGCTACGCCCTGGGCGGCGGCATGGAAATCGTCCTCGGTGCCGACATCGTAGTGGCGGCTTCCAGTGCCAAGTTCGGTTTGACCGAACCACGTGTTGGGCGATTGGCGCTCGACGGCGGCATCCACCAGTTGGTGCGCAGGGTCCCGTACACCCAGGCCATGGGAATGCTGCTGACCGGTCGCAAAGCCGATGCCGCAGAGATGCAATCCATGGGCTTGGTCAATGAGGTAGTGCCAGCCGAGGATCTGGACTCCGCAGTCCAACGCTGGGTGGACCAGATCCTGGCCTGTGCCCCCACCTCGGTCCGGGCCGTGAAGCAGATGGTCACCCAGACCTCACATCTGACTGCCAAAGAAGCCCGGGGACTCCGACTACCGGCCCTCATGGCCGCACTGGACAGCGAGGACTCCGCAGAAGGTGTCCGGGCGTTCCAGGAAAAACGCGCTCCGCTCTGGCCCGGGCGCTGACGCCTTCGCTTTCACCACTTTCGTCCTGAAAGGAAAAGAACCATGCCGCAATCCCCTGCGCCCAAAAATACCCGGGACCGCCTGCCAGCAGGCGTCTGGGGCGTCGTAGCAACACCGTTCCAAGGCAGCACCCTGGACGTGGACCTGGACAGCCTGGCCGAACTCGTGGAGCACTACGAAAACATCGGAGCAACCGGACTCACAGTCCTGGGGGTCTTCGGTGAAGCAGCCGCCCTGACCCCACAGGAACGCCGGGACGTCCTGGAAACAGTGGTCGAATCGACGTCCCTGCAACTCGTGGTGGGCGTGACAGCGTTGGCTACCAGACCCGCCATCGAAGAGGTCATGGCGGCACAGGAGGTTGCCGGGCCAAGCCTCGCCGCGGTGATGGTGCAAGCCAACTCCGCCCGCGCTGAGGCAGTCATCGCACACTTGGACGCCATCCACCGGGCCACCGGCGCCAAAGTGGTCCTGCAGGACTACCCGTTGGCCAGTGGAGTCAGCATCCCCACACCCGCCTTGATCTCGGTGGTCAATGCCTGCGAGTACGTCATCGCCGTCAAAGCCGAGGCCCCGCCCACCAGCGTGGCCATCGCAGAGCTGAGTGCCGCCGTCGGGGTTTCCATCTTCGGTGGACTGGGCGGCCAAGGTCTCCTGGACGAACTCATGGCGGGCGCTTCCGGGGCCATGACCGGATTCTCCTACCCCGAAGGGCTGATCGCGTGCGTCAGGGCGTGGCAAGAGGGCGGGTACGAGGCCGCCGAACGTGAGCTGCGGCCGTACCTGCCGCTCATCAACTTCGAGCAGCAGGCAAAAGTGGCACTGGCCATCCGCAAAGAATGCTTCCGCGAGCGCGGACTCATCAAGGACTCCGGTGTACGGGCACCCGCGGCGCTCTTCCCCGAAGCCCTGCGGGCATCCATGGCAGTCCACCTTCGTGAAGCCGCCAGTGCCCTGAGTGCTCCTGCAACAGCAGGGAGCTTCTGATGGACCTCGGAATCGCAGGCAAAACCGCACTCGTCGCAGCGTCCACGGGCGGACTCGGACTGGCCGTGGCCCGGGCGCTCGCAGCCGAAGGCGTGCGGGTGGCAGTGGTCGGCAGGCGGCGGGACCGAGCCAAGGAGATCGTGGCAGAGCTCCAGGCGGCCTACGGGACGGGAACGTTGGGCAGAGGGTCGCTGGGAACCAGTGGATTCGACGCCGTTGCCATCGAAGCGGACCTCGGCACACCGGAGGGCATCGAATCCGCCGTGGACCAGACCGTGGCCAACCTCGGACCGATCGACATCCTGGTGCTCAACGGGCCCGGACCCAAGCCGGGTGCCGCCGCAACGCTGACTTCCGAGGACATGGCCGCTGCGTTCGACCTCCTGGTCAAGCCCCATCATGCCCTGGTATCGCAGGTGCTGCCCGGCATGCGGGAACGCCGTTGGGGCCGCATCCTCGCCATCGGCTCCAGTGGAGTGACCGCGCCCCTGCCCAATCTGGCCGTCTCCAACACCGGACGCGCTGCCTTGGCCGGTTACCTCAAGACCCTGGCTGCAGAGGTCGCGCTGGACGAGGTCACGGTGAACCTGCTCCTGCCCGGCCGGATCGCCACGGACCGCGTCACGCAACTTGACCAGGCCGCAGCCAAGCGCCGCGGCACCACCCTGGAGGACATCCAGCTCGAATCCCGCAAGACCATCCCCGCCCGCCGGTATGGAGAACCCGCCGAGTTCGGCGCCGCAGCCGCCTTCCTGTGCAGCGCGCCGGCGTCGTACATCACCGGAGTCGCGCTCAGGTGCGACGGCGGCCTGATCCGCAGCCTCTGAACCTTTCCATGTAAGGACCCCATCATGACTTCCACAGCTTTTGACACCAACGTCACCACCATCACCGCCCAACACCTCATCAATGGCCAATGGCTCGGATCAGCGGACACGGAACGGATGAACCCGGCGCGGCCCGGCGAGCTGGCCGCCCTCTCCCCCAGCGGCACCGCCGAGGACGTGGATGCCGCCATCACGGCCGCCGCTGCTGCCCAGCCGGGCTGGGCCGCCCTTTCCGCACCGTCCCGCGGGGCCATCCTCATTGCCGCCGGGAACCTCCTGATCGAGCGCCAGGAGGCCATCGCTGAGGACCTGGTCCGGGAAGAAGGCAAGACCCTGGCTGAAGCCAAGGGCGAAGTGAAGCGGGCCTCGGACGTCCTGCGCTTCTTCGGCTCGCTCGGCTGGGCAGCAACGGGCGAGGTCCTGCCCAGCGGGCTCCCGGACACCGCCATCACCACCCGCCGCGAGGCACTGGGCGTTGTTGGCCTGATTACGCCGTGGAACTTCCCTATTGCCATTCCCGCCTGGAAGAGCGCCCCGGCCCTGATCAGCGGCAACACCGTGGTCATCAAGCCGGCGGAGCTCACTCCGCTGTCCGCAACACACCTTGCCCGTGCCCTGCAGGACGCCGGACTGCCCGCTGGCGTGTTCAACGTCGTGCACGGCAAAGGACGCGTTGTCGGCGACGCCCTGGCCCGCGATCCACGCATTGCCGGACTCTCGTTCACCGGCTCCACCAACGTGGGCCTGGGGCTCCAGGAGATTCTGACCGCCCGGCGTGCACGGGTGCAGCTGGAAATGGGCGGCAAGAACGGTGTGCTGGTGCTGGACGACGCTGATCCCTGCAAGGCCGCGCAGGTAGTGGCCGCCGGAGCTTTCGGGCTGACTGGCCAGGCCTGCACTGCAACCTCGCGGGTGTACGTGACCCCGGGGATCCGTGCGGCGTTCCTTGACGCGCTGGTGGCCGAAGCCGCCGCATACAGCACCGGCGACGGCCTCACGGAAGGCACGCGCATGGGCGCCGTGGTGAGCAGTCAGCAATTCGAGCAGGACCAGGCAGCGGTGCGCACCGCCGTCGAACGCGGGGCGACGCTCCTGCACGGAAACTACGACGGCGACCCGACCGGCGCGTTGTTCTTCCCGGCGGCGGTGCTCACGGAGCTGCCCTTCGATGACGCAGCGGTGACGGAAGAGATCTTCGGTCCCGTGGTAGCTGTGCTTGAGGTACCCGACTACGAAGCGGGCCTGGCCGCCATCAACGACTCCCGCTATGGACTCACAGCAGGCATCTGCACCGACTCGCTTGCACTGGCAACCGACTTCGCCGCCCGGGCGGAGGCCGGCGTGGTCAAGGTCAACCGGCCCACCGCCGGCTTGGATCTCAACGTACCGTTCGGCGGGGTCAAGGACTCCTCCACCAACACGTTCCGCGAACAAGGACGGTCTGCCCTGGACTTCTTCACGTGGGGCAAAACCGTCTACACCGGCGTGTAGTCGGGCATGAGTTACGTGATCGCGCAGCCCTGCGTGGATGTGAAAGATAAGGCGTGCATCAACGAATGCCCTGTCGATTGCATCTACGAGGGCGCGCGTTCCCTCTACATCCACCCGTCTGAATGCGTGGACTGCGGGGCGTGCGATCCCGTGTGCCCTGTGGAAGCCATCTACTTCTCAGAAGACGTCCCGGACGAATGGGCTGACTATGTGCGGGCCAACGCTGAGTTCTTCGACGACGGGCCGGGGCGCTCGCTGCCGGAGACGGACCATCCGGTCATCCAGGCGGAACCCACCCGCGTCCCCGGCCCAACTAGGTAACAGCAAACGTTCCACTGGCACCTCAGTGGAACGTTTGCTGTTACCCAGTTGGGCTCGGTTAGTTGTTGTTTGCGGCCGGTGCCAGGCGGTAGCCCACGCCGCGGACCGTTTCCAGCCAGCGGGGACCTTGGATGCTGTCGCCAAGCTTCTTGCGCAGGTTGCCCATGTGCACCTCAACGGCGCGTTCGTCCGCGTCGCTGACGTAACTGCCGACGTCGTACGGCTCATTGCGGAGGCGACGGGCGAGGTCGGCCTTGGTCCGCACAATCCGGCCGGTTTCCAACAGCGCCAGCAGGAGGTCGAACTCCGTGCGGGTGAGTTTCAACTCGGTCCCGTTCAGGGTCGCGGTGCGGGATCCGGCAGAAACGGCCAAGCCGTTGTGGATGATCTCGGGATCAGCCTCTTCGGGGGCGCTCTTTACGTCCGACGACGAACGCGGCCTCCGCATCATGGCCTCCACGCGGGCGCGCAACTCGCGCGGCCGGAAAGGCTTGGTGAGGTAGTCGTCGCCACCGGCTTCCAGGCCCATGAGCGTATCGAGTTCCTCGGCACGGGCGGTGAGCATGATGATGTACGCATCCGAGGACTTGCGGATCTGCCGTGCGACCTCGAAACCATCAATGTCAGGAAGGCCAAGGTCCAGGGTGATAACGTCCGGATTCAGTTCACGGGCAGAGGTCACACCCGCGGAACCCGTCGACGCAGTGTGAACGTCAAAGCCTGCCTGGGAGAGAACCACCCGTACCAATTCGCGAATATCCTGGTCATCTTCGATAACCAGCCCCACACGTACTTCACTCATCGCTGCCCCTCAGCCCCTTCGATAACCTCAGAAGTATATCCGTTATGGTTAGGCTGATCTCATGAACCGAATTTCTTCCGCACACGTGGTGGTTGTGCCATGACCCAACACTCCGCGTGGGATATTGGTGAAAAGAAGAAATTGCTGGTTTTTCAGCGCTCGTTCCATGAACATACCCTTCGGATGCGTGTTGTCCTCAGTCAATTGCCGTTGTCGGTGTGTGTCTGCATTTCGGCCATTTTGGTGTGGCTTTTCTTTCCCGCCACACTCGAGAACCCGCTGTTCCTTGTTTTCCTGCTGAGCCAGGCCTTCTTGTTGGCACTGTGCATTGTGGTTCCGTGGCACCGGCTCCCTTTTGCCAGCTTCCTCACGATTCCCATCCTGGACATGGTTTCCATAGCGTTTGGCCGCGAAGGAGGGCAGGAGGCGCTCACCGGCCTCAGTGTCCTTGTGGTGTTGCCTGTCATCTGGTTGTGTGCTTCCGGTCTTTATCCGAGGCTGGCAATTGCACTTTCATTTCTGGGTCCGCTGGGTATTGTTTGGGTTCCGGTATTCGTCCATGACCAAGTCAACGAGCAAGCACTCACCAAGCCCCTGCTGTTCCCGATCCTGATTCTTGGCATCGGCGTCTCAGTGAGCGTCCTGACGTTGAGCATGGTCCGTCAGCAACGCGCCCTCGAGCAAAAAGACGAGGCATTGAAGGAAGCCTTGGACATCAGCACCAAGCAGGAACGGTTGCTGAACACGGTCATGGAAGCCCTGCCCCTGGGCGTGGTGGCGGTCGACGGCGATGGGCATGACATCCTCATGAACCGGCGCCAGCGCCAGAGCCACGCTTTGGCCACCCCTCTTGACAACGACGACCCCAATGAATCGCAGCTGCTGGTCTTCGACACGGACAGGACCACGCCCATGCCCCCGGACCAGCGGCCGGTGCGGCGCGCCGTCTTGGGCGAACGCTTCACCGATCAGTTGGTGTGGCTTGGCACAGGCGCCGAACAGCGGGCCTTCACCACCAGCGCGCGGCCCATGCTCGACGACGATGGCCAGTTCGCGGGCTCCGTGGTGGTTTTCAGCGACGTCACCGACCTGGTGAACGCACTGGCAGCCAAGGACGAGTTCGTAGCCAACGTCTCCCACGAATTCCGCACCCCGCTGACATCAATCCTGGGCTACGTCGAGCTGATCCTGGACGATCCCAACACCCTGGATCCCCAAGCCCGTAAACAACTCAACATCGTCAGGCGGAATGCGGAGCGGCTGCTCACCCTGGTGTCTGACTTGTTGGCAGTGCGGTCAGGCCAGATCGTCATTCAGCGGCATACGGCAGACGTAGCGGAGCTCGTTCGAGGCAGTGTCACCTCGGCCGAGCCCCGCGCAGCAAAAGCCGGCATCAGGCTTTCGATGGACCTTCCCGATGCCTTGGAAGCCCGTGTGGATTCGTCCCGGCTCGCCCAAGTGCTGGACAATCTTGTCTCAAACGCCATCAAGTACTCCCCCGACGGCGGTGATGTGGAGGTCGCAGCCTGGGAGGACGACGACTTCATCTTCTGCCGGGTCACAGACACCGGCATGGGCATGAGCGAAGAGGAACAGGCTGAGGCCTTCACCAAGTTCTTCCGTGCCGGTGGTGTCCGCAAGAGCGCCATACCCGGTGTCGGGTTGGGATTACCCATCAGCAAAGCCATTGTCGAAGCCCACGGCGGAACCATCACCCTGGAAAGCGTGCCTGGGCAAGGCACCACCTTCACAGTGAAGATGCCGGCGTAGCCTTTACCGCGTGGCGGGAGTCCCACCAACCAGGCCGGATTGGCGGCGCCGGCCAAACAGGAAGTAGCTGACCGGGCCGAAAAAGTTGATGAACGAAACGGCCCGCCACACCGCCTTTTTACCTCTGATCTGCGAGTCAGGCGTCCTGCCGATACTGCGCTGGGCAGCAGTCAGCAACGCCAGGTTCAAGGCTCCGCTGAGCACCACGGAGACGCGCTGCCCCTTGCTCATATCCCGCCACGATTTCTTGCCGGCCATGCTGCCTCCTATCGGCGAAAGGTGTACTTCTCAGGCTAGTCCGACGCCGATCGTCCCGCCACAGCCTGGCGTACTACTTCGCCCCATGACTGTTCCGCGAGGTCAGCCACGGCGGCCAGGATTTCCGACGGCGGCCGGGACAGGTCCAGCGGATACTCGACGATGTCGATGTCGGTGTTCAGGATGCGCCGCAACTTCACTTCCCCGGCGCCGGCATAGACCAGCCAGGCGGTAGGTACCCGCAGGGCCGTACAGTAGGCCAGCAACTGGTAGTGGTCGGCACTGAGGGAGGCTCCGGCGTCGGAGGCTGCCTTGTATTTGGAGTCGTAGACCACCACCGGACGGCCACCGAGGAAGTGCACGGCATCGGGCCGGACGGTCAAACGGTCGGAATCCCGGACGGCTTCGTTGAGGAGTGCGCCGTACTGGAGGCGCATTTCCCCCGGATAAGCGCTCATGGCGCTCCGGAGGGCGGTCCCCACGAACTCTTCGAACACCTGCGCCATGTCCACCACGAACGATGCCGTCCGTTGCTTGCCCTGGCCTGCTTCCGCGGAGCCGTTGCGCAGGATGACTTCGGCCAGGCGAAGCGCGGCGTGGAATCGAAGGTTCATGCGGCTGGCCCGCCACGGCGGAAGCGGCGCGCCGGGCTGGAGGCGGGTCACGGCGTCGAGCTTTCCCTTGAGCTGCCGCAAGCGGCTCAGGACGTCGGGCCGGACTCCCGGAACCTGGCCCATGCGTTCCAAGGCGGCGCGGAGAATCCGGTTTTCGGCGATGTCCTCGGTGAATTCGTCATAGGAGACCTCCAGTGGCACCAGCATTCCGGGCCGCCGGGAGATCTGGTCCGAGATGCGGATGCGGCCCTTAACGGTCCGCAACGATTCCTCCACGTTGAGGTAACCCTGAAGGACTCCACGGCTCAGGGCTTTGTCCGACAGCTGGGCCAAGGACTCAGCGAGCGCACTCCACAGGTCCGGGTGCTCCACCGCTTCCACGGAGTGGTCCCTGAAGCCTTGCTCGCCAGCATAGCTGAGCAGGAACAGCAGGCGGTTCAGGCCCAGCCGGTCTTTGGGCCGGACCTCCAATTGGATGGTGGCCGTCCGCACGGAACCCACCTTGCCGGCCGGCTCGATGCGGTACAGCCCCATGCCCATGGGCGAGGCTTTGGCCAGCCCGCTGGTGTTGATGAACGCAGCGGACTCAGGATCAAGCTTTTCCACCACCCCACCGGAGAGCTCGTCCATGACGATGTGCCTGGGCCCCGTGGCAGGTTTCCGGGCACTTGCCGGTGCCCGTGCCGGCCTCGGGGGGATGGCGTTAGCGCTCGCCAAGACGTCCCAGCAACTGGTCCAGGCCGAAGCGCTCTTCCAACTGGGCGCGGTTCAGCTGCCCATGGTAGTGCTCCTCCAGCAATGGCATGAGCTCGTACTTCCAGATGCGGCGCAGGCCGGTGGGATTCTGCGCAGCGTTCTTCATGAAGTACGACGGCCCGATCATGAGGTCGCGGTCCCAGTCATCGATCGCATCGTTGAGGGCGTCCAGCAGGTCCGCGTTCAGCGTGTCCAAGCCGCGTGCTTCAAGGAAACGGCGCAGCGAACCGCGGACCGGTTCAACCTTCGGGTGCAGCTCAATGAACGCGAAGCGGCGGCGGATGGCCGCGTCCATCATGGCGATGGAGCGGTCGGCGGTGTTCATGGTGCCGATGATGTACAGGTTGTCCGGCAGGCTGAAGGGCTCATTCGGGCTGTACTGCAGGTAGATGCGGTCATCCCGGTACTCCAGCAGGAAGTAGAGCTCACCGAAGACCTTGGCCAGGTTGGCACGGTTCATTTCGTCGATGATCAGGAAGTACGGCTTGTGGGCGTTCTCCGGCTTGGCCGCTTCCTCCGCGAGCCGTCGCAGGGGTCCGGCCACGAGCTTGAAGGAGACCTGGCCGTCGTCGGTCTTGTCCGGTCGGTACCCCTCAAAGAAGTCCTCGTAGGCGTACGACGGGTGGAACTGCACAAGCTTCACGCGCTCGTCCGTGTGATCGCCGGCAAGCTCAGCCGCCAAGTGCTTGGCCAGGTAGGTCTTTCCGGTGCCCGGAGGGCCGTAGAGCACCAGCTGGCGGTTCTCTTCCAGCAGTTCCGCAATTTCCTTCAGCGGTTCCAGGTCCATGTGCAGCGAGGCCGCGAATTCTTCCGTGAGCGGCCGGAAGCCCTGCTGCACCACCTCGACGGCGACCGTGGGAGGCGCTTCGTCCTCACCGTCGGTTTCGGCCTCCACGGGGAGCAGTTCCTGCAGCGCTTGGATAACCCTGGTGACGTCCACCAGGATGCCGGGCGTGGACAGCTGCCGTTGCGCATGGCGCGGCAGCTCCGGGATGGCGTAGCTGTCATCGAACCAGCGGACCTTGCGGCGGATGCGGCGGTTGTCTTCGTCGTGCTCGGGCTCGCCAAGGACTACTCCCACACGTACCCGGCCAGCGTGCTGGTACAGCGTGAGGTCGCCCGGTTTCATGACCGTGAGGAAGGCGAAGACGGCGGTTTTGGTGTCTTCGCGTTCCACATAGCCAAGGTGTTTGTAGTCCTCGTCCACTGCGTGCTGGACTACCCCGGCGGTGACTCCGGCCGTCAGAGTACGGAGGTGCTGTACGTCCAGGGTTGCCTTTTCCTCGGCGACCCAGGAGGCGAGCAGTTCCGCATTGTCGTGGTGGGTGCGCAGCAGCCAAGACCTGCGCCCCGGATCCCCCACCTTGCGCCACTGGCTGACCAGCTGGCGGGCGTACCAGTCGATGCGCTGTCCGGCTTGCTCGTCCAGGTGCAGGCGGATGCGGTGAATGTCGGCGGTGATGTCCTCGTCGGTGTCCCCCTTGGCGCCGCCCACCAAGGAGGCAAAAGCGTCCCTGATCTCCTGGCGTTCCACATCCGCCACCACGGGCTCGAAGTAGCTGGGCCACACCAGGTACTCGATGCTTCGGCGCAAGGCAGGCTGGTCTTCCGGGGTGGAGGCTGCGAGTTCGTGGAAAGCATGGGGGTCGTTCCATGCGCGGTTGATGGTCTCCGTGCTCTGGCTGTCCACGTGGGCGACGAAGCGGCACAGCCACTTCAGGTGGTCCCAGATGGTCCAGTTGAACTCAGCAGTGCGGTCCCGGATCACGCCGTGGTCCGTCATGCCCTGGTACAGCTCCTCCGGGAGCTCGATGGGCGGCTCAACCCAGGACGCCGCCTCGGCCACGCGGGCGCGTTTGACCCTGAGTGACTTGACCTCGTGGGCCAGTGGCAACGACTGCAGGAACAGCAATTCCACGGCCAGCAGTTTCGCTTCCCGCGAGGCACCTTCCAGGTTTTGCCGCAGGTTGGTCATCATGGGCGCCTTGGAATCCTCAACGCCCCGCTCGAGCCTTTCCAGCAGCTCGGCAGCAGCATCCGCAGTCCAGGTCAGTGTGCGGCCGTCCAGCGCCGAGGGTTTGCCGTGAAGCGCCGGACCGAGCACATACCACGCTGCGTCCTCGATCTCTTTGGAGACTCCGGGGGCGCGGTCAATGGCAGGTTTCAAGGAGGGAATCACCCTGCCAACTTACCTTGTTTGGTTTAGCCAAGCATCTGGATATCCACAAGCTTCCCGTGCTAATGCATCCCGAATTGGTAGGCCGCCGGCACCGGCTCCTCCGGGCAAACTTCCTGCCACAGCGCGGCGATGGCATCCTCTCCTTCGCGGAGATCGGGAACCTCTACGCCCTCGCGCAGAATCGCCGCGGCCTCTGCTCCATGACCGCCCCTGGCGAGCGCCAGCGCCCTGAGGAAGCGCAAGCGTCCGACGGCGGGCCCATAGTTGGGTGCCGACTCCACCAGGTCCAGCGCCATGACAGGGTCGCCGTGCCGGATGCTCAGCGTCACCGCTTCCAGCAGCAAAGCGGTGAAAGTCGAGTCGGTTTCGACACCTGTCCGAAGTTCGGCGAGGCCCTCTTCGTCCTTCCCCGCCGCCAGCAAGGCCAGGCCCAGTCCGCGGTGCGCCAAAGCCCGGGTGCGGCGCCGGACACCCTTGGCTTCCAGGACCTTCAGATAGCCTTCCCGTGCACCGGAGAGGTCTTGCCTGGCATGCCGCATGGTGGCCAGGTGGAAGAGCGCCTCAGGGTTCTCCTGCGCGGCAAGCAACTCTTCCCAGTCCGCCCCTGCAACGTAACCGGGGGCGCCGTCGAACGCTTGTCCCTTCAGCAGCCCCAGCCACGGTTCCTGGTCCGCCGTGATGCTTTCGTCCACGAACGGCGTTCCGCTCTCATCCACCCACTTTCGGCCCAGGCGTCGGCGCCGGGCCCGTTCCACGACGCCCCAGCCGCTTCCCGGCAAAAGCATTTTCGACGGCGGCACGTCGGCGTTGCTGATCGCTGCGGGCAGCATGGCCTCAAGTTCGTCGTGCGGCAAGAGGTCCTCCAGGCGCTCCCCCGCGTGCGCTACCGCAGCATCCCAATCGATCCCGTGCGAGGTACCGGCATCCAAGTGTCCGTTGCCATACGCTTCAACCCACGCCCACTGCGCGCCCGCCGGCATCACCAAATGCTCGAACTGGGTCTGCGCCAGGCCCGCCTGGATCTCGGCATAGGGACCTGCGCCGGGGCTCAGCCATTCCTGCCAGCGTTTGCCGCCTTGTCCCTGGCCCCACACGAAAAGCTTCTTTCCCCGCAGGAGCCCCGTGGACAACATCGCCAGCCCGTCGCCGTCGTCGTCTGCGGCCACAACCCAACGACGTTCGGAGGGGTCGATGTCGAAGAAGAAGTCCGCCGCGTGCGGGTTGTTGACCAGCCACGTGCCATCATGGCCCCCGTGGGTGGTGGGACGGACGCGCGTGATGTCGGTGGCGTAGTCGCTGCCGTACGCCTCGTGAGCCGGGGCGATCACGCGGGTTTGGTCCGTTTCCGGGATGGCAGCGTTGCTCCACCAATACATCGGCACGTCGTGGTCGTTCGGGTTCCGGATCCGGACTGCGGCGAACACCACGGGCGAATCCGCGGGCAGCCAGATGTCCACTTGGAAGACCACTTCCCGGAGCCGCTCGTACTCCCACATCCGCAGGACATGTTTGCCGTCCGGCGTGTGGACGATTGCCGTGTGCAGGGGGTCGCAACTGGTGGGCGAATGGCCGCGGGTGCCTATGTTCCATTCGATCCCACCGGCAAACCATGCCTTGCGGAGCGCGATGTTGGCCAGTTGTGGGGCATCGTGGGTGTGCAGTAACTGCTTGCCCGTCGCTTTGTCGAAGATCTCCCAGATGCGGCCGCCCAGCGATGGCAGGACCGTCACCTTCAGCTTGCTGTTTTCAAGCACGACGGCGGGCACCTCCCTGGGTGCGGCGTCCCGACTGTAGCCGTCCTGCATGAGGTACGGGTAGACGTTCGGCACTACCCCATAGCGGGCCGAGGCCTGGAGCGCCTCGGGCACGCATTCTCCCACTGTGTAGGGCTGGTCGAGTTCGGCTGCCACGACGGGCAGCGGGTTCAGCGGACCGAGTTCGGCCATGGTCAGGGCGATGGTGGTGACGGTGAGGGTGGAGGTTGCGGTGTTTGCCACGTCAGAATCCGATCGTCAGGAGGACGCCGCGCTGCGGCTCGATGGTCAGGGTTTCGCCCGGCGCGTGGTTCTCTGCGGATTGGAAGCCGCGGATCGCCGGGGCGTCCATGCGGCCGGACGCGAGGTGGGCTGATCCGGCGTCGAAATTCAACGTCACTTGCACAGTCTCCCCGGCCCAGGAGGCCAGCGCCACCACTGCCCTGTCCCCGGAAATCCATGTGGTTGCAAGGACGTCGGGATGGTTGGTCCTCACCGGTGCATGGGGATCCCAAAAGCCATGCATCTGCGCTTGCTCGAGTCCGTGCTGCGCCCAAAACTCCCACAAGGGACGGTTGTCCACGGCCGGTGCCCGCCCTGTCATGCCGAACACCATTCCGCGCCACGGGTTGCCGCCGCCTTCGAGCATTTCTCCCATGAGGCCGAAAGGGATGCCCGACAGTTCCACCAGCCAGTAGTCCGGGCCGGTGGTGTCGTAGTCGAAGTACTCCCCGAGCCACAGCCGGTCCACATAGGGCAACTGCTCCATGTACAGATTGGCAGAGGAGGCGTATCCGTCATGGGCCGTGAATTGGTTGGCGGAGTGGAGGTCTATCTCCGGACCGTCAGTCCCCCGCTCCCTGCAGGCCCTCTCAAGGACTTTGCGGACGCGGAGCATCGCATGGCGGTCATAGGCGATGTCGTCCAGGTAGATGCCGTCAATGCCGTCCTCCCCCTTGGCAAGTTCGGCGAGGCTGCGCACGTAGAAGTTCTCCCAGCGAGACTCGCCTGTGGTGACCACGGCGATGTCCTCCACGTTGGGCGCGAACCACGCCGAAACGTAGCCGCTGCCTGCGTGCTCCTGGAGCCACATATGGCCCTTGCCGGGTCCATCGCTGAAAATCTCATGGTCCAGCTGCAGCAGCGGGAGGAGTTCGGGGCTATGGAAGGTGAGTTCGCGGACAGTGTTGTACACCTTGGCTTTGAGTCCATGCTGGTGGCACTTTGCGATGTACTTCCGGAGCCGGTCTTCAGTCAGCAGGGGGTCGTTGATATATGGAGCCGGGGCGGTGGCGTGGTGGATGTTCACCACAGTGGCTCCCGCGGCCTTGATGTCCACCGGCTCGGCGGCTTCGTGGAAATAGCGCTTAGCCAGGTGCTTGCCCGGTTCGATCACTTTGAAGGGCGTGAGCAGGAGCCTGAAATCGAAGTGGAGCGGTTGTGCTGGCTGCAGGGTCCTGGCCCCGCTGTAGGCCCGGACCCTTACTTTTCCGTCGTTGGTCCGGAGATTCACCCCGCCATGGACCGCACCGTCGCCGGGCTGGCGGTTGGCCCACGACACCGGCTCCAGCAGCGGTTTCTCCCGATAGAAGTTGGTGTTGAGCGGACGTTCGTAGTGCTCGTCCCGGAGGGCCAGCTGGACTCCGGCGTTCACATCGCCAAGCCACAGCGCATCCTGGTTCCTGGCGGCTACGTCCCACGTCCAGTTGAGGCTATCGGGCCGCTGGCCACCGGGGACCCCCAGACCCATGGCGAGCGGCACCGTGGCCTCGTGGAACCCAAGCTGCAGGCCGACGTCGGGCACTTCCACAGGCGCGTCCGACGTCAACAGCAGGGAGAACTGCACGGTGCCGTCGGCGTCGAGAACGCCGTTCAGTTCCAGGGTTGTTGCAGACTGGTTGCCGTGGTGGCCTGCCCACCGGCACCCCCAACTGACCCTTGCCGGCCCTTCCACGGTGAAATTAGGCGGCGAATAGTCCCAGTGGAGGTCGCCGACGTCGAACCTCATGGGGATGTCAAAAAGCTCGACGCCGGGTCCATCGGTTGCGGTGAGCGTCCCCGTGAAGGTGGACGTCACCTGCGCCGGAAGGCCCGAGTCGGAAAGCTGCAGGGTCCTGCCGAGGATTCCCAGGGTTCTGTTCGGTTCGTCCAGCGTGATGGCCGTGAATGGTGCCACCAGTCCGGCGTCCTGGGCCACGGTGGAATCCAGCCAAGCCAGGCGCCGCAGGAAGCGCGGATCACCGAAACCCCCGGCGAGAATCGCCGGATCTATCTCCGACGCCACCTCCAAGGTGACATTGACCAACTGTTGGTTGTGTCGGGTGGAGGCACTTGCTGCGGTGATCGTGAGCACTGCCGAGAGCGTACCCACGGCGTCTGCAGGGACCTGAAGAACCACAAACAGCGCCTGCACCTCGCCCGCCGCCACCAATGGCCCGCGCGACTTCCTTCTGGACCACGGGTGGCCATGGCGGTCCACGCCATCGGTGGTGATGCAATGGCCTGCCGCGCCCGTTACCTCCACCCGGACGTCCTCGATGTCTTCCTGCGCATGGAACCCAAGCTGGACGACGTAGTCCTCGCCCGCCTTGGCTGCACCGCAGAAGTGATGTGATGGGCCGTTGATCACCCAGTGCGCAGGCAGCTCCGTACGCATGGAGATCGGATTCACGCGGTCTTCCGGAAACAGCAGGAAGGGCTTCCCGGTGTGCTCCAGCTGAAACTGTTCCAGTTCTTCGGCGCGGGCAGTGAAGTTCATGGGTGCGAAAGAATCACGCTGGCTCGCGGCCTCGTACCGAAGGACCGTGGCTTGGGGCAGCCCAGCGGTCCCAACCGGTGCCAAGGCCGAAGGCCCGACGGCGGCCGCCCAGGCTGGGTCTGCGGCCTGACGTCGTGGGAGGTACTGCGCCTGGGGATAGTGCGGCTTACCCAGCATGGCGTAAGGCAGGTAATAGACAAAGTAGTTGCCCGGCCCGTCCACGGCTTCGAACACCAGGGTCCCGGACTCTTTCGTGGCTTGTTCGACCACCACGTTCCGAACCCGGGATCCGGTGCTTTCCGAAACGACAATGACCTCCACGGCTGCCGGGTCGGCGTCCTGCCGGCGCCACGGGAGGACCACCCGGTAAGCGGCGGCCTTGTCTTCCTGTTGAGCCCGGTCTTCCTGTTGAGCCCGGTCTTCCTGTTGAGCCCGGTCTTCCTGTTGAGCCCGGTCTTCCTGTTGAGCCCGGTCTTCCTGTTGAGCCCGGACCACGAACCTGTGGTTCCCGTAAAGCAACTTGTCCCAGGTCCCTACCGCGCACTCCACCTCCGGATGGCCCGCAGCAATGACATTCGTTCGAGAGGTGGTTGGCAGGGAAACGAGGGCCGGTGAAACCGGCGAAGGCAGCGGCATCGCTGGGGCTCCTGAAGGTCGCTCTGGGGCTTTCCACCGAGTTGGTGAATCCTTCAATCATTGATGCGGGTGCGTCCCCTGTAAAGAGTCATTACGATGCGCACTTACTGGCATTTTCGGTCCGCAGTCTGGACAATCGGGAGACTTTCAGCTGCTTTCAGTGGCCTGCGTTTACTGCATTCAGTTTCGCCTTGGCCGCGCGCACAATCTCCCGATCGGTCACGGAGTAGGCCGTGGGATCGCTGCCGTCCTGGGTTCCCAGGGAAATCGTTCCTTCGCTGAGCGTTGAGACTGTCCTCTTGGCCGACAGGTGGACCGCAGACAAGCCGGCGGCGTGCATCGACGGGATGTCTTCCAAGGACAGCCCGCCGCCAGCCATGATCTCAAGCCCAACTCCGGCATGTTGCACCATGCTGGCAAGGGTGGCAAGGCCCGCCCCGGCCGTTGGTGCATGACCCGAGGTGAGCACCCGCGTGAAGCCCAGTTCCAGGAGCTGATCCAGCGCAGCCAAGGGATCCCGGGACTGGTCGATGGCACGGTGGAAGGTCACTTGCGCCTGCGAATTTGCTTCCCGGGCTGCGTCCAGCAGCCTTCGAACCGTGCGAACGTCCACGTCGCCCTCGGGCGTCAAAGCTCCTACGACAACACCGTGAGCGCCCTGGGACAGCAGGTGCCGGATTTCGTGGACCATGGTGTCCACATCCGATGCCGAGTACAGGAAGTCGCCCGGCCTGGAGCGGACCAGCGGATGGATCTCCAGCCGCCCGTCCGCGTGCTCCAAACTCGCTTCCAGCAGTCCTTGGCTTGGCGTGACGCCGCCGAGTTCGAGGCTGCTGCAAAGCTCGACCCGGTCCGCTCCTTCTGAAGCCGCAACTCCGGCTCCCGCAGCGCTGACGACGGCAATTTCAAGTTTCATGCTGAAACTCTACGTGCACCGAACGTCAGACCTTATACCTTTCCAGCTTTTCCTTTTGGCCCGGCGTGAGTCTCAGGACCCGTCCCGTCGCCTCCGCAACGAAGGCCAGATGCGTGGTGGCCTTGACGCAGTCTTCCCGGGTTACGGGATCCTTGATGACGTAGTGAAGATCGAAACTGGCACCCTTGATGCCCCCCACCCAGACCTCCACGACGGCGGGAATGTTGCGGTATTCCAGCGTCCGTACGTAGCGGACTTTGTGCTCCACGACGAGGGTCATGGTGCCCTCTTCAACGTCATTGAACAGGGCTGCCGGTGGCTCTGCCCCGGGAAGGCCCGCGCCACGGGGTGGACCGAATGCCGCGATTCGTGCTTCCTCGAGCATGCGAACAATTTGGACATTGTTGATATGCCCGTAAGCGTCCATGTCACCCCAGCGCATGGGTACAAGGACCTCTATGCGCCGGGGTTCTACAGACTCGTTCAGTAACTCCGTACTCAGCTGTGCACCGCCGTCGAATCATCCACCGCAGACTCTTCCTCGCCAGCAAACTGGGACATGTACAAGCGGTAGTAAGCACCTTCCAGGGCGAGCAGCTGGGTGTGGTTGCCCTGCTCCACGATCTGGCCGTTCTCCATCACAAGAATGGTATCGGCATCGCGGATGGTGGAGAGGCGGTGGGCAATCACAAAGCTGGTCCGGTCGGTCCGCAGCGCCGCCATGGCCTTCTGCAGCAGAAGTTCCGTACGTGTATCCACGGAACTGGTGGCTTCGTCCAGGATCAGCAAAGACGGATCCGAAACAAACGCACGGGCGATGGTGATGAGCTGCTTCTCACCGGCGCTGACGTTGTTGCCTTCTTCATCGATGATCGTCTGGTAGCCGTCCGGAAGGGCACGGACAAAGCGGTCCACGTACGTAGCCTTCGCCGCTTCCATGATCTGTTCTTCGGTGGCGTCCAGCTTGCCGTACTTGATGTTGTCGTAGATGGTGCCGCCGAACAGCCACGCATCCTGCAACACCATGCCCACCTTGGACCGGAGTTCGGAGCGGGTAAGGTCCTTGATATCCACGCCGTCCAGGGTGATCCGGCCGGAATTGAGCTCGTAGAAGCGCATCACCAGGTTCACCAGGGTGGTCTTGCCGGCACCGGTCGGGCCCACGATAGCCACGGTGTGGCCTGGTTCGGCGCTGAATGACAAGTCCTCAATCAGTGGCTTGTCCTCGACGTAGCTGAACGAGACATGCTCAAACTCCACATGGCCGTCGGTCTTGGCCGGGAGATGCCGCGTGCCGGTTTCCTCAATCTCTTCCTCGGCGTCCAGGAACTCGAACACACGCTCAGCCGAGGCGACGCCGGACTGCAGCATGTTGGCCATGCCGGCAATCTGGCCCAGGGGCTGGGTGAACTCGCGGGAGTACTGGATGAAGGCCGTGGCGTCGCCCAGGCTCATGGAACCGGAGGCAACGCGAAGACCACCGACGACGGCGATGCCCACGTAGGACAGGTAGGAAACGAAGTTCATGGCCGGGAAGATGATGCCGGAAACAAACTGCGCACCGAAGGAGGCCTTGTAGAGTTCCTCGTTCTTCTCATCAAAACGCGTCAGCATGTCGGCATCGCGTCCGAAGACCTTGACGAGGTCGTGGCCGGAGAAGGATTCCTCGATCTGCCCGTTGAGGGCACCCGTATTCTTCCACTGAGCCGTGAACAACTTCTGGCTTCGGGCACCGATGACGCCGGCAAGGACACCCGAGAGCGGCAGTGCGATCAATGCGATGAGCGCCAACTCCCAGGACACGATGAACATCATCACAGTGATGCCCAGGACCGTGAGAACGGAACTGACCAGCTGCGAGAACGCCTGTTGGAGGCCCTGTTGGACGTTGTCGACGTCGTTGGTCACGCGGGACAGGATGTCGCCGCGCTGGCGGGTGTCGAAGTAGTTCAGCGGGAGTCGGTTGAGCTTGGCCTGGACATCATCGCGAAGCTTCTTGATGACCCGCATGACGATCCTGTTGAGCAACCAGCCCTGTGCCCACAGGAAAATGTTGGCCACGAAGTACATGAGAAGCACCACGGAGATCAGGAACGTCAGCTTGGAGAAGTTGATCCCGTTGGTGAGTTCCATCTTGGACACCATGTCGGCAAAGTTTCCCTGGCCTTGCTGGCGCATGAGCTCGACAAACTGCTCCTGGGAGACGCCCGGCGGAATCTGCTTGCCCATGACCCCACCGAAGATGACGTCCATGGCACTGCCCAAAATCTTGGGGGCGATCACGTTGAGGACCACCGAAACGATCACGAGGCCGATCACGATGAACACGCCAACCCGTTCAGGCTTCAGCAGGCCCATGAGCCGCTTGGCAGAAGGCCAGAATTCCTTGGCCTTCTTCGCGGGAACGTCCCCGAACATGCCGCCATCGGCTTCGGAGGGGACGTACTCTTCCTCAACGAAGTCGTCGTCATCCAACGCTTCGGTTGCGACCTCGGCCGCAGCTGTCGCTTTGGCGTCCTTCGCGGCTTGGGCCTTGGCAGCCCAGCCACGTTTCTTTTGCTGGTCCTGCCCGCTCATGCCACTTCCTCCACACTCAGCTGGGACTCGACGATTTCCTGGTAAGTGGGTGAGGTTTCCAGTAGTTCGTTGTGCGTTCCCCGGTCGACAATGCGACCGTTGTCCAGTACCAGGATTTCGTCGGCGTCCGCAATGGTGGAGACGCGCTGGGCCACGATGATGACCGTGGCGTCCTTGGTCTTGCCCTTCAGGGCCTTTCGGAGCCTGGCGTCGGTAGCGACATCCAGCGCCGAGAAGGAATCATCAAACAGGTAGACGTTTGGCTTGGTCACCAGTGCCCTGGCGATTGACAGCCTCTGGCGTTGTCCACCGGAGACGTTGGTACCGCCCTGGGCGATCCTACGGTTCAGGCCCGACGACTTCTCTTCCACGAAGCCCTTGGCCTGGGCCGTTTCCAGGGCGTCCCACAGTTCCTCGTCCGTGGCATCGGGCTTGCCGAAACGCAGGTTGTGCTCAATGGTTCCGGAGAACAAGTAGGGCTTCTGCGGCACGGCTGAGACGCGGCTGGTGATTTCCGAGGCGTCCATTTTGGTGACCGGAACGCCGTCGAGCAGGACCTCACCGGAGGCGACGTCGTATAACCGCGGCAGCAGCGAGACCAAGGTGGTCTTGCCCGCACCCGTTGAACCAATGATGGCCAGGGTCTTGCCGGGCTCGGCGGTGAAGGAGATGTTGCTCAAGACCGGGGCCTCGGCACCCGGGTACTTGAACGTGACATCGCGGAACTCCACGTGTCCCTTCTTTTGTGCCGGAACCACGGGAGATGTCGGGTTGTGGATCGATGGCTCGACATCCAGGACCTCGCCAATGCGGTCTGCACACACGGAAGCGCGGGGAATCATCATGGCCATGAAAGTTCCCATCATGACGGCCATGAGGATTTGCAGGAGATACTGCAGGAAGGCCGTCAGGGCGCCGACCTGCATATCGCCCGAATCAACACGCTGGCCCCCGAACCACAGCACCGCTGCGGTGGACAGGTGCAGGATCATGCCAATGGCCGGGAACATGAGGACAAACAGGTTGCCGATCTTCACGGACACGGCAGTGAGGTCTTGGTTGGCGTCACCAAAACGCTTGGCCTCGTGGGGTTCGCGAACGAAGGCGCGGACCACCCTGATGCCAATGATCTGCTCGCGCAGGACTCCGTTGATGGCATCGATCTTGGCTTGCATGGAACGGAACAGGGGCATCAGCCGGACCACCAGGTAGCCAACCACTGCCACCAGGACTGGAACCGAAACCCAGACAAGCCAGGAAAGGCTGAGGTCCTCGCGGAGAGCCATGATGATGCCGCCGACGCACATGATGGGCGTTGAGACCATGAAGTTCAGGCCCATCAGCACCAGCATCTGTACTTGCTGGACATCGTTGGTGCCGCGGGTGATCAGGGTAGGCGCGCCAAAGCGGTTGACATCCTGGGCGGAAAAGCTGCTGACTTGGCGAAACACGCTTCTGCGGAGGTCACGACCGATGGCCATGGCAACGCGGGCGCCGAAGTACACGGCGGCTATTGCGGTGAGTACTTGGCCAAGGGCGACTGCGAGCATGAGCGCACCGGTTTGCCAGATGAAATCGGTGTCGCCGCGGGAAACTCCCTCATCAATGATTTTGGCGTTGAGGCTGGGAAGGTAGAGCGTGGCGATGGTGGACGCCAACTGAAAAAGCAGGACGGCCACAATCTGCGGCAAATACGGCTTTGAGTAGCGCCGTATCAAGGTGACAAGCATGCCCACGGGTCCTTAGAAAGAGTGCGTTAACGTGACGTAAAGAAGTTTTGCAGCAGGGGCTGACAGTATTACCCTCCCCACTCTACGAAATCCGTTGCCCCGGCGAAACAACTTCCGGAAAAGATCATCCCAGCGGACTATTTGCCGTGTCGCGGCTGCTCCTCCGGGGGTAAAACACCGACTGGACACGGCAAAGCGCCGGCTGGGTTCCCAGCCGGCGCCCTGCGGTTCTAGCCTGCGTGCTTTCCGTGTTCCTGGCGGGCTTCAGCCCCCTGCAGGAGAAGCAACGCCATCCGTTCCTGTTGCCTGCGTTCGCGCTTGAGTTCCTTGCGGAGCGCAGCCAGCTCCTCCGCCGTGGCCGCCTGCTGTTCCGCAATGCTCTGCTGCTCGCGCAACCGGGCCTGCAGTTCCACGTTGGCTCGGCTGAGCTGCAACTGCTGTTCGGCCAGGACGTACTGGGTGCGTGTGAGTTGCTCCTGCACTTCCCTCACGTCGGCCGTGGCGTTGGGCCTCTCCTGGGTCAGGATCCGGGCAAATTCAAGGTCGAGGTCGGATCCGGAGCTCTCCTGGGTTACGTTGCGGTCCGCTCCGGACAGGGGACGGCCGGCACCGGGGCGGCTTGCGCCGTCGTCGTTCTTCACGGCGTCCAAAGACGCGGTGTCCAGCGACATTCCGGCCTCGCCTGACGCTGTTGCCACGAGTTCCTTCTCAGGGGCCGCGTCAACCGTGCGGCGCAGCGGCCGCTCCTTGACGAAGAGCACTGCCAGCAGGGCGACGACGCTGATGATGGCCGAGATCAGGAAGATCTGGGCAGTGGCGTCACCGTAGGCCGCACGCATGATGTCGGCGATCGGTGCGGGCATGTCTGCCAGGTCCATGCTGGCGCCGGCGCCTCCACCTTGGACCGGGATACCCGCCGCAGCCAGTCCCTCGACTGCCAGGTCCTTCACATGGTTGGACATGACGGCGCCAAGAACGGAGACGCCGATCGCGCCACCTACCGAGCGGAAGAACGCCACGGAGGCACTCGCGGTCCCGATGTCCTTGGCCTGCACGGTGTTCTGCACGGCCAAAACCAGGTTCTGCATCAACATGCCAAGGCCCAGGCCGAACACGCCGGTGTAGATCGCCACGATCCACAGTTCGGTGGTGTGGTCCATGGTCCCGGCGAATGCGAGGCCGCCGATCAGGAGAACCGAACCTGCGATCAGGAACCTCTTCCACTTGCCGAAGCGGCTGATCAGGACACCCGAGGCCACGGAACCGACGAGGTTGCCGGCGATCATGGGGAGCGTCAGCAGGCCGGCCTCGGTGGGCGTTGCGCCACGGGCCACCTGGAAGTACTGGCCCAGGAAGGTGGACGAGCCGAACATCGCGATGCCCACAGCCACCGAAGCGATGATGGCCAACGCGGTGGTGCGCTCGGAGATGATCTTGAGCGGGATGATCGGCTGGGCAACCTTGGTCTCCACGAACACCAGGAGAGCCAGGAGGGCTACGCCGCCACCGACCATGAGGGCGGACTGCCAGGACACCCAGTCGTAGTATTCCGGGTTGCCGGCGAACGAGACCCAGATCAGGAGCAGGCTCACGCCCGAGGTCAGCAGGATGGAACCGAGCCAGTCGATCCTGGCCGGACGCTTGATGTGCTGGATCTTCAAGGTGATCTGGAGCAGGATCAACGCGATCACGGCCAGCGGCACGCAGACGAAGAACGTCCAGCGCCAGCCGAGCGGGCTGTCCACAATGAAGCCGCCCAGCAAAGGTCCGCCAGCGGTACCGACTGCCATGACGGCACCCATGTAACCGGAGTACTTGCCGCGGTCGCGTGGCGGAATCATGGAGCCGATGATCGCCTGGGCCAGGGCCGTGAGGCCGCCCATGGCGATGCCCTGGATCACGCGTGCAGTCAGCAGCAGCGGGATGGTTTCGGACAGGCCGGCCATGACCGAGCCGGCCACGAAGATGATGATGCTCAGCTGGACCAGGAGCTTCTTGTCGAAGAGGTCAGCGAGCTTGCCCCAGATGGGGGTGGTGGCAGCGTTGGCCAACAGCGCGGCTGTAATGACCCAGGCGAAGTCGGTCTGCGTGCCCTTGAGTTCGGACATGATGGTGGGCAACGCGTTCGCAACGATCGTGCTGCTGAGGATTGCCGTGAAGAAGGCCGCGAGGAGGCCGGTCAGGGCTTCCATGATCTGGCGGTGGGTCATGGGCGCGGCCGCCTTCGCTGCGGCGTCCAACCCCTGTCCTGGAACTGCGCTTTGTGTTGCTGGTTTAGCCATTCCGGGCTCCTAAGCTGTTTGGTCTGTGGTGTGGGAGCCGGCCGCCGTTGCCCGGATTGAGTCCTTCAGGGACTCGGTGAGTTTGTTGATGACCTGGGAGGCCTCGAGGGCGTCAGCCTCGCTCCAATCCGCCAGGTAATCCCGCAGCCTCACGCTGCGTTGTTCTTCGAATTCATGCAGTTTCGCTGCGCCCCGTTCGGTCAGGGCCAGCAGTTGCGCCCTGCCGTCGGCCGGGTCCGGCCGCCTGGCAACGAAGCCGAGCTCCTCGAGCTCGGCGACGTGGCGGCTGAGGACCGGCGCGCTCACCCCGAGCCGTGCGGCCAGGTGCGTGGCGCGGGTCTCCCCCTCGCCGATGAAACGCATGACGCCTTGCACCGCCATTCCAACGTCGGGAACGCGTGCCATATGCGCGGTTACCACGCAGCGCAGAGTCCGCTGGAGGTCGAAAATCTGATGCACAAGATCGGTTGCCGTGGCAGAACCGACAGACATGTAAAACACCCCTTTTTGTTTGCCTAAAGCAACTATAACCCAGATTGATTGCTTTGGGAAACTAAAAAAGTGGTGGGCGCCTTCCGGCGTGAGGATTCAGCCTTCCTGTCGCGTCAACTCCCGGGCAGCGGCAATAACCTCTTCCACGCGGCGTGGGCGGCCAACCCCGGGAGCGACCACCGCTACGAGTTCGTTCACGGGCAAGGTGTCTTCGATCGGCACCAGCGCGACGCGCGAACCCGCATACAAGGACTCGATCCCCGGCCACACATTCGTCACCGAGTACGCCCGGCCGCTCGCCACAATGCCTCGGATGGTCTGGGCCACCACACTCCTCCAGCGCACCTTCGGTTCGATGCCTGCCGAATGGAACATCGCAATGACACGTTCCGCGCTCGGCGGGACGTCGAACAGGACCACATCTTCCTGGGCCAGGTCAGCAAAGCGCAGGGATCCCCTCCCCGCGAGCGGATGGTCCTGGGCCAGCATGAACTGCGGCCTGGATGCCGCCACCGTCAGGATTTCGACGCCGGGAATCGCCTGGAGTGAATAGATGAAGGCAACGTCCAGCTCGCCTTCCGCCACGGCGCGTTGCAGCTCCTCGGCGTTTCCCTCCACGAAGTCGAGCTCAACCTCGGGCCACTTTGCAGCGAAAACGCGGATGAGTTCAGGGATCAGTCGCGGCGAGATCGCGATCATGCAGCCGATCACCACACGGCCACGCATGTCCTGATGGGAACCACGGAGGGCCCCTTGGAGATCGGCGGCTTCGCGCAGGATGCGCCGGGCCCGCATCCCGAGCTCCACCCCCGCTGGCGTGGGTTCCACCCGTTTGGCGCGCGTGCGGATCAGGAGGTCCAGGCCGAGGTTCTTCTCCAACTGCGCGATGGCCATGGACGCAGCGGCCTGGGAGATGTTGCTCTCGCTTGCGGCCTTGGTGAGGGATCCGTGGTCCAGCACCGCCACGAAGTATTCCAATTGCCGGAGCGTAAACTCACCCATCAGTTCTCCTTATGAACTTCTTTGAATTGATTGATTATACAAGTGAGGTGGCGCAGACCACACTGGAGGAAAGCCCCTCGAACAAGGAGAACCATGACGCCGTCGTCATCGCTGAAGCCGCACATCATCACCCTCGGAACCGCAGGTGGTCCGCGCTGGTGGGCGGCGGCCGACTCCGGCGAGCGCACCGGCATTGCCACTGCCGTGGTGGTGGGAGACGCGTTCTACCTCGTCGACTTCGGCCAGGGAGCAGGGCGCAGGCTCAGCCAGTCCGGCCTGGAACTCAAGGACCTGCGGGCCCTTTTCATCACGCACTTGCACTCGGACCATGTGTACGACCTCGCCGGATTGGGCATCTTCGGCCTCTACGCGCTGACCCACCGCACGGAGAATCCCGTGAAGATCATTGGACCGGGCAACCGCGGTGAGCTTCCCGCAGTGTCGCCACGCGCCGTCGTCGCACCCCAGCCGCTGGCGCCGGAGAATCCGACGCCGGGCACGCGCCAAATGTTCGAACAACTCATGAAGGCCCACGCCACGGACCTCAACGACCGCATCCTGGACAGCCTGCGCCCCAGCCCCCTGGATATCTTCCACGCCGAAGACATCGAGGTTCCAGCCGGGAGCGGCTACCACCCCAACAACAACCCGACGCCGGACATGGAACCGTTCGAGGTGTACCGGGACGAACTGGTCACGGTCACGGCAATCCTGGTGGAACATCCGCCCGTGGCTCCTGCCTTCGCCTTCCGCTTCGACACCGCAGAGGGCTCCGTTACGATCTCCGGCGACACGGCCTATACGCAAAACATGATCACCCTGGCCCAGGACACTGATCTCCTGCTGCATGAGGCCATCGATTTCGCCTGGGTGGAATCCCTGTACGCGGACAAGACCGATGAATCCAGCCGAGCCTCGCGCGATCACCACTACAAATCGCACACCAGCGTCCGCGACGCCGCGAAGCTCGCCGAGGTTGCCGGCGTCGGGCACCTGGCCCTGCACCATCTGGTTCCCGGTTCAGCGTCCGCGTCCGTCTGGCACGAAGCCGGCGAGCACTTCTCCGGGACGTTCACCATCCCCAACGACCTCGACACCATCCCGTTCGCCCGTCAGCGCTGACGAGCCAGAACCCCAACCTGAGGAACAACATGAGTTCAGCACCAACAGCCCCGGACACAGGCGCTGCTGCCACCGTTACAAAAACGTCCTTGAACACCAAGGACATGCGCCGCATCCTCGCCTCCAGTTTCATCGGCAGCGCCATTGAGTACTACGACTTTGTCCTCTACGCCACGGCAGCGTCCCTGGTGTTCAACAAGGTCTTCTTCGCCAACCTCGGCCCCGGCTTCGACTTGTTCGCGTCCTTTGTCACCCTCGCCGTCGGATATATTGCCCGGCCCGTGGGCGGACTGATTTTCGGCCATTTCGGCGACCGCCTGGGCCGCAAGCAAATGCTGGTTCTGTCCATGCTGATCATGGGCCTGGGCACTACGGCGATCGGCCTGCTCCCCACCACAGCGCAGATTGGAATGGCGGCCCCGGTGGCCCTGGTGATCCTGCGCCTCGTGCAGGGTGTCGCGGTCGGTGGCGAGTGGGGCGGCGCTGCGCTCATGGCCATAGAACACGCGCCCAAGAAGCACCGCGGTTTCGCGGCCGCATTCGCCAACGCCGGCGGTCCGGCAGGTGCCATCCTGGGCACGCTCGCTTTGTCACTGTTCGCCGCGATTTCCGGCAAGGACTTCCTGGTGTGGGGTTGGCGCGTACCGTTCCTGCTGAGCGCGCTGCTCATTGTGGTGGGCATGGTCATCCGGTTGAAAGTGGCCGAGACGCCTGCCTTCCAGCGATTGGAGGCCGCGGGCGAAAAACGCCGTGTCCCGTTGCTCGATGTCTTGAAGAACAACCCCCGCGCCGTGGTTCTTGGGTTGCTCGCCACTACCTCATTCTACGTCTGCCAGTCCATGACCACCGTGTGGGGCGTATCGGTAGCCGTCGAGAGCGGTGCCGATAAGAATGGCGTGCTGAACATCAAGGCGGTCGCGGCGCTGCTGACCCTGGTGATCTGTTTCTACTCCGCCCGCCTCAGCGACCGGATCGGCCGCCGTCGTGTCCTTATCGGAGCTTCGGTACTTGGCGCCGTGTTGGTCTACCCCATTCTGATGCTGATGAGCAACGGCGAGCTGTGGGGCTTCGCGGCCGCCATCATCCTGGGCAACGGCCTGGTGCAGGGCTTCCTCTACGGCCCGATTGCCGCCTACGTCGCCGAACAATTCCCCACCCGCAACCGCTACACCGGAGCATCTTTGGCGTATCAAGGTGCGTCGATGATCGGCGCAGGTTTCACACCGATGATCGTGGCCGGGCTGAGCCTGGCTACCGGTGGAGGCATCTGGTTGATTGCGGTCTTCTGGATCGCCGCGATGCTGGCATCTGCCATCGCTGTAAAGGCCACTCCGGAAGGCACCAAGCGGGACCTCGACTGATCCTGCGTTGCGGGGCCCGCTCCACGCCCTATTCACCGCTTTTAGGGTGTAGAGCGGGCCTCACAACATAGAAAACCCCCGCGCAGATCACTGTGCGGGGGTTTCCTTGCGTCTTAGTCCAGGTGTGTGGGTCCGAACATCTTCAGCAGTGTTTCAACCACGACGACGTTGGGTCCGTCCGCTTCAAAGGACTCCTTGAGCGCGTCCCCCACTTCCTCCGGGGCCACACGCCGGGCCGGGACGCCGAAGGACTCGGCCAGCTTCACGAAATCCGGACGGGCGAGCTCGGTGGCCGTGGCCTGGCCGAAAGCTCCCACCATGTATTCGCGCAGGATGCCGTAGCCGCCGTCGTCCACGATCAGCCAGGTGACCGGGACGTTGTGCTGCTTGGCCGTGGCCAGTTCCGAGATGGAGTACATGGAGGAACCGTCACCGGAAACAGCGAGCACACGGCTGGGTTTGCCCGTGGTTTCCAGACCCACCGCCCCACCGATCGCTGCCGGGAAGCCATAGCCCAAGCCACCCGCGCCCTGGGCGGAGTGGAATTGCCCCTCACGGGCGTCCCAGCAGGACCAGCCCCAGTAAGCGGAAATGGTCATGTCCCAGAACGTCTGCATGTCCGCCGGAACAGCCTCACGGATATCGGCCATGAACTTCAGTTCCTTGGCGAGGTCCTGTGATTCCAGGCGGGCCTTGACCTTGGCCAGGGATTCCCTGACGACGTCCTCGGGGGTGCTGCCGTGCCAGTCTCTTCTGCCGGCTTCAGAGGCCCCTGCCGCGGCCAGCGCCTCATCGAGCGCGGCCAAAGCCTGCCCGGCATCGGCGCGGATGCCCAGGCCGGGTCGGTTGGATTCAAGGACCCGGGGTTCGGCGTCGATCTGGATGATGCGGCCGCGGGGTTCGAACGTGAAGTAGTTCGAGGTCACTTCACCCAAGGATGAACCGATCACGATCAGCACGTCTGCGTCCTCGAGGACATCGGTCATGTACCGGTCCTCGATCCACGACTGCAGGGACAATTCGTGGTTCCACGGGAACGCGCCATTGCCTCCGGGTGTGCAGATCACCGGTGCACGCAGCTGCTCGGCGATGGAGAGGAGCGACTTCTCTGCCCGGCCACGGCGGGTACCGCCGCCGGCGATGATGGCCGGACGTTCCGCCGTCGAAAGCCACTTCACCGCTTCACGGACCAGCTCGACGCGGGGCGGGTTGTCGAAAGCCTCAGCCAGGGCGTCTTCCACCGGCGGGACCATGATCGGATCCAGCAGCACATTCTGCGGGATTTCGATCCAGACCGGACCCTGCGGCGAGGATATCGCCTCGGTCCAGGCGTCCTGGATAGCTGAGGGAATACCCGAAGCATGCTGGATCAGGCGCTGGCTCTTGGTGACGTTCGCCGCCGAGGCCTTCTGGTCATCAAGCTGGTGCAGCATGCCTTTTCGGCGCGCACCCAAACCGTCCAGCGGGATCTGGCTGGCCACCACCACCATCGGAACACCGGTTGCGTAGGCCTCCTGGAGACCGGCCAGGGACGTCAGCGCGCCAGGACCGGTGGAGAGGAACAGCACCCCGACCTCGCCCGTGGCACGGGAGTACCCGTCGGCGGCGAACGCCGAGTTGTTCTCCACGCGGGAGGACACGAAGTGCAGGTTCCCGCGGCCCATGGCATCAAACAGGCCGAGCGCGTGCTGGCCCGGGATACCGAAAACCGTCTTCGCGCCGAGCGCCTCAAGGGTCTCGACGACGAGGTCCCCGCCGTTGCGCTGGTTGGTGCCCTTGGTGGGGGCTGCTGTGCCCGGGTCGAAATCGATCATCGCCGGGTAGCTTTCGCGAGTTCTTCCATGCGGGCGCCAAGGGCTTGCTGGGCGTAGCCGTTCGGCGCGCCATGCCGGTCACCCTCGACGGCGTTGTCTGCCATGAGGGTCACCAGTTCGTAGGCCACGTGGCTGCCTGCGACGCCGGTGATTTCAGCGTGGTCGTAGGCCGGGGCGACCTCCACGACGTCGGCGCCAACGAGGTTCATGCCGCGGAAGCCACGGATGATCTCCAGGAGCTCGCGGCTGGAAATGCCGCCGGCTTCGGGAGTACCGGTGCCGGGTGCGTGCGCCGGGTCCAGGACGTCGATGTCCACGGAGATGTACAGCGGGCGGTTGCCGATGCGGTCGCGGATCTTGGCTACGGTCTCAAGGACGCCTTGGTAGTACACGTCAGCGGAGGTGACGATGCCGAAGCCGAAGCGGTGGTCGTCGTCGAGGTCCTTCTTGCCGTACAGCGGACCGCGGGTTCCAACGTGGCTGATGGCCTCGGTGTCCAGGATGCCTTCCTCGACCGCGCGGCGGAACGGGGTGCCGTGGGTGTATTCGGCACCGAAGTAGGTGTCCCAGGTGTCAAGGTGTGCGTCAAAGTGCAGCATGGCGATGGGCTCGCCTGCGCGTTCTGCGGCGGCGCGGAGGAGCGGGAGGGCGATGGTGTGGTCACCACCGAGGGTGACCAGTTTGCTGCCGTTGGCCGTAAGGTCCAGTGCGTTTTGCTGGATGGTCTCGATGGCCTCGTTGATGTTGAACGGGTTCACGGCCATGTCGCCGGCGTCGGCCACCTGGATGTTCTCGAACGGGCTGACGTCCCAGGCGGGGTTGTACGGACGGAGCAAACGGCTGGCCTCACGCACGTGGTTGGCGCCGAAGCGGGCACCCGGACGGTAGGAAACACCGGAGTCGAAAGGGACGCCGACGACGGTGACGTCCGCCTTGGCGACCTGGTCCAGACGGGGAAGCCGGGCGTAGGTGGCGGCGCCGGCGTAGCGCGGAATGCGGGATGAATCGATGGGGCCGAGGTTGCCGTTGGCCTCAATACGGAGCTCTTCCAAAGTTGCGCCACTCCTTAGGTTGGTGGGTTTGAAACTGGGACTGTGACACCCATCATACACTCAAAGTTGCCTAATATGCATCACTTGTTTACGTCCTCCCGCAGGAGTGAGACGCCGCTCACAGCGGGCGTAAAGATTCCATAAAAACCGGTGTACCGGCGTCGGAAGCCCCCATACGCTCCTACGGGAAGCAGTACCGTGCTGCGCGAAAGGACACCGTGACCACCCTGTCGAGGCCTCCGGCCGACCCGGCCAACCGGCCCAAGAATTCCTTCAAGCTCAAACCTTGGCTGCTGGAAGGAATGCCGGACACCTCAGGCAAGCGGCAGGGCCCGCACGGCAGGCCCTCGGAGTCGCACAAACCGCAGGCCTGGTGGAAGGTCATGTGCCTCACGGGCCTGGACTACTTCTCCACGTTGGGCTACCAGCCCGCCATCGCGGCACTGGCGGCAGGGCTGCTATCACCCCTGGCCACGCTGCTCCTTGTCACCGCAACACTTGCCGGTGCGTTGCCCGTTTATCGACGCGTTGCCCGGGAAAGCCCACGCGGTGAAGGCTCGATCTCCATGCTGGAGCGGCTCCTCCCCCGCTGGGGCGGCAAACTCTTTGTCCTCGCCCTGCTCGGCTTCGCGGCGACGGACTTCATGATCACCATCACGCTCTCCGCAGCAGACGCCACTGCCCACCTCATCGAGAACCCGTTCGCACCGGAATTCCTTGAAGGCCAGCAGGTAGTCATCACCCTGGCGCTCATCGCGGGCCTGGGCATTGTCTTCCTGCGCGGCTTCAAGGAAGCAATCAACGTTGCAGTGGTCCTTGTTGGCGCGTTCCTGCTGTTGAACCTGGTGGTCATCGCCGTCTCCATCGGCCACGTGTTCACCGAGACTCGCGTCATCACGGACTGGTGGACGGCGCTCACCACATCCCACGGCGACCCCATCATGATGATCGCCCTGGCATTGCTGGTCTTCCCCCGCCTGGCCCTTGGCCTGTCCGGCTTTGAAACCGGCGTAGCTGTCATGCCGCAGATCAAGGGCCACCCCTCTGACACAGAGGCGAACCCGGCCGGCCGCATCAAGGGCGCCCACAAGCTCCTGACCACCGCCGCGATCATCATGAGCTCGTTCCTCATCACCTCCAGCTTCACCACCGTCATGCTGATTCCGGCCGCGGAATTCGAGCCCGGCGGGAAGGCCGATGGCCGCGCACTGGCGTACCTCGCCCACAAGTTCCTCGGCGATGGTTTCGGGACCATCTACGACATCAGCACCATTGCGATCCTCTGGTTCGCCGGCGCCTCCGCCATGGCCGGGTTGCTGAACCTCGTCCCGAGGTACCTGCCCCGCTACGGCATGGCGCCCGCCTGGTCACGGGCGCTGCGCCCGCTGGTCCTCGTTTTTACGGTGATCGCGTTCATCGTGACCATCATTTTCCAGGCCGACGTCAACGCCCAGGGCGGCGCCTATGCCACTGGCGTACTGGTCCTGATCACCTCAGCCTCCATTGCAGTGACACTCTCCGCACGCCGAAAGAAGCAGCGCGGGCAGGTCATCGGCTTCGGCATCATCTCGCTGGCGTTCATCTACACCACCGTGGTCAACTCCATCGAGCGGCCCGATGGCCTCAAGATTGCCGCACTCTTCATCCTGGCGATCCTGGTGGTCAGTTTCGCCTCCCGCATGCGACGCGCCTTCGAACTGCGGGCCACGCACATCAAGATGGACCACAAGGCCCTGGAATTCACGGCCAACAACTCCGACGGTCCCGTCCGGATCATCGCCCACGAACCCAAGCGCTTCAGCGCCGACAGGTACAGGGAGAAGCTGCAGCATGCCCAGCAGGCCAACCATCTCCCGGTGGACTGCGACGCCGTCTTCATCGAGATCATCGTGGACGACAGCTCCGACTTCGAACAGGAGCTCCAGGTGGTGGGCAAGGAACGGCACGGGTACAAAATCCTGGAAGTCCACAGCAACAATGTGCCCAACACGTTGGCCGCGGTTCTCCTGCACATACGCGACGTCACCGGCTTCATGCCGCACATCTACTTCCGCTGGACCGAGGGCAACCCGATCTCCAACCTGAGCAGGTTCCTGTTCTTCGGCGAAGGTGAGATCGCGCCCGTGACCCGCGAGGTGCTCCGGGAAGCCGAGCCGGACATCACCCGCCGACCCTGGGTGCACGTGGGCTGAGGGGTTACCGGCTTGCTGCCGGCACCAGCACCCAGAGCACTTCGACGGTCTGGTCCGTGGGGTTGATCCAGGTGTGGGGTTCGCGGCCCGGGAAGGACAGAGTGTCCCCTTCCTCGAGGTCGTACTCCTCGTTGGTCAGGATAAGTTTAATCCGCCCTTTGACCACGTGCAGTACGTCAACATCGCAGTCCACAGCGTAAAGCTCGTTCTCACCCCGGCCCCGGGGCTCGATGGTGGCCTGGAGGATCTGCAGGCGCCTCTCAGAGCGGGCAGTCAACAACCGCTCCACTATGCCTTGGCCACCCAAGGAAATCCTGGGGCCGTCGTCCCGCCTTGTCAGATGGGTCTCCGGCGCCGCAAAAAGGTCACCAACAGAGACGGAAAGCACCTGGCAGAGCGTCACCAAGGACGCTACCGACGGCGATGTCAGGTCGCGCTCCACGCGACTCAGGAAGCCCTTGGTCAGACCGGTCGCATCAGCCACCTGCTCAATGGTCAGGCGCTGCGTTTGCCGGGCTGCGCGGATTCTGGAACCGATGGCAACGGGAACATTGCTCGGTTCAACGGGTAGAGCCTTCATTCACGAACCTTTCAGGCCTGTCATGCGGCCCTGTCATTGGAGCAATAGTAGCCGGGAGGCACGTAAACAAGGCCACTGCCGACGTAACCATGTCCAAAGGATCTTGACTGTTACTCCGATCACAACATATCCTCAGAGGCAACAAGTGTTGTCTGTGAGGCACACAACACCTCCCAAGCTCCAAACACCAATCTCCAATCGTCAGCACGGAGACTTCGACGCCCTGCAGGAGTATCGTCGAAAACCCCAACCTCCGTGCATCAGCTCCAAGGACCGTTCATGGAATCTTCGGCTATTAACATCGCAATCGTGGTGGTGTACCTGCTCGCCATGCTGGCGTTCGGCTGGTGGGGCAAGTCCCGCACCAAGAACAACAGTGACTTCCTGGTGGCCGGCCGCCGCCTGGGCCCCTTCCTTTACACCGGCACCATGGCCGCGGTTGTCCTCGGTGGCGCGTCCACCGTGGGCGGCGTTGGCCTCGGTTACAAGTTCGGCATCTCCGGCATGTGGCTCGTGGTCGCCATCGGCGCAGGCGTGCTGCTCCTTAGCCTCCTGTTCGCAGGCACCATCCAGCGCTTGAAGATCTACACGGTCTCCCAGATGCTGAGCCTTCGCTACGGCAGCAAGGCCACCCAGACGTCCGGCATCGTGATGCTGGCCTACACGCTGATGTTGTGTGCCACGTCCACCGGTGCCTACGCCACCATCTTCGTGGTGCTCTTCGACTGGGAACGCTGGCTGGCAATCGCCGTCGGCGGCGCCATCGTCCTGGTCTACTCCACAATCGGCGGAATGTGGTCCATCACCCTGGCAGACCAGGTGCAGTTCCTCATCAAGACAGTGGGTATCTTCTTCCTGATGCTCCCCTTCGCGTTGAACGCGGCTGGTGGAATGGACGGCATCCGTGCGCGCCTGGAGGACAGCTTCTTCCAGATCGACGGCATTGGCACCCAGACGATCATCACGTACTTCGTCGTCTACACACTGGGCCTGCTGATCGGCCAGGACATCTGGCAGCGCGTCTTCACTGCCAAGACCGCGAAGGTTGCCCGCTGGGGCGGCGCTACGGCCGGCGTCTACTGCATCCTCTACGGCATCGCCGGCGCATTGATCGGCCTGGCAGCCCGCGTTGCCCTTCCCAACATCGATGTCGCCAACCTCGGTAAGGACGTCGTCTACGCCGAGGTCGCTACCCACATCCTGCCCGTCGGCATCGGTGGCCTTGTCATGGCAGCAGCAGTTGCAGCCATGATGTCCACGGCATCCGGCGCCCTGATCGCCGCCGCAACAGTGGCGCGCGCCGACGTCGTGCCTTTCGTTGCCAGCTGGTTCGGCAAGACCATCAACACCGATGACACCGAGAACCCCGAGCACGACGTCAAGGCAAACCGCTACTGGGTCCTGGGCCTCGGTATTCTCGCAGTGCTGATTTCCATGGCCGCGCAGGACGTGGTGGTCGCCTTGACCATCGCCTACGACATCCTGGTAGGCGGCCTCCTGGTTGCCATCCTCGGTGGCCTGGTGTGGAAGCGCGGCACGGGCATCGCAGCTGCCTGGTCCATGGCGGTCGGCTCCGTGCTGACCTTGGCTTTGCTCATCATGTACGCAGTTGGCGTCATCCCCAGCGAAGACGGCGTCTACGCCAACGAGCCCATCTACTGGGGACTCGGCGCCTCGCTGGTGGTTTACGTCGTGGTCTCCCTGCTGACCCCGCCCACGGACGCTGCTGTCCGCGAGGCCTGGGACAAGCGCGTTGCCGGCGCCATCTCCGAGGAACTGCCGCCGGAAGTACACCCGGTAGGCAGCAACAGCTAACCAAGCAATACCCGACGGCGGTGCCGCCCCTTTGTGGGGCAGCGCCGCCGTTTGCGTTCCCGGGGATGACGCGTTGAGGAGTTGCGAGGCCCACTGTGCGTCCTGAAACGACGTCAAAGCGCGCAGAGCGGGCCTCCCAACGCCCGGACTTCCACGTTGGAAGGCCTGCTCTGCACGGCAAACCCCGCCCAAGGAGCGCAGAGCGGGCCTCACAACGGGAGGTGCGGTAGGGTTGTCCCAGCTTCAAGAGATGTGGCGCCAAGCTCCGACTGGCCATACACCAACCCCATGTTCACGGGTGGTTCGGATGAAGAAGCGGCCCGTCCCGGACCTGAGACAACCGAACGGGCAAGAGCACTCTCCACAGGAGCAGCCGCGTGCCGTATCACGAGCCGAGCCACAACGAACCCATCAACAACGGGCCGGCACCAGCCCGAAGCACCCGCGACGAAACCGGCCCCTCAACCGTCAAGGTGATCCCCGCCGTCGACCTTTACCTTGGCACGGTGACCATACTGACCCGGAACCGGCCCCTGTGTTTCCGGTATCCGCAGGCGCGGCACATCGCCGAGGCACTGGCGCGGGCGGTCCGGCCCTCCACGTGGTGCGAGGCTACGGGGACTCTGACAGTCACCGTAGCCGCGGTGGGTCACCGGGAAGGCCGGCCCTGCACCTTCACGCTCAGCCGGGAACCGAGCCGGGAACCCAGTCGGGAACTCGCCTAGATTTCCTCGTCCTCCTCGCGGAACTCCTCGGTCTCATCGATTGGCACCACCCGTTCGTCGTCCTCGGGGGCGTCCACTTCCTCCACCCAGGGCTCGTCCACTTCCTGGTCTTCGGCGTAATCGTAGGCCGGGTCCGACTCGATGGTTGTGCGTTCGGGATAGTTGGAGTGTGATTCGGTGGTGTTCATGCTGCTACCTCCGTCCCGTGGGCTGCCTGCAGGAGCCCGGTGGCAAATTGCGGGTTGATTAAAGACCCGCCCCTGTCCCTCCATCTGAGCACCAGGGCAAGCATGGGTCAAGGCCCGGAAGAGCGTGCACGCAACGCCGGAAATTACGGTGCACCGAACATTCCGGATAAGGAATACCAGCCAAAAATCCGCGTCAATAAGCGGTAGTGTGGGGCGTGCAATGGGGCCGCAACCACCCCACCAAGCGCAGGAGAAAAAGTGCAGATGCACCAGGAATCCCAGAATTCGTCGAGCCCCGCTCCGGACCCCACCCCCGACCCAGCAGCCCACCGCACCAATGATGCGCCCTCGGCTTCCGACATCAGGCGCTGGCGGCAATACCTGGCCGACGAACGGGCCGAAGCCGCTGTTTACCGCGAACTTGCCCAACGCCGCGATGGGGAGGAACGCCAGATCCTGCTGGCCCTGGCCGAAGCCGAAGGCCGCCACGAAGCACACTGGCTCAAGCTCCTGGGAGATCATGCCGGGATGCCCAAAGCAGCGTCGGCCCGCAGCCAATTCCTGGGTTTCCTGGCCCGCAACTTCGGGTCCGTCTTTGTCCTTGCCTTGGCACAGCGCGCCGAGGGCCGCTCCCCGTACGGCACCGAACCAGCGGCGACGCCTGCGATGGTTGCCGACGAGCAGATCCATGAGGAAGTCGTCCGTGGCCTGGCCACCCGGGGCCGCAACAGGCTCTCGGGCACCTTCCGCGCAGCGGTCTTCGGCGCCAACGATGGCCTGGTGAGCAACCTCTCGCTGGTGATGGGCATGGCCGCCACCGGGGTCTCCAGCTCCGTGGTGCTCATGAGCGGCGTGGCCGGACTCCTGGCAGGCGCACTGTCCATGGGCGCCGGCGAATACGTTTCCGTCCGCTCGCAACGCGAACTGCTCAACGCCACGCTCCCCACCCAGGCGACGCTCACCGCAGCCCCGTCGTTGGACATCGACCACAACGAACTGGTCCTGGTCTACCTGGCACGCGGCATGACCCGGGAGGCGGCCGAGCACCGGGCAGCCGAGCGCATGGGACTGTTCAGCTGCGACTGCGATCCCAGCCTTTCGCTCCAACCCGAAAAACCGGTAACCGACGAGCACGAATCCGTGGGCTCGGCCTGGGGGGCAGCGATGTCCAGCTTCTGCTTCTTCGCCTCCGGCGCCATCGTGCCCATCCTTCCGTTCATCTTCGGCATGACGGGCATGGCCGCCCTCCTGGTGGCCGGTGTCCTGGTGGGAGTCGCGCTGTTGGCCACTGGCGCCGTCGTAGGCTTGCTGTCCGGAACATCACCGCTCAGCCGCGGCCTGCGGCAGCTGGCCATCGGGCTCGGAGCTGCAGCTGCCACCTACGGTCTCGGGTTGCTCTTCGGGGCTGCGATCGTCTGAGTTTGGACGGCCCAGCCGCCAGACCGTAATGTTGGTTCGTCCTCCGCGCTGCCCTGCGTGACCAAGGGCATGAGGAATGGAGAACCGTGGACGCGGAGCGGGAAACAGCGCATGTGCCGAAGCACCGGCGCACGGGAACAGCCGGGCGTGTTCTCCGCGGCCTGCTGATGGTGGTAGTCGCTGCGGTGGCAGCGGTCCTGGTCACCGGGTTCCTGAACGGCGACCCCCGCATCACGGCGCTGTTCCCGGGCGTCAGCGTCCCGGGCAGCCCGCAGATCGGGAAGACCCAGCCAACCGCGACACGTGTGCCCGATGCACCACCGCCTGGACTTGAGGAAGCGGATGCCCCGCTGGCCTCGCCGACGGCGCCCGGCACCACCAATGATTCCTACAAGTTCCTGGCGACCAACGACGACGGCACTCCTGTCGGCTACTCCCCCTGCCGCCCGCTGCACTACGTAGTGAACAACGCCACTGCGCCCCAGGGAACCGACGCACTCCTTGCCACGGCCATCGCCAACATCTCTGCTGCCTCGGGCATCCAGTTCGTCAACGACGGAACAACCGACGAACAGCCCGCAGACCGGCGCGAGCCCTACCAACCCAACCGTTACGGCGATCGGTGGGCACCCCTGCTGATTTCCTGGACCACGCCGGCAGTAGCACCGGCTCTTGAAGGCAAGGTCATCGGCACCGGCGGCAGCACCATGTATTCCCTGGACAAGGGCCCCAAAAGCTACATCACGGGGAGCCTGGAGCTCGACACGCCCCAGATCGCTGAACTCTTGTCGGACCCCGGCGGCTCGGACTATGTCCTCGCCGTCATGCAGCACGAACTGGGACACGTCATGGGCTTGGACCACGTGGACGATCCAATCCAGCTCATGTACCCCGAAATCGGCGCACCGGATGGCCTGGCAGCAGGTGACCTGAACGGTCTGCACCTCCTGGCCTCCGCGCCCTGCCGCAAGGACATTTAGCCGATCTCCTGCCCGGAACACGACACCATGGACTCCGGACCACGCTGGACCTATGCTGACGGAAACGGCCGACGGCGGCGCCCCACCGCACGTCCGCGGCCTCCACGTCAGGGGGTTCCATGGAACCTTATGGACCGTCCAAGTGGCCGGATCCGGATCCTCCCCGGCCCCGATACCTTCCGCCGGCATCCGGTCCCCGCGAACCACCTGAACCCCGCCCGCCGATCAAGCACAGCAGCACCGCCGCCATCTTGTTCCTGCTGGGCATCCTTGGACTGGTCTGCGCCGGGGCCTTTTTCGGCGGTGAGCTGCAACAGTTTCTGTACGGATCCTCAGAAACGCAAAGCCAACCGGCCCGCCCCGGGCTGGTGCCCTTCGGGCAACGGGATGATCCCCTCCCTGGCCGTGAAGAAGCCGATGCACCACTCGGGACGCCTCCGCCTGTGGTCCAGGCCAGCAGCTCGTACAAGTTCCTGGCGGTCAAAGAGGACGGAACGCCGCTGGCCTACTCACCCTGCCGGCCCATCCATTACGTGGTGAACTCAGACTCCGCACCGGCTTCCTGGCAGGCGTTGGTTGAGAAGGCTATCCAGCGGGTCAGCAATGCCACGGGGTTGAAGTTCATCTACGACGGTCCCAGCTCCGAAGTCCCCTCCCCGAACCGTTCAGGCTACCAACCTGCCAGGTATGGCGACCGTTGGGCGCCGGTGCTGATCGCGTGGAGCACGCCGGAACAAGTGCCCCGCCTGACGGGCCAGACCGTGGGCCTGGGCGGAAGCTCGTCCATCGGCCTGAGCAACGGCTACAAAGCCTACGTAACCGGGACGGTGTCTCTGGATGCCCCACAGTTCGCCGGCATCGTGGACACACCGGACGGGGACGAGATCGGCGTCGCTGTCATCATGCACGAGCTGGGCCATCTGGTGGGGCTGGACCACGTGGATGATCCCCGGCAGCTCATGTACGGTCAGGCTTCCTGGGTCCGGCACTATGCGGCCGGTGACCTGACGGGCCTGGCAAAACTCGGCGCAGGGCCGTGCAGCAAGGACTTTTGAACCGGGGATGCACGCTCGTCCGGGTGCCCGTTCACGCCGTCAGGACCGCGAGCGCCTCGTCCACCGTATCCACCAGGAAGATCCGCTCTGCCATGGGTTTGCCCGCGGCAAGGCTTTGCAGCATGGGCCAGGCCGGAAAGGTCCGTTCCCAGTGTTCGCGGCCCACCAGGACCATCGGCGTGATGGTTTCGGGCGCTCCGTAGTAGTTCTCGCAGGCGTCCTGGAAGATTTCCTGCACAGTTCCTGCGGCCCCGGGCAGGAACACGATCCCTCCATCGCAGAGCTCCAGGAGGATGGCTTCCCGGATGGCGTTGGCAAAATATTTGGCGATGTGGGTAGCGAAGAGATTCGGTGGCTCGTGCCCGTAGAACCATGTAGGGATGCCGAGCGTCGGGGTGCCGTCGGGATAACGTTCGACGACGGCCGCCGCCTTCCGCGCCCAAGCCGTCACCGAGGGCCTGAACCCCGGAACGTCGGCGAGCGACCCCACGGCGGCATCCAGTTCGCCGTCGGGCCTTGCGCTGAAGTACGCGCCCATGTTGGCCGCCTCCATGGCGCCAGGGCCTCCGCCGGTGGCGACTGCGAATCCGGACCGTGCGAGCAAACTGCCCAGGCGGGCGGCGTCGGCAAATTCCCTGGAGCCGCGCTGGGCAGCATGGCCGCCCATGACCCCCACGATCCTGCTCCCGGCGAAAGCGCCCTGGTCAAGTGCCTCGTCCAAGGCATCGCCGATGGCGTGGTCGTGCAGGGCTGCGGCGAGCGTCGCGTCGAGGCTCTGCCGCTGGCCCGGCAGGATGCTCCACTGGTAAACCTGCGCGTCGAGGGTTGACTCGTACTCACTTCCTGGGATGTCCGGATAGAGTTCCGCGGGGGTGTAAAGACTGCCGCGGTAGGGGTCGAAAGGTATGCCCAGCAGCTTGGGGAAGATCAGCGCACCGCGGCTTCGCAGGCTCTCCTCCACGCCGGCGTCGAAGGTGCAGCCAAGGAAGATCGCGCCTTGGGGGTCCATGTCTTTGAGCTGCCGCGAGTACCCCCGAAGGTCCAACGATTGGGCGTGCCAGCCGTGCATTGAGAGGGCCCCAGCACTAACCAGCCGATTGAAATGAACCACGCTTTCGACGTCGAGAGTTCTCGGACTGGGGTTCAACGCTGCGGTGCGGTTCATGCAATCAGCGTAATGGCCCCGCCGACAGGTCCGCCCCGGTTCGCAGAAGGGCCTGCCCGCACCCTAGCCATGGTGTTTCCCAAGGAGTACAGTAACGATCACTGCTTCACCTCCATTTGCTGGAGGAACCGCAGTATCCAACTGAATGACGTCCTGTGGGCGTCGAAAATTTGCCGGCTGGGGGGCCCAACATCTGCTCAAGGAGCACTGGTTGTGGACCGTCCAAAATACGCTCGGCGTCGTAGTCAATTCCCCCTGTTCCGTACCAAGAGAATCCTTGGCCTGCTGCTGGGCTCATCCGTGGCCTCGTCCGCACTCACTGTGGGAATCGCCGCCCCTGCCTCGGCAGCGGTTCCGCCCTGTCCCGGCACAGGGGGTGCCATGCAGGTCGTGGCCCACACAGATGATGACCTGATTTTCATCAGTCCCGACTTCATGCGGGACGTCCAAGCCAAACGTTGCGTGCAGACGATCTACGCCACAGCCGGTGAGGCAGGCGAGGGTCCTGCCTACTGGAACAGCCTCGAAGCCGGAATCCGGGCAAGTTATTCCAAAATGGCCGGCGTAGCCGATGCCTGGACCACCTCTGACGCCGGCATACCCGGACGTCCCCTCACGCTTCAAACATTGAACGCTGCGCCCAACATCTCAGTTGTTTTCATGCGGCTTCCGGACGGCTTCCCGGACGGGACGGGCAGCAGCCGTTACAACGGCCAGAGCATTTTGAAGTTGTGGGATGGAAGGCTCAGCTCCATCCGCCCGGTCGATGGTGCGGCAGCCTTCACCAAGGCCCAATTCCAAACGACGCTGAACCAGCTGGTGGCCAATTACCGACCCACCACCTTCCGCACCCAAGACTGGACAGGCAGTTACCAAAACCCTTATGACCACAGCGACCACTGGGCTACGGCAAAGTTTGCCCAATTGGCCAGCAGGGCCTACACCGGTCCCCATACGGCTTCGGCATACGACGCCTACGTGATCGACGAATATGCCCAGAACGTCACCGGCGCAGATCTGACCAACAAGGTCAACACCTTTGTACGCTTCGCTGACTTCGACAAATACCTATGCGGCAGCCCATGCCCCGCACCTCCGTACAGCGACTGGCTTAAGCGGCAGTACATTACGGCCATTGAGTGGACGGGCAACGCTGCCAAGTCAGCAGGGACCACCGCGAGCGCTTCCTCGCAGAAGGCCTCGGCCCAGAGTCCTGAAAAGGCGCGCGACGGGTATGCCTGGGGCACTCCCATGGATGCAGGACGAGAGTGGGTGACCAACGGCGGGAAGGCCGGCAGCTGGATCCAGTACAACTTCTCCCCCGCCCGGACCATCAATGCCGTGACACTCTTTGACCGGCCGATCCTCAGCGATCAGGTCACCGGGGGCAACTTGGCCTTCCCGGACGGCAGCACTGTGCCTGTGGGGGCACTGCCCAACAACGGCTCCGGACTGACCGTGAACTTCCCGGCCCGGACGGTCACCTCTGTCCGCTTCAATATCAGCTCCGTCAGTGCCTCCACCACCAACGTGGGCCTTTCCGAGTTCGAGGCCCACATCACAGCCGATGTCATCGCACCGGAAGTAACAGCGACACCCGCCGGCGGCACCTACGACATCGGGCAAAAAGTCTCCCTGGCCGTGAACGAGCCCGCAACGATCTACTACACGATAGACGGAACCAACCCCACCACAACCAGCCCGAAGTACGCTACTCCGATCACTGTGAATGGCCCGCTGACGCTGAAGTACTTCGCGGTGGATACGGCGAACAACCCATCGACCGTGATAACCCAGAACTACTCCACCGGCCCCGATGTCACCAAGCCGGTTGTGACGGCCAACCCGCCCAGCGGCGAATACGCTGCGGGGACCACCATCACCCTCACGTCCAATGAAACAAACTCCGTCATCAAATACACGAAGGACGGAAGCGATCCCCTGGCAGCAGGAGTGGCGTACTCCGCACCCGTAGTGTTCCCGGGCCCCGGTCCGATGACCCTCAAGTTCTTCGCCACGGATCCTGCCGGAAATGTCTCAGACGTCGTTACCCAGAACTACGCTGTTCCGCCGGACACCAGGGCACCAATGGTGACGGCGAGCCCGACCAGCCGCGCGCTGGCCAGTGGGGCAACCATCACGCTCTCCGCCGACGAACCAGGCGCCAGCATCTACTACACCACCGACGGCAGCACACCCACGACAACGGCGTCTGCCACGAACATCAAGTACTCCACGCCGATTGTCATGGGAACATCGCAGCTGAATCTGAAGTACATCGCAGTGGACGCGGCAGGGAACGCCTCGCCCGTGGGAAACCAGACCTACACGGTTCCCGCAGCCGGTCCGCCGTCGTCCCATGATTTCAACGGTGACGGCAAGTCAGATGTCTTGTCCTCCGACAGCGCCGGCAACCTGTTCCTCTACCCGGGTAACGGCGCGGGAGGCCTTGGGCCACGGCAAACAGCGCTCGCGGCACCGGCATGGTCCACGATCACCGACATCGTCACCCCCGGTGACTTCAACAGGGACGGCAAACCGGATCTGCTGGCGCGCGCGGGAGACGTGCTGTGGTTCTACCCGGGTGATGGCGCAGGCAGTTTCGGCGCACGTGTCCAGGTCAGTGTCGGGTGGACCACCATGAGCCAACTGTTCTCGCCCGGCGACTTCAGCGGCGACGGCATCCCGGACCTCATCGCCCGGCGAAGCAGCGGCGATCTGCGTCTCTACGAGGGCACAGGCAGCGGCGGCCTGCGGACACCCACCACCATAGGGACCGGCTGGAATGTTATGAATGCAATTCTGAGCACGGGGGACTTTAATGGAGATGGTACGACAGATGTGCTGGCCAGGCGCGCCGATACCGGCGCCCTTTGGCTCTACCCCGGCAACGGAACCCGAGGGTGGCTCCCATGGAAGCAGATCTCTGCGGGCTGGGATAACCGAACATTGATCGCAGGACCCCGGGACCTCGACGGCGATGGCAAGAACGATGTCGTCGGCCGGATCGGTGACACCTTGTGGCTCTACCCAGGCAGCGGCAGCGGGACCTTTAGCAACGTCCCAGCCACCAGCCTTGGCAGCGGTTGGCAGGCCATGAAAACGATCGGTTAGCCAACCCCAAAAACCTGGCGCGGGTCGGAGTTTTCCCCCAGACTCTTCGGCCCGCGTCAGCCATGTCCGGGGCTCCAACTCCGGCTTGGGGTCAGGGGTGCTAATAATGTCGGACCCCGGTGACAGAGTTGATTCATGGGAAGCATTGGGGATGTTTTGGCGCGGCGGGCAGGTTCGCCCGGCGCCAAAGTGCTGCCCCGACAAGCCCGCCGGAGTGACGTAGTTCGGCGGAGCGATGAAGTTCGGCGGGTGATCCCGGCGGCCGAGATCAAACGCACCGCCGCCCTCATCGAAGCCGGCCAGCTGGTACCAGCCGCGGACAGACCCGTCACACAGGCAGAAGACCCTTCCACTTTGCTGCGCGAAGGCGGAAGCAATGGGCTCGCGGCTGCCATGCGCCCGGCCTGCACAGGGTTGGCCGAAGCTCTCGCCGAGGGAGCTGCCGCGGTTGAAGTCCTGCGCTCATTTGCTGCGGCGGACGCCCGGTTGTTCGACTTTACGGAAGCCTCGGACTTCGCGGGTCAGGTCGAGGAGATCGCCCGCGGCCTTGAGTATGTGCAGATCGTGGCGGCCCAAGTTGTAGAACGGACCCGGTCCGAAGTGCAGGCACGGCAGTCCCGGCCGTCCGGTGCCCGGGAATGGCGGACGGGGTGGACTGAACCAGTCGGTGAGTCTGCGGGAGGTACTGAGGAAAGCTTGGACGGCACAGTCGGGGCCGGGTCCGTGGCGGGTGCTGGGTCTGTTGCGGTGGGTGGGGGCAGTGTTCTTGATGATGGGTACCGGAACGCGGCGGAGTTCTTGCGGGCCCGATTGCGGATCGGGATCGGTGAAGCACGACGCCGGCTCGCCCTCGCCGCCGCCGTGCTACCGCAGACAGGAATGGCCGGGCAGGAAATTCCGGCACGCCGTGAAGTGTTGGCCGACGCCGTGGCCGCAGCTGCCGTCCCCTCACGCTCGGCGACGATCATCAGCGTAGCCCTGGACAAGGCCCAACATTTCACCGATGACGACACCCTCACCCGGATGGAACACGCCCTGACCACCACCGCGGCAGAAAGTGACCCCGACTTCGTGACCAAAATGGCCAAACGCTGGACCGATGCCATCGACCAAGACGGCCCCGAACCCACCGAAGAAGCCCTCCGCCACACCCAAGGAGCCTTCCTCCGCCGCCGACGCCGCCACGGACTCCACCACCTGGAAATCTTCGCCACCGCCGAACAATACGAAACCCTCACCACCGCCATGAACGCCGCCACCAACCCCCGACTCACCACCACCAGCCCAGACAGCAGCGACAATTCACCCGGCCCGGATCTTGACCGGCGCTCCCGGGCCCAGAAACTCCTCGACGGCCTCGTCGGAGCCTGCAGCCTCGCCATGACCACCGGGAAACTACCCTCCAACGGCGGACTCCGACCCCAAGTCACCGTCACCATCGACCACCGCGACCTCTACACCCAACTCACCCACAGCACCGCCACAGCCCGGAACCCGCTCAGCACGGGCACCGCGACCTTCACCGGCCCTATCCACCCGGGCACCATCCGCAAAATAGCCTGCGACGCCGACATCCTCCCCGTCCTGCTCGGCACCGACGGAGAAATCCTCGACATCGGCCGCACCACCCGGATCTTCCCACCCCACATCCGCAAAGCCCTCAACGCCCGGGACCAAGGCTGCGCTTTCCCCGACTGCACCATCCCCGCACCCTGGTGCGAAGCCCACCACATCACCTACTGGTCACACGGCGGGCCCACCAGCACCAACAACGGCGTGCTCCTGTGCTCACACCACCACCACCTCATCCACAAAGAACAATGGCGCATCGACACGAAAACCGGGACACCCTGGTTCAAACCACCACCCCACATCGACCCCCACCAAACACCACGACGCAACCACCACCACACACCACTACGAACGTAAGGGGTGGCCAGCCGTGCATGGCCTGATGACTGCGGCGCGAGGGCTACCCAGAAACCCTGACCGGTGCACCCGTCTCCAGGGACTCCTGAGCTGCGTCGGCTACCTTGGATGCAGCCACTGCGTCCTCGGGAGTACAAGGGTTTTTGCGTTGCCCGAGCACAAGTTCCACGAACGCGGCCATCTCCGAGCGATAGGCCTGGTCGAAGCGCTCAGCGAAGGTGGCATGCGCCGCACCGGAAGGAAACACAACTCCCGGTTCAGCAGAACGCATGGCCATGTGCTGGTCCATGCCCACCAGCACCGAGCGTTCGGAGCCTTGGAGTTCCAGCCGAACATCATGCCCGGCCCCGTTGTAGCGGCTTGCCGAGACCGTGCCTACTGTGCCGTCGTCGAACGTCACCACAGCCAGAGCGGTGTCGACGTCGCCAACCTCGCCGATTGCCGGGTCGCCGTTGTTGGAGCCCTTGGCATAGACCTCCACGATTTCCTTGCCGGTGAGCCAGCGGAGTATGTCAAAGTCGTGGACCGAGCAGTCGCGGAACAGGCCACCGGAGGTAGCAAGGAACTGTACTGGCGGCGGCGTCATGTCGCACGTGACGGCACGGACCGAATGGATCCATCCGAGCTCACCGGCATCGTAGGCGCGCTTGGCCTCGAGGTAACCGGCGTCAAAGCGGCGTTGATGGCCGATCTGCACCACGCCGTTCTTCTCCCTGATGTAGTCAAGGACCGGCAGTGATTCCGCCACGTTCACGGCCACCGGCTTTTCACAGAACACGGGGATTCCGGCGTCCACACCAGCCCGGATGAGGTCGGGGTGGGTGGCGGTGCCCGTGGCGATGACCAGCCCGTCAACTCCCGAGCCGATCAGTTCCTCCACGGAACCCAGGAACTCAGCACCAACCCGTGAAGCGACCGAGCGGGCATGCTCCTCGGCCACGTCGGTGAGTTTCAGCCGGACCTGGACACCCTCCTGGGCCAGGGTGTCGTTGAGTGCGCTGATGTTGTTCGCGTGCATCACGCCGATCCGGCCCACACCCACCAGGCCCAGGGTCACTACATTCGTCATTTTCTGTCTCCGTCGCTGCAGCAGAACCTAGTTACTGATGCGACAGTAGACCTTGTCAGTTTGTCCTGTCAAAGGTTTACCGAACTCCTCGAGTAACTCGCAACAACACCGTTCACGTCATGAAGCACCCCATCGCATCACTAGAAGGTTGCATCAGAGAGATACCAAAGACCCCCAGACCCAACTGTGCAGGAGTAGAGCCCTGAAGACACCGGCGATGCTATTCAACAAGATTTCGATGTGGCTGGGCGGCCCTTGGCCGGCAGTGCTATACGGAAAACTCAATAGTTATGTCAGCGCTGGTCGAAAATTGAGCCGTTTCGTGGGTTGAAAACTGAGCCACGTTGACGTGGTTATTCTCCCGTATTTTCCGGTCTTGTCGAGGGCAGTGAGTCCGTTTGTGTGTGTTTGAGCCGGTAACTGGAGCCTTTGAGGGTGATGACCTCGGCGTGGTGAACGATCCTGTCGATCATGGCCGAGGCCACGACCTGGTCTCCGAATACATCACCCCAGCGGGCGAAGGGCAGGTTCGAGGTCAGGATCAGAGATGCGTGTTCGTAGCGTGAGGAAACGAGTTGGAAGAACAGGTTCGCGGCGTCTTGTTCGAACGGGATGTAACCGACCTCGTCCACGATGATCAGCCCGTAACGACGCAGCCGGACGAGTTCCTGCGGCAACCTCCCGTTCTGGTGCGCGGCTTGGAGCCGGGCGACCCAGTCGATAGCGGTAGCGAACAAGACCCGGTGGCCCAGTTGCGCGGCGCGTAGTCCCAGCCCGGTCGCGAGGTGGGTTTTCCCGGTGCCGGGCGGGCCGAGCAGGACGATGTTGGATGCCTCGGTCAGGAACGCCCCGGTGGCCAGATGGGCGATGGTGTCGCGTTTGAGGCCGGGCTGGTGGTCGAAGCTGAAGTCCTCCAACGATTTGCGGGCCGGGAACCCGGCGGCCCTGGTACGGGCTTCGGCTCCGGAGGCTTCGCGGGCGGCGACTTCCCGGGAAAGGACCGCGGCGAGGTATTCCTCATGGGTCCATCCGGCCTCTCGTGCCTGCTCAGCGAGACGGGTGGCGGCTTCCCGGATCCGGGGTGCTTTCATGGCCCGGGAGTAGTACTCGATCTGGCCGACTGTTTCCTTGGTCGCAGGCATCACGCGACCTGCCCGTCATCAAGGTCGATCCCGAACGCGCGGTCGTAGTCAGCAAGGTCCCGCAGCCCTGCTGTGTCCGGAGCGGGTGCGGGGTTTTGGAAGGCTTTGCGCAGGGTCCGGGCGGCGTCGACGTGGTCCGGGTCGGTGATCGTCAAGCCGGTGCCCCAGGACCGGGCGTGATCACCTACGGTTCTGCCGTCCAGGCTGATGCGGATCGTGTCCAGGTCGGCGGTGATCTCGACGAACCGGCCGATGGCCTGCGGGTGGACGGAGTAGTCATTCGATACCACCCGGACGTAGTAATCCCGTGGGAGTCTGATCCGGGCAGCGAACCCGGTCACGGGTGGGACCGGAGGCAGGGCCAACATCGCCGCCTTGTCCGCCGCGAGCAGGTCCGTGGGCCGGGCCCCGGTCCGTCGGACCAGCCGGGCGTTGGCTTTAGGCAGCCACTGACCGAGCTGGGCGTTGAAGTCCTCGGGCGAGGCGAAGGACCGACCTGGCAGGAATGATGTTTCGAGGAACCCGTTGGCCCGTTCCACCACTCCCTTGGATTCCGGGTCGTAGGGCTTGACCTGCACGATCTTCGTCGCGAGGACTCCGGCGAACGCCGCGACCCCGGCCGCGAAGCTGTTCCGGCGACCGATGCCTGTCTCGTTATCCCAGATCAGCCGCCGCGGAACAGCGCCCAACCCACCAAGGAGTTCCCACATGCCCGCGAGCAGATCCCCGGTCGTGCGGGAGGGAATCATCCGCGCCATGATGAAACGCGAATGCGAAGACACCATCACCAGCACCGGCAGGATTTTCGGCTTCCCGGACCCGACCGGGATCCGCGCCTCCGGGAACCACAAGTCGCACTGGGCCTGCTCGCCCGGTTCGTAACTGATCCGATCCGCGGGATCCGGTGGTGCATACTCCGGCCGGATTCTGGCCACGTTTTCCCTGAACCAGGCCGGTGACCCGGTCCAGCCCACCCGCTCTGCCACTACCGTGGCCGGCATCCGCGGATTCTCTTTCAACAAGGCCCGGATAGCCGGCTCGACTGCCTTGATCCCGGAATCCTGCGGCGCGCGCACATACACCGGCGGCCCTTCGGCACTGACGGCCTTGGCCACCGTATTCCTCGAGATACCCAGCCTTGCGGCTATCGATCTCATCGACTCACCCTCGGCAAGATGCAACCGCCGAATAAGCGCCCAATCCTCCACAGTGATCACCCACCCAATCGTTTGGAACGAGTGGCTCAGTTTTCAACCGTCACAATGGCTCAATTTTCGACCGTCACCGACAAGTTATGGGTCTGTTGTCGTTGAGATGCGGTTCAGTGCCACAACGTTTCGAGGACTGATCGACCAAGCGCTCAGCACAAACGGCTGGACGATCGAGGACGATAGCTGTTGGGAATCAGAACGACAACTCACGGTGGTGCGCCTCGGCCCCCAACTCGTTGGCGCAAACGCCGGGGACACAGCGCTAGAAGACCTTATGACAGCGATGTCTTCCGTTCCCAACAAGCTGAACTTAGTGGAAGCGAGGCATGTTGAACCAGTTTTCACACAAGTGCCCGAATGGACAATTGACGAAAACGCAACGATTGTAAGAACGCCCGACAGAAAAGCACCCAGAATCTATGGGGACCGGACCCATGTGCTGGAACGCTTCGAGGCGCTCTTTCCACTGATGACCCCAATCCCCGCGAACGCTGCTGCACGCGAATTGGATCCTGAATTAAGGCGCGCCACCATCCCTGGCTCGCGATGGGCGGCTGCGTTCGCAGCAATCACAGCCCTCATCATGATGGTTTTGGGATGGCTTTTCTACTCTCAACCGGATCAGGCATTGAACGCTCCCGAACTGCTGCCGGTCGTCGCGCCGCTAACCATGGTCGGTATCGGCGCCTGGGTTTTGGCCTGTCATCTCGTTTACAAGCTGGAGCTTCTGGTTGCTGATCGCATGGGGAAGTTCAAAGGTTCGGCGTTCAACCGTCGATTCATCAAAGACCCCTCGCTGACAGACTCGCCAGTCGCACGGGGGGCACTCCGGTCATGGAGTTGGCCGAGCGGACGCTCGGCTGTGGATTCGGGAATCAAGACCTACATGCGGATCAGATTCGCGGCCATCATCGTAGGGCTTGCAGGCCCCTCGTTTGCTGTTGGGGGTTTGGCCCAGATTCAGTGGGCGACCCGCCCGCCAAGTCCGGACGTGCTTATTGGAGCCATCATCGCACTGTGTTTCCTGGGCGTCGTTTGGCTTGCAACCCAGCTGGTTAAGGCTCGATTGCTGCTCCGCGCACGAACGCTTCCACGACTGACCCTGAATATTGCCTCTGCCGCGATCATTCTCACTATCCTGACGCGGTTCCCGGCATGGGCCTACTTGGTCGGCATGGAAGCAGGGCACCTGGTTGGCATGGTCGACTGGACCCAGTTCCTTTCTTTCATCCCTGCTATTGGCGCCCTGCTGTTCCTGTGCCTGTGCGGATGGCTTGCGACATGGTTCGGCCGCCAAATGGGCTCGGGTGGCTTCCTGATGACCTTCATGTTCGGGATTGCGGCACTGCTGTGCGTGCTCATTATTGCCCAATCCGAAATGATGACTGGATACAACCTCCGTGTTCAGGGGACCTCTGAATTCGCCAAAATTAACTATCCCGTTCGGGCGTGCATGACGAGACTCACCGATCCTGCCAATCCACAGCCAGTCTGGCTTCTGGGCAGTACCGGCAGCCAAGCCATATTCACGACGCGAAGTCCTGGTACGGAGCCCTTGACGGTTCCAGGTCATGTGTCTGCGATGCCCAGCAGCGGCATCATTCTCGATATAGTCTCAGACGAGACGTCTGCTGACGGAGCGTTCGCGAACGGGTGCCCAAAATCTTGAGAACACGCTGACGGCCCAGCGACTTGCAAGCACTTTGCCCTTTTGGTCTGGAGATGCGCTTCGCTCGGTCACCGCTCGCCGCCAGCATGCTCCGCAAAAGGCAGGGCGGGGAAATGAGCACCGCCTTGCCAGGCATTCTTTCTGCTTAGGCAGGATTCAACGACGCTTGGAGCGCCAAGTCCGCGTCCCGCAACACCTTCGCCGCTACCTCGAGGCCCTCGATCCGGCCCAGGGAAACATCCTCATGTTCGATATTGACCAGCATGTCCGGGTCCACTTCCTGAAGGGCGCGGAGGAACTCGGTCCAGTAGGCGGTGTCGTGGCCACGGCCCAGTGCAACAAAGTCCCAGGCTGAGTTCTTCGGCCATTCGTTGGCCCATTCGTCTCCGCCAAGGTTTGTCCGGTTCTCCTCGGGTGAGAGCCGCCTGAAGCTGTTGTCCAGGACACCATACAAAGCAGCGTTGCCCGTGTTCACTCGGACGTCCTTGGCAGCGGCCTGAAACACCAAAGGGCCAAGTTCCCGGACCACGGCCACCGGGTCCATTTGCTGCCAGAACAGGTGTGAGGCATCCAGTTCCACGCCTACATGGGTGGCCCCGGTGAGTTCGATGAGCCTGTAGACATCGGCCGTGTTGAACACGATGTTCTGCGGGTGCAACTCCAGGGCGACCTTGACCCCGTGGTCAGCGGCCAGCCGGTCGGTCTCCCTCCAGAATTCCTCCGCCAGCCCTCACTGGTAATCCAGCACGTCCAGCGCCGCAGAGTTCCAGGCGTTGACTACCCAGTTCACCACTGTGGCGCGGGGTTCGCCGCCGGGAAGCCCGGACATGGTTACCACCCTGTCTTGGCCAAGGCGGTGTGCCAACCGGATGGAGCGACGGATGTCCTCCGAATGCTTTTCGCCGATTTCCCGGCGCGGGTGCAGTGGGTTGCCGTTGCAGTTCAGGCCCGCGATGGAGACGCCGGTGCCCTCGAAAATGCCCAAAAAATCGTCCCTGGCAGCATCCGAAACCAGGATGTCGTCCATAGTGGGCACATGCACCGCCGGAAGGAACCCGCCGGTATTGATCTCGATGCCCGTCAGGCCCAGGTCGGCAATGACCTTCAGGGCCTCCGGCAAGGACCTGTCGTGCAGGATCGCGTTGTAGACGCCCAGCTTCATAGCGTGATCTTCTTTCCGTTGTTCAGGGCAGATTCGGCAACAGCACTGAGGAGTTCCATGTTGCGAACGCCCTCGTCGAAGGTTGCGCACCGCGGCAGCGACTCCGCCTCAGGAAGGCCGGCAACTTCTTCCAGGAAGGCACGGGCCTGGTAGCCAAAGGCATCATTCTGGCCGAAACCAACTTCGGGGGCGTCCATGGCGAGACCACCCGCGATGTAGGGATGCCCGGGGCCCAGAATGACTTGCCGGTAGCCGTTCTGCAGGCCCGATTCGTCATTCAGGAACAGTTGGACTTCGTTCGGGCGGCGCTGGTCGAACTTGGCGCCTCCGTTCTCGCAGAATACTTCGAACTGCAGGCTGTTGGCGTGCCCGGCTGCCACCCGGGAGACCTCAAAGCTGCCCGCTCCGCTGGTGAACTCCGCATTGAAGGCCGCGTAGTCATCATTTTCCACGGCTTCAAAGGTGTCGGACACGTCAACGTGGTCGTGGCCCATCACAGCGCTTAGTGGCAGAGGGCGCTTGTCGATCGCGGTGGCCAAACGCCCGCCGCTGATGGACTGGATGTCGCCGCACAGGAATTCGGAGATGTAGGTCAGGTGGCTTCCGACGTCGGCGAGCGCACCGGAGCCAGGCCCACCCTTGTAGCGCCAGCTCATGGGGGCGGCGGGGCTGAAGCCATAGTCCGTCCAATAGCGGCCACTGAAGTGCAGGACGTTCCCGAGGGTGCCGTTGCGGATGAGATCCCGGATGTACGCGATGCCAGGGGTCCGGCGGAAGGTGAAGCCGATGCGGGCCAAGGTTCCCCTGGCTTCCGCGGACCGGGCAGCATCAGCCATGGTCCGCGCGTCGGCCATGGTGTCACTAAGCGGCTTCTCGCACAGCACATGCTTCCCGGCGGCCAACAGCCCTTCGACCACTTCGCGGTGGAGTGAGTTGGCGATGACCACGCTTACCACGTCGATGTCGTCGGCCTCCGCAATGGCCTGCCACGAGGTGTCGTTGCGTTCGTATCCGAACCGCCTGGCAGCCAGGGAGCCGAATTCGGCGTTGACGTCCCCGATGGAGACCAGGCGCAACTGGGGAAGTACGGGGCTGTAGAGGGCAGATGCCGTTCGGTAGGCGGCAGCGTGGGCTTTGCCGGCCATGCCTGCGCCGATAACGGCGACGCCGAGGCTTTCAGCCATTGATTTCTCCTTTGAAATGTCGCCGCAGCAGGAGCGCTGAGCAAGCGTTTTTGTAGCGCTACAATTTTGCACTGGCACTGATCGTAGTCATGTCTATATGTCCTGTCAATGTCTCAGGGGTTATCCTCGAAAGCAGAACCGAAAGGCATCGAAGATTCCCTTGAAAAGCGCCGAAACACAGAACCCTCCCCTCGCCAAACGCCCCACGCTGTACGACGTCGCCTCCCAGGCCGGCGTCTCGCCGTCGTTGGTTTCCCTGTACCTCAAGGACCCCGAAAGGATCAGCGAAAAGCGCCGGAGAGCTGTACAAAAGGCCATCTCCGACCTCGGCTACCGCCCCAGCCGGGCAGCTACCACCCTGGCCAGCAGCCGCACTAAAAGCATCGGCTTGGTCATCGACGACTACCGGAACCCGTGGTTCGTCGACCTCCTGCGCGGAATGGAATCGATTCTGTCCGACCTCGGCTACCAGGTGATGCTCGCCGACTCGCGTCCTGGCGAGAACCGCATCAAGGAAGCCACGGACGGGCTGCTGGCCATGCATGTGGACGCGCTGGCGCTTGCCGCCGAGCCCAGCGATGCCATGCTCCCCGGAACCTGGGTTCCCACCGTGGTGGCCGGGTGGCGCAACGGCGTCCCCGATGGGGCGGACCTCATCACCAACGACGACGACGGTGGCGGCAGCCTGGCGGCGAACCACCTGTTGGATTTGGGTCATGTCCGCGTCGGTCACCTCTCAGGTTCCGACGGCGCTTCCGCACACCGGCGGGCCGGTTTCCTGCGCGCGGCGGAGACCGCCGGCGTCGAAGCTGTGGTCAGCCAGTCCGCGGGCACATCGGAAGAGGACGGCTACCAGGCAGCCGTGCGGCTCCTGGAGAGCCACCCCGACACCACCGCCATCTTCGCGGCCAACGACACCATGGCAGTCGGCGCGTTCGCCGCGCTCAAGGCACGCGGGCTCTCAGTTCCGAGTGACGTATCGGTGATCGGCTACGACAACTCGCCCCTGGCAAAGTCGCGATATCTGGACCTCACCACCATAGACAACCGGAGCGACCTGGTAGGCGTGGATACCGCCCGCAGGCTGCTGGCAAGGATCGCAGACCCTGGCCTCCAACCGGAGCGGAAGCTGATTGAGCCCACGCTTGTGCAGCGCGGCACCACGTCCACCCGGCGCTGAAAACCGGGGCAATAAACGGCCCTGGCCGGAACCCCCAGGGGCTCCGGGCAGAGATACGCCGAGAAAGCCTAGTGAGGCTTTGCAGTGGGCTCAGGCGCGGCTTCAGCGACGTCTGCAACCTCGGCCTTGACTTCCTCAAGTGCAGCAGAATGTCCACCCAGTTGCTCCAGCTCGTGGGCCAACTCGGCCAATTCCGCGCCGCCTGCCATCTGGGCCGTCAGCTCATCCAGGCTGATGTCCTTCTTGTCGTAGTAGCCGATCGACTTGCCACGCTTGAGCAGCAGGAACCGGTCGCCGACGGGATACGCGTGGTGCGGGTTGTGGGTGATGAAGATGACGCCCAGTCCCCGGTCGCGCGCCTGCAGGATGTAGCGAAGCACGACGCCGGACTGCTTGACTCCCAGCGCGGCCGTCGGTTCGTCGAGGATCAGGACTTTGGCGCCAAAGTACACTGCACGGGCGATGGCGACACATTGGCGTTCACCGCCGGAGAGTTGGCCGATTGGCTGCTCCACATCACGGAGGTCGATGCCCATGTCGGCGAGTTCCTTCTTGGTGATGTCCTTCATCTTCTGGACATCCATGCTCTTGAACGGGCCGAAACCGCTGGTCAGCTCCGAACCGAGGAAGAAGTTCCGCCAGATGGGCATCAACGGGACAACGGCGAGGTCCTGATAAACGGTGGCGATGCCGGCGTCGAGGGCGTCCCTGGGCGAGTTGAACTTCCTGGCGTCCCCCATCACCTGCAAGGTGCCCTCGTCGTGCTGGTGGAGTCCGGCGATGATCTTGATCAGGGTTGACTTGCCGGCGCCGTTGTCGCCGAGGACGCAGGTCACGCGGCCATTGTCCACGGCCATCGTGACATCGCGCAGGGCAATGATGTTGCCGTAGTGCTTGCCTATGCCGTCCAGTGAGAGCAGATGCACCGGTGTGTGCGTCAAGGGGTCCTTCTCGTCTTTCAGCAGGGTTTGCTGGTCGATCTGTTGTGCGTTCATGGTTCCGGCCCCTTACTTCAGCTCTGCCCGGCGTTTGACGATGAGGTTGACGATGGTTGCCAGCAGGAGCATCAAGCCCAGGAAGAACTTGAACCAGTCCGGGTTCCATTGTGCGTACACAATGCCCTTGTTGGCCATGCCGAAGATGAATGCGCCGATCGCGCCGCCCACTGCCGAGCCGTAGCCACCGGTCAGGAGGCAGCCACCGATAACCGCGGCAATGATATAGAGGAACTCATTGCCTACGCCTTCGCCGGACTGCACGGCGTCAAAAGCGAAGAGGTTGTGCATTCCGAGGATCCAGCCGCAGAACCCGACGGCCATGAACAGGCCGATCTTGGTTTTCGTGACCGGAACACCCACGGCGCGGGCGGCGTTGGCATCGCCGCCTACTGCGAAGATCCAGTTGCCGACGCGGGTGCGCAGCAGCACCCAGGAAGCAATGAGGACCAGGACAATCCAGAAGAACACCGTGATCTTGACTTCCACGCCGCCGATACTGATGGAGGAAGCGAAAACCGCACGTGCCGATTCGAAGCCATCAAGCTTGGAGATGGACGGCGAAGAGACACTTCCGCCGATCAGTCGTGTCAAGGCCAGGTTGAGCCCGGTCAGCATCAGGAACGTCGCCAGCGTGACAATGAAGCTGGGGAGCTTGGTCTTGACCAGGATCCAACCGTTGATGAAGCCGATGCCCAGTGAGACCACCAGGGCCAACGCAACTCCCACCCAGGCGTTCAGCGAGAAGTTCCAGCTGAAGAGCGAAGCCGTCAGCGCGGACGAGATCACGGCTACGCCGGTGGAGAGGTCAAACTCACCGCCGATCATCAGCAACGACACACCCACCGCCATGATGCCGATGGTCGAGGACCCGTAGAGGACGGTAGCGAGGGCATTCGGCTGGGTGAACGTCTGCGATACGGAAGCGAAGAAGATGAACAGGACCACGGCACCTACGAGGGCGCCGACCTCAGGCCTGGCGAGGAATTTTTGGAAGGGGTTGCGTCGGCCTACCCGTTCATCACCAGGCGATGTCGCCGGCGGCAGGGTTGCTGTGTTTGCCATGGGAGTGACTCCTTGTTGTCCAGGCTGCGCGGCGGCCATCCGCCGCGCAGCCTGATGCCGGGATCTAGCGAACGCCCTGCTGGGCGAACTTGAGGACGTCGGAAGCGTTGGACTTGTCCACGATGGTGGGACCGGTCAGGACAGGTTGGCCGCCGCCGATCTTGAAGCCTCCACGCTTTGCCTGCCACAAGGAATCAACGGACATGTAGCCCTGTAGCCACGGCTGCTGGTCAACAGTGAAGATCACCGCTCCATCCACGATCTTTTGCGCGAGGTCGGCATTGAGGTCGAAGCTGGCTACCTTGGCGGAGCTTCCGGCGTCGGAAACCGACTTGAGCAAGGTAAGGGTGATCGGAGCGCCGAGCCCGATGATCACGTCGGCGTCCTTGGCGGCCTGGAGCTTGGCCGTTGCCGTGGACTGCACCGCAGTCATGTCCTTGCCGTCAACGTAGAGGATCTCCGTGGCGGGAACCTTGGCCTTCACACCGGCACAGCGCGCCTCAAGGCCCACGTGACCCTGCTGCTGGATGACGCACACTGGGTGCTTGTAGCCCTCGGCCGCGAGCCTGGTGCCAACGGCTTCACCAGCGAGTTGCTCATTGGAACCGAAATGGGTGAATGCACCGAGCTGGGCCGAGATTGATTCACCTGCGTTGAGGCTCACTACAGGGATGCCCGCATCGGTCGCCTTCTTCAGGACATCCTTCAACGCATCCGGAGTAGCGAGGGTCAGGGCGATGCCATCCACCTTCTGGTCAATGGCCTGCTGGACCAACTGCGCCTGGCGACCAGCCTCAGGATCGCTGGTGTAGAGGAGTTCCACGTTGTCCTTCGCGGATGCTTCCTCCGCCCCCTTGCGGACAATGTCCCAGAACGTGTCACCTGCAGCAGCATGCGTAATCAAGGCAATTTTGATGCGGTCGGTGCTGGCCACCTGGCCGGCAGCCGCTCCACCGGCGTCCGCCGGCTTGCCGCCCTGGCTCGAACAGGCGCTGAGTGCCACCAAGGGAACCACCGCAGCGACGACCGCCGCTTTGCGCCATGAGAATTTTGCCACCGTTATCTCCTTTGATTTCAGGTTGAGGGGTCCGGAGACTCGTATCCGGATCTCCCCACTACTCAGATCATGGTGACTGACCTCACACTTTGTCAATAGTTTGTCCTGACATTAGGATGTTTTTACGAACTCCCCTCGAGTAGATGTCCAGAAGCGACCTGCCCGAACCCCTGTCCTTGACGGCCATACCCCGGCTGCTATCATCAGAAAAAGGCAGTATGTCCTATCAAGCGAACATGGGCGGACATACGCTTCCATCCGGCGGAGGAGCCGCATCCTGCTTCCCTCGCCGGCTTCAGCAGGCGTCCAGGAGGAACCAGTGACGAACCAACTCAGTCTCAGCATCGATCGTTCGTCCCCGGTACCCCTCTACCACCAGGTGGTACAGGGCATCGAGGCCGCAATCCACAGCGGAATCCTGGAACCCGGCAGCCGCCTGGACAACGAAATAGATCTCGCCGCGCAGCTCAATCTGTCCCGGCCCACCATGCGAAAAGCCATGGACGAGCTGGTCCGGGCAGGACTCCTGGTCCGCAAACGCGGCGTGGGCACGCAGGTTGTTGCCAGCCAGGTGCGCAGGCCACTGGAACTCTCCAGCCTCTACGACGACCTCAGCAATAACGGCAAAAAGCCCACCACCGAGGTCCTGAGCTTCTCCCATGTAGAGGCCGATGCCGCCACGCTCACAGCCCTCCAACTGCCTGCAGGGTCCAAGGTCTACCACTTCACGCGACTGCGCAAAGTGGGCGGGAAGCCCTTGGCCCTCATGGAAAACTGGGTCCGGGACGACATCACAAGCATGGACGAGGCCCAACTCGCCAGCGAAGGCCTCTACGCCATCCTGCGCCGCGGAGGCGTGAACTTCCGGCTGGCCTCCCAACGCATCGGCGCCATGATCGCCAACGACTACCAGGCGCCGCTCCTTGAAGCCGAGGTTGGGTCTGCCCTGGTCACCATGGAACGCACCGCAGTGGACGACACCGGACGCATGGTGGAAACCGGACACCACGTCTACCGTGCCGATTCGTACAGCTTTGAAATGACACTCGTACAGCGCTAACGCAAGGAATTTACTTATGGCCAACTGGGTATACCCGCTGGGAACCGCCAACGACGGTAAATGGGACATCTCCCTCGGCACCTCCGATTCGAGCCTCGCCATCGAAGGCTGGGCCCACACGGGGCTGAAGACCGCGGCGCTCGCCCCGGGTGCCGCCGTCGAACTTCCTGCCGCTCCGGAGGAGCGCATCGTGGTGCCGCTGAGCGGCTCCTTTACGGTGAAGGTCGACGGCGGGACGTACAGTTTGGCCGGTCGGCAGTCCGTTTTCCACGGGCCGAGCGACGTCCTCTACACCGGCATCGACAAGGCCGTCACCATCAGCTCCGACGACGGCGGCAGGGTCGCCGTCGCGACGGCACCGGCGAAGGCTTCGTACCCCACCCGCCTGATCACCGCAGCCGAGACCCCGGTGGAACTCCGGGGCGCAGGCAACTGCTCCCGCCAGGTCCACAACTTCGGTACGCCCGCGGCTCTGGAAGCAGATCGCTTCATCGTCTGTGAAGTCATCACCCCGGCCGGCAACTGGTCCTCCTACCCTCCCCACAAGCACGATGAGGAGAAGGACGGCGAAACCAGCCTCGAGGAGATCTACTACTTCGAAACCCGCGTAGCCCCCGGCTCGCCAGCCCCGGACGAAACCGACGCTGTAGGCTATGCCCGCGTCTACGCCTCCGACGAGCGGCCTATCGACGTATCCGCTGAAGTCCGCACAGGCGATGTGGTCCTGGTCCCCTACGGCTGGCACGGCCCGGCCATGGCAGCGCCGGGTTATGACCTCTACTACCTCAATGTCATGGCCGGCCCGGGACGCGTCCGCGACTGGCTCATCAGCGACGACCCCCACCACGGCTGGATCCGCCAGACCTGGAAGGGCCAGGACATCGACTCGAGGCTCCCCTTCACCGCCTGAGTTTTTGTACAGATAATGCCCCTAAGACGAGGTCTTAGGGGCATTATCTGTACAAAAACTCGAGGTTTCTAGGCTTGGGCGATGTAGTCCGTCATCGTCTTGAGCTGGTAGCGCGAGACTTCCTCGGCATTCTCGTCTTCTGCAAAGACCGAAGAGACCATCACGGTGTTCGCCTTGTCCAGGAAGCCGATCTCCTTGAGGCCACCGAAGAACTCGTTCCAGTTGACGTCGCCGTCGCCGATCTTCAGGTGCTGGTGGACCCGCACCGCGTTGCCCGGCGGGTTGGTGATGTAGCGCAGGCCGTGGGAAGCATGGTGGTTCATGGTGTCGGAGACGTGGACCAGGCGCAGCTTGTCTCCGGCGGCTCGCATGATTTCCAGCGGCTTGTTGCCCATGTGGAAGGTGTGCGAGGCAACGTAGACCATGCCGATGTTCGGTGAGTTCACGCCACGGATCACGCGCAGTGCAGCCAGTCCGTCCTCCACGAAGTCATCCGGATGCGGGTCGATCAGCACATCCAGTCCCTCCCGCTCGATGATGGGCAGGAGTTCTTCCATGGAGCGGTAGAAGGCCCGCTCGGACTCTTCGGCCTTCTCAGGGCGACCGCTGAACTCGGTGTTCATGGTCTGCACGCCCAAATCCACGGCGATCTGGATGGCACGCTTCCAGTAACGGACCGCGGCCTCACGGGCGTCCTCGTCCGGGCCCGACCAGCGGAGCACGGGCAGGACGGAGGCGATTTCGACGCCGGCATCCTTGCACGCTGCCTTCAGCTTCCCCACCAGTTCGTCATCAGCCTTGGGGTGATTGAAGAACGGAATGAGGTCCGCATGCGGGGTCATCTGCAGATACTTGTAACCGAGGTCGGCCGCCACCCGAGGAAACTCCAGCAGGCTGTGACTGTGGTGGAACGGGGTGGGATCAAGTGCGATTTTCATGCCCACGCCCCCTAGCTGTAGAGATCCGGCTTGGTGTTCAACTGCACCTTGACCTTCTCGCCGGACTTCTGGGCCTCGACGCCGGCCTCACAGCACGCTGCTGTGGCGTAACCGTCCCAAGCCGTCGGCCCGCCGATTTCACCGCGAAGCGCGGCATCCACCCAAGCCTGCACCTCGACGTCGTACGCCGCACCAAAACGGTCCTCGAAACCAGGGGTGACATTGCCGCCCCACTTGCCCGCGGTCTGGATGTACGGACCCGAGTCGCCACCGATGCTCACGATGCCGTCCTCGAAGGAAGCCTGCGTGGCCACCTGGTAGCCGAACTTGGCGTTGACATAGATCTCGACGTCGGCCAGTACACCGGACTCGGTTTCGAGCAGCACGTGCTGTGGGTCATGCTGGCCGTTCGGAGCGTTTCGCGTCGGCTTGCCCAGACGGACCTGCACCGAGGTGATTTCCTCACCCGTGAAGTAGCGGATGGCGTCGAACTCGTGGACCACGGAGTCGTTGATCAGCATCTCGTTGGTGAAGCCCTCGGGCGTGCTCGGGTTACGGTGCTGGTGGTGCAGCATCAGCAACTCCCCCAACTCGCTGTTGCGGATGATGGAACCCAAAGCCGAGTACTCGGCGTCGAACCGGCGCATGAAGCCAACCTGGATGCGCTTGTGGCCCAGGGCAAGCTCTGCCTGGACAACCTTCCAGGAGCTTTCGGCGTCCGGTGTCAGCGGCTTCTCGCACAGAATCGGAAAATCCTTCTCCAGCGCCTTGTAGAGGATTTCCTCGTGGAGGAACCCTGGAGTGGCGATCAGGACGGCGTTCACGTCGCCGTTGTTGAGTGCCTCCTCGGCGCTTACCAGCGCAACGGCGCCGTCAATACCCTCGATGGCGGCTTCGGCACGGGCCAGGTCAACGTCGACGACGGCGGCAACTTCAGCGCCGTGGATGCGCGTGCTGAGGCGCTTGATGTGGTCCGCACCCATGCGGCCTGCGCCGATGACGGCAACGCGGAGAGTGTTTGTCACTGTTTCTGTCCTTTGGTGAGGTGTGGTTGGGCTGCTACTGGACACGGGGCTACTGGACACGGGTCCGGGAGCCGCAGGAGAGCAGGTAGTTGCGGGTGCGCTTGGCGATGGGCATCGGCACGTCGAATGCCACCGGGTACATGTCCTGCTCCACGATGCCGAAGATGGGCCGGTTGAGCCCTTCCACGGCTTCGATGACTGCGCGCAGGTCGGGAAGGCCGTTCGGCGGCTCCGTCATGACACCGGCCAGGTTGGCGGCTGCCCAGGTCATGTTCTTTTCGTTCACTTCTGCCAGGACCTCGGGGTTGATCTGCTTCAGATGCAGGTAGCCGATGCGGTCCGGGTAGTTCTTGATGAGTTCCAGGCTCGAAGCCCCGCAGTACTCGGCGTGGCCGGTGTCCAGGCATAGGTTCAGGTACTCGGGATCCGTCGCCGCCAGGAGGGTCTCGATGTCCTTCTGGGCGCCAACGTGGGAATCGGCATGGGAGTGGAACTGCTGGTGCAGGCCGAAGTCCTCCAACAGGACCTTACCCATGCGGTTGTGGCCGGCGAAGAGGTCTGACCACTGCTCATCGCTGAGTTCACCGTTTTCCACGGCCTCGCCCGTGACATCGTCCCGCCACATGGCCGGAATGACCACGATGTGCTCGCCGCCCATGGCAGCCGTGAGTTCGGCTACTTTGCGGGCCGGTTCCCAGGCTTCGTCGTACTGCTTGGCGCCGCGGTGGAATGCGGTGAAGACTGTGCCCGCGGTGACCTTCAGGTCACGCTGCTTGAGTTCTTCGGCGAGGCGGGTGGGGTCGTTCGGCAGGTAGCCGTAGGGTCCGAGCTCGATCCATTTGTAGCCGGACTCGGCAACCTCGTCCAGGAAGCGCTCCCAGGGTGTCTGTTTGGGGTCATCGGGGAACCACACGCCCCAGGAGTCAGGGGCGGTGCCAATGATGAGCTTGTTCTCGACTTCAGTCATGACAGCGGTGTCTTTTCTCTGCAGCGGGTCAGTTGGAGGGGAAGTTGTAGGAGGCACCGGAGGCGTGGTGGGTTTCGGGCCAGCGGGAGGTGATGACTTTGCCGCGGGTGTAGAAGGAGACGCCTTCGGGGCCGTAGATGTGCTTGTCGCCGAAGAGTGAAGCCTTCCAGCCACCGAAGGAGTGGTAAGCCACCGGGACGGGCAGGGGAACGTTGATGCCGATCATGCCCACAGTGACGGAGCGCTGGAACTTCCGGGCCGCTGCCCCGGAGGAGGTGAAGATCGCGGTGCCGTTGCCGTACGGGTTGGAGTTGATCAACGCGATGCCCTCTTCCAGGGTATCGACGCGGACCACCACCAGCACGGGCCCGAAGATCTCCTCCCGGTAAGCGGTCATTTCGGTCTTGACGTGATCGATCACGGTCGGGCCCACCCAGAAGCCTTCTTCATGGCCCGGGACCACGAGGTCGCGGCCGTCCACCACCATCGCGGCCCCGGCGGCTTCGGCTTCGGTGACGATCCGGAGGATGCGTTCCTTCGAGGCCGGGGTGATGACCGGGCCCATTTCGGCGCCAGGTTCGGTGCCGTTGTTGACCTTCACAGCCAGGGCACGCTCTTGAACCTTCTTCACCAGCAAGTCGGCGGCGTCTCCGACGGCGACAGCAACAGAAATTGCCATGCACCGCTCACCGGCCGAGCCGAACGCTGCGGCCGCGAGGTGGTCCGCGGCGTTGTCCAGGTCAGCGTCAGGGAGCACGATCGCGTGGTTCTTCGCCCCACCCAACGCCTGGACCCTTTTGCCGTGCTTGGTGGCGGTTTCGTGGACGTACTGGGCGATCGGCGTGGACCCAACAAAGCTGATGCCGTCCACGTCGGGGTGGGTCAGCAGGCCATCGACGGTTTCCTTGCCGCCGTGCAGGACCTGGAACACGCCGTCGGGCAGGCCGGCTTCCTGCCACAAGCGAGCCAGCAGCAGCGACGGGGAGGGGTCCCGCTCCGAGGGCTTGAGGATGAACGCATTACCGGTGGCAATGGCCATCGGGGCCATCCACAACGGAACCATCACCGGGAAGTTGAACGGGGTAATACCGGCCACCACACCGAGCGGCTCGCGGAAGGAGAAGACATCGATGCCGGTGGAAACCTGGTCCGAGTAGTCGCCCTTGAGCAGGGACGGGATGCCGCAGGCAAACTCGATGACTTCCAGGCCACGGCCGATCTCGCCCTTGGCATCAGAGAGGACCTTGCCGTGCTCGGCGGTGATCAGTTCGGCGAGTTCATCGACGTGTGCGGCGACGAGTTCGCGGAACTTGAACAACACCGCTGTGCGCTTGGCCAGGGAAATGTCGCCCCAGGTATCAGCGGCTTTGCGGGCAGCCGCCACCGTGGTGTTCAGGTCGTTCTCGTTGGCCAGGCGCAGCTCGGCAGTGATCTGTCCGGTGGCCGGGTTGTACACCGGCTGGGTGCGGTCACCCTCGCCGGCGGACTCGGCGCCGTTGATGAAGTGGTTGATGGTGGTCAAAGTGGTCGTCGTCGACATCTGCGGACTTCCTCGTCTTATTGCTCTTGGGGCGGGGTTTTGGGTTCAGCCGAGCAGCTTGCGCTGGCGGCTCTTGTGGTCTGTGTACGTCTTGTAGGCCTGCTGCGTGGATTCCAGCTCCGACACGGCTGAGACGGGAACGTCCCACCAGGACTCGGAGGACGGTGCGTCCAGCAGGGGGTCGGATTCGACGTGGATTACGATCGGGCCGGTTTCCGGGGCGGCTTTGGCTTCCTTGATTGCGGCACCGAGGGACTCGATGACATTCTCGCCCGGTTCGATCCGGATAACCTTGGCGCCCAGCGATTCGGCGTTGGTGGCGAGGTCGATGGGCAGGTTCTCACCGGCGTCGAAACTGTGCTGCTCCTTGTCCAGAACCCGGTACTGCGTTCCGAAGCGCTGCGAGCCGAGGGACTCGGACAGGGAACCGATGGAGGCGTAGCCGTGGTTCTGGATCAGGACCACGATCAGTTTGATGCGTTCAGCGACGGCGGTGACCAGTTCGGTGTGCATCATCAGGTAGGAGCCGTCCCCCACCATGACCACCACGTCCCTGTCCACGCCACCGGCGGCGGCTTCGGCCAGCGCTGCGCGCTTCACGCCCAGGCCGCCGGGGATTTCGTAGCCCATGCAGGAGTAGGCGTATTCGACGTGGTAACCGAACGGGTCCCGGACGCGCCACATCTTGTGGAGGTCGCCCGGGAGCGAACCCGCAGCGCAGATGACGACGTCGTGATCGTCCATCGCCTTGTTCGTCGCGCCGATGATCTCGTTCTGCGCCGGCAACGGGGTGAAGCGCGTTTCGAAGGCCTCATCCACGATCGCGTTCCAGCGCTTCTTTTCCGCCGCGACCTTCTCTTCCAAGTCAGCACCCACGCGGTAGCCGCCCAGGGCCTGGTTCAGCTTCACCAGCGCCTTGCGGGCATCAGCGACGATCGGCAGCGTAGTGCCGTGCTTGTACGCGTCGATCGGCGCGACATTGATGTTCACGAACTTCACGTCCGGGTTCTGGAACGCCGTACGGGATGCGGTTGTGAAGTCTTCGTAGCGCGTGCCGATCCCGATGATCAGGTCCGCTTCGGCAGCAATGGCGTTTGCCGCCGTCGTACCGGTTGAACCGATGGCGCCGAGGGAGAACTTGTGGTCCCACGGAAGGACGCCGACGCCTGCCTGGGTATTGCCCACGGGGATGCCGGAGAGTTCGGCGAACTTTGCCAGTTCCTCGTTCGCGTAGGCGTACAGGACACCGCCGCCGGCGATGATCAACGGGCGCTTGGCGGCACGGATTGCCTCGACGGCGCGGCGGATGTCGTCATCCTCGGCCTCCGGACGGCGGATCCGCCATTCGCGCTCCGCGAGGAATTCCTCCGGCACGTCGAACGCTTCGGCTTGGACGTCCTGCGGCAGCGAGATGGTGACGGCACCGGTCTCGGCCGGGTCCGTCAGCACGCGCAGTCCGTGGTGGAAAGCGGAGAACAACTGCTCCGGACGGGACACCCGGTCAAAGAACTTCGAGAGCGGACGGAACGCATCGTTCACCGTGATGTCGTAGGCATATGGCTGCTCGAGTTGCTGCAGCACGGGGTCGGCGGCACGGGTAGCGAACGTGTCCGAAGGCAGCAGTAGGACCGGCAGCCGGTTGGTGGTGGCCAGCGCGGCACCGGTCAGCAGGTTCGAGGAGCCCGGACCAATCGAGGTGCTGATCGCGAACGTCTGGCGGCGCCGCGTGTGCCGGGCATAGCCCACGGCCTGGTGGACCTGCGCCTGCTCGTTGCGGCCTTGGTAGTACGGCATGATGGACGGGTCCGCGGCCTGGTACTGCTTCAGCGCCTGGCCCACACCGGCCACGTTCCCGTGCCCGAAAATACCGAACGTGCCCGGAATCAGGCGCTCACGGAAGTCCTTGCCGCCCACAGAATCGACGGTGTACTGCTTGGACAGGAACTCGACCACGGCCTGCGCCACGGTCATCCGACGGGTTGCTGTTCCCATTGGTAGCTACTCCGATACTTTCACGGGGATACGGTCTGACGTGGTGTGCCCGGCAGCATCAGCTGCCACGGGCGCTGTGTTGTTCAGTAGCGAGGCGGCCGTCGCTACGGCACCGGCGACATCGCCGTCGTGCGGGTAAAGCAAGGTGCGCCCGACAGTGAGGCCCTGGACACCGGGGAGGGCGAGCGCGGCCTGCCACGAAGCAAACACCTCGTCCTGGCTGCCATCCGGGTCGCCGCCCAGCAGCACGGTAGGCAACGTGGTGGAGGCCATGACGCGCTCCATCTCGGCAACCACCGGCAGTTTCATCCAGGTGTAGGCGCTGGTGGAGCCAAGGCCCTCCGCGATGCCGACCGACTTGATCACGGCGTCGGCGCGGAGGTCGTTGCGAACCTTGCCGTGCGAATCCCGGACGGACAGGAAGGGTTCAACCATGGCGATGAGCTTGCGCTCGGCCAGGGAATCGATGGCCTTGGCTGTGGCTTCGAGGGTGGCCACGGTGTCGGGATCGCCCAGGCAGATACGGGTCAGCATTTTGCCGCCGTCTGCACCCAGGGCTTCCAGCGCGGCTGCCGTGTGGCCGGTGAAGCGATCGTCGAACTCATTGACCAGGCCGGCGAGTCCGCCACGGTTCATGGAACCGAACACCAGTTTGCCTTCAAGGGCCCCGAGGAGCAGGAGGTCGTCCATGATGTCGGGCGAGGCCAGGATGCCGTCAACGGCGGGGTTGGCCAAGGCGATCTGCAGGCGGTCCAACAGGTCGCGGCGGTCGGCCATCGCCATCGGCTCGGAGCCGACAGCGAGGGCCCCGCGGGCGGGATGGTCGGCGGCGACAATGAAGTTCTGCACCCCATGCTTCAGGCCGGGATGACGACGGCGGGTGGCAGCTGCGCGGGCCACGGCCTCCGGATCCTCAAGCCGGATACGGCTCAAGTGTTCATAGCGGCGGGGGTCATCGTTGAGGCTCAACGCACTGCTCCTTCTGCAATGGGGGCTTCGGCCGCGGTTGCGCCCGGGACAGGACGTCCGCGCTCGGCCAGCAGCGAGGTGACCTCCTCCGGCGTCGGCATCGCATCCGCGCAAGAGAGGCGGGAGGCGACGATGGCACCGGAGGCGTTCGCGTAATCCAGGACTTCGGACAGCGGCCAGCCGGAGAGCAGTCCGTGGCAGAAGGCACCCCCGAAGGAGTCACCGGCGCCCAGTCCGTTGACGGTTTCAACCGGTACCGGAGCCGAAACCACCCGCTCCGTACGGGTCTTGGCCATGACGCCTTCCGCGCCGAGCTTCACGACGGCGATCTCGACGCCGGCGGCCAGCAGGCGGTCTGCCTGCTCATCAGGGGTGCCCTCCCCTACGGCCACGGCGCATTCCTTGTCATTGCCGATCGCAACGGTGACGTGCGGGAGGATCTTGGCGACCTCGGCGCGGGCCTCTTCTTCGGAGGTCCAGAACATCGGGCGGTAGTCGAGGTCGAGGATGGTGAACTGGCCCGGCTTCAGGCCGGTCCGGGGCCGGGCCTGGTGTGCGGCGATATGCGCGCTCCGGCTCGGCTCCTGGCACAGGCCGGTGACGGTGGACCAGAAGATGCCGGCCTCCCGGATGGCATCCAGGTCCAGTTCTTCGGCCTTGATCTGCAGGTCGGGCGCCGTGGGAAAGCGACCGTAGAAGTACAGCGGGAATTCGTCCGTAGCGGGCTTGATCGCACAGAACGTCACCGCCGTCGGGTATTGGGTTACCGGCGAGACGAAGGAATCGTCAACATTGAACTTGTGCAGTTCGCGGTGCAGGTATTTTCCGAAGGCGTCGTCGCCAGTACGGGTGATTACGCCGGCACGGCGGCCATGGCGGGCGGCAGCAACGGCAACATTGGAAGGCGAACCTCCGAGGTATTTACCGAAGGACGTCACGTCCTCCAGATCCACTCCGATGTCGTTCGGGTAGATATCAACGCTGATGCGCCCGATCGTGAGCAGTTCGTGGGTCACGGTGATCGTTGACCTTTCTCTTGTGAACTCTTTGAGCGCTGGGCCCCAATGCCTTGCCACCCCCCAGTGAGCGGGGCCACATGACTACTTTGCACCAGATCTCATGTCCTGTCAAAGGTTTGTACTGACATATTTACAACATGACACAGCTTGGATTTAGTTACTCGGAACAGCCAGTTCCCCAGTGACGTATTGGCTGCGGCCGAAGCCGAAGGACCAGTCGCCTGCAGTGTTTTCCACGTAGCCCACGAAGACATCCTCCCCGGCCACCCCAACCCCGGCCAGGCCCGCTGCGATGGCTTCGAAGAGCGAACTCTTGGCCACCTGACTGCGGCCCTCCTGGGTGAAGATCTGGATCATCACCACCCCGGAGGTCCGCTCGAATCCGAGCCCTGCATCCTGGGCGACGATCTGCCCTTGGGGATGCTCCGTGAGGATATGGAAATAGTCGCGCGCGGGAATTTCGTACTCAGCGACGATCGCGTCATGGACGGTGCGGCTAAGGGCTGTCAGCTCCTCGGGCGAACGGCCTTGATTGACGTCGATTCGAACAAGCGGCATTGCAACCTCCAGAATTTAGTTTGTCCTGACATACTAACAAACTTGCCGGGTTCTGCATACAACAAAGTCCCGCCGGAAGCTCGCGACGGGACTTTGTTCGAGCGTTGCGAGGCCCACTCTGCGCCGCAAGACACACGAATAGCCCGCACAACAGGCCCCACAACGGACGAACCCACATTGCGAGGCCCACTCTGCGCCCCAAGACACACGAATAGCCCACACAACAGGCCCCACAACAAAGGCTAAGCACGACGGCGGCCCGCCACCTTTCGTTGGAAAGGTGACGGGCCGCCGTCGTACTTGCAGTGGAGCTTAGAGCGCTGCGAAAACCTCGCGCAGCAGCGTAGCGGTCTCGGACGGCGTCTTGCCGACCTTCACGCCTGCAGCCTCGAGGGCTTCCTTCTTGGCCTGTGCGGTACCAGCGGAACCGGAGACGATGGCACCTGCGTGGCCCATGGTCTTGCCTTCGGGAGCCGTGAAGCCTGCCACGTAGCCGACAACCGGCTTGGTGACGTTGGCCTTGATGAAGTCGGCTGCACGCTCTTCAGCGTCGCCACCGATCTCACCGATCATGACGATTGCCTTGGTCTCCGGGTCAGCTTCGAACGCAGCCAGGGCGTCGATGTGCGTGGTGCCGATGATGGGGTCGCCACCGATGCCGATCGCGGTGGAGAAACCGAGGTCGCGGAGTTCGTACATCATCTGGTAGGTCAAGGTACCGGACTTGGACACAAGGCCGATGGGGCCCTTGCCCGTGATGTTTGCCGGGGTGATGCCAACCAGGGCTTCGCCCGGGGTGATGATGCCGGGGCAGTTCGGTCCGATGATGCGGGTGATCTGCTTGCCGTCAGCGTCCACCTTGGACTGGGCGAGAGCCCAGAATTCGGCGGAGTCCTGAACCGGAACACCTTCGGTGATGACCACTACGAGGCCGATGCCGGCTTCGATGGCTTCAACGACGGCGTCCTTGGTGAATGCCGGCGGAACGAAGACGATGGAGACGTCTGCGCCGGTTTCAGCGATGGCTTCCTTGACGGTGCCGAAGACGTTGATTTCCTTGTCGCCGTGCAGGACCGTGGTGCCGGCCTTGCGGGCGTTCACGCCACCAACAATGTTGGTGCCGGCCTTGAGCATCAGCGCGGTGTGCTTGGTGCCCTCGCCGCCAGTGATGCCCTGAACGATGACCTTGGAGTCTTTGTTGAGGTAGATAGACATTCTCGCGTCCCTTTACTTAGCTGCGTTGGCGAGCTCGGCGGCCTTGTCGGCGCCCTCGTCCATGGTGGCGGCCAGGGTAACCAGCGGGTGGTTGGCCTCGGTCAGGATGCGGCGGCCTTCCTCGACGTTGTTGCCGTCGAGGCGAACTACCAGCGGCTTGTTCGCGGACGAACCAAGCTCGGCAAGTGCACCCACGATGCCCTTCGCCACGGCGTCACAAGCGGTGATGCCACCGAAGACGTTGACGAAGACGCTCTTGACCTGGGAGTCGCCCAGGATGACGTCCAGGCCGTTGGCCATGACCTCGGCGGAAGCTCCACCACCGATGTCCAGGAAGTTGGCGGGCTTTACGTTGCCGTGGTTCTCGCCGGCGTAAGCAACGACGTCGAGGGTGGACATCACAAGACCGGCGCCGTTGCCGATGATGCCTACTTCGCCGTCCAGCTTGACGTAGTTGAGGTCCTGCGCCTTGGCCTTGGCCTCGAGCGGGTCAGCTGCGTCCTTGTCCTCCAGCTCACTGTGGTGAACGTGGCGGAAGTCAGCGTTCTCGTCCAGGGAAACCTTGCCGTCAAGGGCAACAATGTCACCGGCACCGGTACGGACCAGCGGGTTGACCTCAACGAGCGTGGCGTCTTCCTTCTTGAAGACGTCCCAGAGCTTCAGAATTACGTCGGCGACTTTGCCGCGCAGTTCTTCAGCGAAGCCTGCAGCTTCAACGATCTCGTCAGCCTTCGCCTGGTCGATGCCCACGGCGGGGTCGATTGCGATCTTGGCCAGGGCCTCGGGGCGCTCCACAGCCAGCTGCTCGATCTCCATGCCACCTTCAACCGAGCACATGGCCAGGTAGTTGCGGTTCGCACGGTCGAGGAGGACCGAGAAGTAGAATTCTTCGGCAATATCGGCACCCTGGGCGATCATCACCTTGTTGACGGTGTGGCCCTTGATGTCCATGCCCAGGATGTTGGTTGCGTGCTCAAGCGCCTCATCAGCGGACTTGGCAACCTTCACGCCGCCAGCCTTGCCGCGGCCACCGACCTTAACCTGTGCCTTGACGACAGTAACGCCACCGATCTTCTCGGCAGCTGCCTTCGCTTCTTCAGGAGTGTGCGCCACGATGCCGGCGAGCACGGGTACACCGTGCGCTTCGAACATATCGCGCGCCTGATATTCAAACAGGTCCACGGTTTAGTGTCCTTCTACGTCGAAGTAGTTTTCTGTTCAGCCGGGAACCGCGATGACCGCGATAGCCAGCTGCGGAAAGTACGCGGTAACAACCAGGATTGAAGCCGGTCACATTGCGTAAGGTCCTCTCGGAACTTTAGCCCTTTGAGGAGTCCCGCCAGCTACACACTACCTGTTAAGTGAGTAACCTTACACTTCTATCGCATGTAGAAAACCCGCAGGATGACGCGGATTTTAGCTTCCCCGACAGCCCCGTAATGGTGATCAGAAGCCTTCCTTGAGGGTCCCACTGACCGTCTTGCCGCCGTCGGAAACCAGCTGGTACCCCTTGCGGCTGACGAAGAACGCCACGCCGCCTGAGACGTTTCCGCAGGCAACGCCTCCGTTGTACGCGGAGCACCGGAGCCCGTTGCGTTCGATGTTCTGCCCGTCGGCCAACTCGCGAAGCTTGGAGATGGGACCGTTGCGACTGCCCTTGGGCCCGAACTCCGACTCCATTTGTGTTACGCCGGAGCGACACGAGCCATACACAGCCTTGTCCGGAGTCAGGAGTGCAGTACCGCCGAGGTAGCCCAGGCCGGTTCCGGCGCAGTCGTCCACCATGTCATCAAGCTCAGGCTTGGCGTACGCGGCAAGCTCGCAGTGCACCACTGGCACGATCGCGAATTTGTTGTTGGCTGCATCCGAGTAGGAGTTGGCCTCGTAGGGCAGGTTGAGGTGTCCGCCCCGTGACGACGTCATGGCACACACAATATTCCGGTCCGCTGCGATGAAGGCGGTAACGTCCTCGCCCGCGGACAAGGTGGTCTGTTCAGAGACCGGAACCTGCTGCAGTTGCTCCAGCGGCGGCAACGGCGCAGGCGGAACGTAGTCGGGGTCCTTCGTGGCGAAGGAACAACCCGACACCAAAACCAGGAGCAAAGCGGCCAGGATCCCCCACACTGTGCGTCGCATGCCACCAATTATGCCGTGCTGCTTCACGCATCAAGTTTGGTCAGCGGCGCGTAACGCAACAGCAGGCGTTTCTCGCCGACGTCGAACTTCACCTTGGCCACCGTCTTGTCTCCCGCGCCTTCGACGCCCAACACCACGCCGTTGCCGAAACTCGTGTGGTTGACCTTGTCCCCCACCGCGACGGAAATGACTTCCTTTTGCGGCTGCACCCTGTTGCGTGCGACGGCGGCAGGTACGTCCGCGTCGAAGCCTGCGGTTGGGCTTGCAGCGGCGCCCCGGGAGGTGCCGGCACCCCAGAATGAACCACCATAGCGGTTGGACCCGATGGGAGCGCTGCCCCAGCCGCCCGCTTGCCTGCTCATTCCTTCGCGCTTCCACTCCACCAGCTCCGACGGAATCTCTTCCAGGAATTGGCTGGCCGGGTTGTATTGGCTCTGGCCCCACATGCTCCGGACCTCCGAGCGCGTGACGTAAAGTCGCTTGCGGGCGCGGGTGAGCCCCACATAGGCCAGGCGTCGCTCTTCGGCGAGTTCCTTGGGGTCCGTGGCCGAACGCTGGTGCGGGAAGATCCCGTGCTCCATGCCCGTGAGAAACACCACCGGGAACTCCAGGCCCTTGGCAGTGTGGAGGGTCATCAGCGTGACAACTCCCATGCGCTTGGCCTCTGCCACCGCCGCGTCAATGTCGGCGCCCGGTGCGTCCGGTATCTGATCGGCATCTGCCACCAAAGAAACCTGCTCCAGGAATTCGCCCAGTGAACCGTCGGGGTTGTCGCGTTCGTACTCGCGGACCACTGCCACCAGTTCGGCCAGGTTCTCCACGCGGGATTCGTCCTGCGGATCCGTACTGGCGCGCAGGCCGGCAAGGTATCCCGTTTGCTCGAGTACGGCTTCGAGTGCTGCCGCGGCGCCGGAGCCTGCGGCAACTTCAGCGAGGTCATCGAGCAGCTTTACAAAGCCCAGGACAGCATTGACCGAGCGTGTGGCCATGCCGGGCGCCTGGTCCGCTCGACGGGCAGCGGCCATGAAGGACGTGCGTTCGCGCTCGGCAAGGGCGGCAACGGCACCTTCGGCACGGTCACCGATTCCGCGTTTGGGTTCGTTCAGCACGCGGCGGAGGTTGACGTCGTCGTCCGGGTTCACCAGGACGCGCAGGTACGCCAAAGCGTCCTTGATTTCCTTGCGTTCGTAGAAGCGGGTGCCACCCACCACTTTGTACGGCAGGCCTACCCGGACCAGGACGTCTTCAATGGACCGCGACTGGGCGTTGGTCCGGTAGAAGATCGCAACGTCTCCCGGACGAAGGCCTTCCTCGTCCTGCAGCCGGTCGATTTCCTTGGCAATGAACTGGGCTTCGTCGTGCTCGTTCTCCCCGACGTAACCGATGATCTTTTCGCCATCGCCTTCGGCGGTCCACAACCGCTTTTCCTGGCGGTTGGGGTTGCGGGAGATCACGGAGTTCGCCGCGCTGAGGATGTTCTGGGTGGAGCGGTAGTTTTGCTCCAGCTTGATGGTCCGCGCGTTCGGGTAGTCGGCCTCGAACTCCACGATGTTCCTGATGTCCGCCCCGCGGAAGGCGTAAATGGACTGGTCGGAGTCGCCCACCACTGTGAGTTCGCTGGGCTGGACGTCCGTATCGGTACCGAGCCCGACAATTTCCCGGACCAGCGCGTACTGGGCGTGGTTGGTGTCCTGGTACTCGTCCACCAGGACATGGCGGAAGCGCCGGCGGTAAGACTCCGCGAGCGCCGGGAAGGCCCGGAACATGTAGACGGTTTCGGCGATGAGGTCATCGAAATCCATGGCGTTGGCTTGGCGCAGCCGCTGGGCGTAGCCCTTGAAGACCTCTGCCACGGCCTGCTCAAAGGGATCGTTGTAGTTCGCCGAAGATGAGTAGGAATCGGCGTCGATGAGCTCGTTCTTAAGCGCGGAGATCTTGTGCTGGATGGCCTTCGGGGCGAACTTCTTGGGGTCGAGGTCCAGGTTCTTCGCCACGAGCGTGATCAGGCGCAGGGAGTCGGCGGAGTCGTAGATGGAGAAGTTTGAATTCAACCCCACATTGGCGGCCTCGCGCCGAAGGATGCGCACGCAGGATGAGTGGAAGGTCGAGATCCACATGCCCTTGGCCCGTGCCCCCACCAAGGCTTCGATGCGCTCCCGCATCTCCGCTGCCGCTTTGTTGGTGAAGGTGATGGCCAGGATTTCGCCGTGGTGGGCACGCTTGGTGGCTATCAGGTAGGCGATCCGGTTACTGAGCACGCGGGTTTTGCCGGAGCCCGCACCGGCCACGATAAGCAGCGGACTTCCGGCGTGCTTGACGGCTTCTTCCTGCTGCGGGTTCAGCCCTTGAAGCAGGGCATCCGCGGAAGGGAGTCCGGACGTGTTCGGGTTGCCCCATCCCCCCGAGGCCGGAGAATCTTCCCCGCCCCCTTCCTGCAAACGGGCGCCCGAAGGACCGCCACCTGAGCGTGAAAACTCCGGGGCAGCCTTGACTGCGGCTTTGGTTCCAGCTTTGAAGGGTCCGTCTGCGTAGGGGTCAAACAACATATCCATGGTGCCTACCAGTCTAGGCGGTGCCCCCGACACTATAGGGCAGTGCGTCCACAGCCCGGCCTGCCAGCCGCGCCCCACAGCCCTGCTACCGCCGGGGCTCCTCCAGCAACCACCCGCCGGCGGTGAGCCGTTCACGCAGCCCCAACCTCGTCAGAGGCTCCGGACCGTCCTGGAACTTCCGCCGCACCGAGGCGAGGTGTTTCTTCACGCCGTCCACTGAAATGCCCAGCAATTGGGCGGTCTCAGCCATGGTCCCCGCCGCTCCCCCGAGGTACACCGACACCACTTGGTGTTCCCGCGCCGACAATTGCGGCTCCCCCAGCCCGGCGGCCATGGCCTCAGAGACTTCAGGGGTCACGTATTGCGTACCCTGCGCTGCACACCTGAGCGCATCCTCCACCACGCTGGCCGAGGCAGTTTTGGGAATGTAGGCCAAGGCACCGGCCGCCATGGCCTGGCGGATCACAGCCGGGTCCACGACAGAACTGCAGACCACAACCTGGGGGCCGGTCGAAAGGATCGCCTGGATTTTGGCCCGCAGCGGCACTTGGTCGCCAAGGAGGACATCGAGGATAACGACGTCGGACAAAGCGCCCAGGCGGGCGGCGGCTTCGGCCCACGACGTGTACCGGCCCACAACGCGGATACCCGTGGTGTTGTCCAGGAGCCACTGCGAGAGCCCTTCCAGCAGGACCGCATGGTCTTCCACGATGTCCACCTCAATAGTGGGTTGGGACACCGGGTATCGCATTTAAACTGGTCCTCCCCACATATGATGCTGCCTAAGTGGTCATCTTATTCCGATGACAGGTTTTGGGGAGACATTCATGGGGGCATGGATAACGAGGCTGGCAGGTTGCCGGGCGACCTTGGAGCGCTCGGATCTGCTGGCCCGGTCCGGGACAGTGGTGGGTTTTGTTTTCGTTGCGGCCTCGTGGCTGTACATGTTCCCGATCATGGATGGACCGTTGTGGCACCGGGCCTTGGCCTGGGCAATCGTAATTGTGCTGGTGCTTTGCTTCGTGCTGATGCTGGTGACCGATGTCTGGCCGCTTCGGCTGGTGATCGTAGCCGCGCTGATCATTTTGTCAGAGCTGCTGGCAGGTGTCAGTTACCGTCAGGATTCGGACTCGCTGCTCTTGGCGCACAGCCTGCTCATCGGTGCCAGCTCCACGGTCGCATTGTCCTTGCGCGGCACATGGCAGTCGGGGGTCTTTACCGGGCTGCTGGGCATCCTGGTTTTCGGGCATACCGTAGCGACATCAATGACCCACCGCCTCGGACCCACAACATTCTTGATCCTCCTTGGATTCTGGCTCATCATGCTCGCCATCCGGCATTCCGTCCCCAGGGCCTTGGATGTCTATCTGCGCGACCAGGCCGTAAAAGCGGAGTCCCTGGCTGCCCAGGCAGTTGCCCGGGACAGAATCCGCGCCGCGTCCCAGGATGCGCGGCATATCCATGACACCGTCCTCAGGGGACTGACCCTCCTGGCCAGAGGCGGTGCCGGTGTTGCGCCCCAAGACGTCCGGGGAATGATCACCACGGAGCCTTACGACGACGGCGGTCCGTCCAGCCGGAACGTCGGCAACGTTGGGACAACTTCTGCGGGGGACGCTGGGCAGGTGACGGCCCATGCCGGCGGCCGCCTGGCCGTCGTCGAGCCTTCCGCTGTCACCGAGGTGGCCTCCTTGCTGAAGGCGCGTGCCCGCCAATACAGCCGGGACGGCTTTTCTGTGGAGGTTTTCGGTGAGGGCGGGACGCTGCCCCCGGACATCGTGCTGGCTGTGGCCGACGCAGCCTGCGAATGCATGGTCAACGCTGCCCGGCACGCCGGAAGCGACCACGTGGATGTGCTTATCTCCCGAACCGGTCCCGTGGTGTCCGTACTGGTCAGCGATGCCGGGTGCGGCTTCGATTCCGAGTCCCTCCCACCGGAGAGTTTCGGGGTGAGGCATTCGGTGGTTGAGCGAATGGCCCAGGTAGGCGGAAGGGCCAGGCTGTTGTCGACGCCGGGACGTGGAACCACGGTGGTCCTCGAAGTAGAGGCAGCATGAGCCGCGTCTGCCCGGAGGCTCCCGGCGCTGTGACCGGGCCCCTTTTCCTGTCCCGGGGTGTCCTGGTAACGGCCAGCGTGACGCTGTGGATATTCTCGGCGGTGACGCAGGTGGGGTCCTTGGACGGGACCAATCTGGATGATTCACGGCTTGCAGCGGTCGCCTTCGACCTGGCCGGCTGCGTGCTGGCCGTCCTGGCATCGGCCCCCACAACCGCCCGGCGTAAGCTTCCGCTGTTGCGCTTGCTCTGGCTTGCTACCTCCATTGGCTCGGGCGTCATGACTGCCCACGTGGTGACGTTGTCCTCGGGCTACCTCGCGCTCGCCTTCAACGTCATGCTGGGCACTGCTTTGGTCTTCCTCGTGTGCCTGCGGTGGGACCTGCTGGGATTCATGCTTCTTTGCGCAGCCAACTCCCTGCTGAGCAGCACTTACTACGCCATCACCCCCAGATTGGGCTCCGGGGAGGGCTTGTTGATTTTCTTCATCACCATGGTCCCCGGACTCCTGGGAGTGTTGATCGTGGTTGGAATCCGGAGCCGGATGGAGGAACAGATGGCCCGGCATGTCTCCCAGGCCCTGGCAGCGCTGACGCATCAAGCGGACACCCTCGATTCGGCCCGCACCCGGGAGTTGTCAGCCACGCACCTGCAGATCCAGGAGCTCTTCGCCAAGGCGGCCCGAAGCGAAGCCCTTGGACTCTCGCCGGATCTGGCGGAGGAAGCACAACGGCTGGCATCGAGGTTGCGTTCACAGTTGATGGTTGTGCAGAGCAGCAACTGGTTCAAGGAGTCGTTGGTCTTGGCGGGTCTGGATTCCAGGATTTCAGTGGCTGCACAGCCGGACCTCCTGCAACGTATACCGCAGGCACAGCGCCCCGCGTTTCTCTCGGTGACCATGCTGCTCGCCACGCCCCTCCCCCGTCCTGGGCAAGAAGGCGCCGGGGAACCCGGCAGGCTGCACATCTATGTGGAGCCTGGCATGGGGGAACTGGTGCTGATCACGTGGAGAGTGACCAACCTCGATCCCGCGCGGTGCACCCCTGCCCTGTGGAGTGAGGTCGAGTCGCTGGGTGCACCGCGGGTACATACAGACCCGGGCGGAGCCAGCGTGATGGTCCACGTAAAGGCACCCAAGCTATGGTGACGAGGCTGGTGGTGGTGGAACGGCACCAATTGATGATTGACACCCTGGACGCGTGGCTGCGCCGCAATGCGCCCGACCTCGTGGTCGCGGCCAGCTTCACCGCTGTTCCAACCCATCTCCAGGAGGACGCATGGACCAGCCTTTCCGCGACCGTGGCGGTCCTGGGAACCCTTGACCACCGCGCGGACCTTGTCCCTGCAGTCCGTCATCTTGACCAGACGGGCTTACGGGTTGTGGTTCTGGCCACGGCCCTGGACCCCTGGGATGCCGACGCTGTCCGCTCCGCCGGAGCCTTGGGCTACATTCCGAAAACGGCAGGACCCGAGCACACGGAGTCGGCCGTCCGTGCGGCTGCATGCGGACAGGAGTACGTGCATCCTGATGCCGTGGGCAAGCTGGAGAACAGCGCCACGGAGCGCGTCAGGCTTTCACCGCGCGAGCAACGTCTCGCCGAACTCTACCTGGGTAGCGATCCCCTGCCCCTGCGCGGGGTGGCCGATGCCATGGGCATCAGCGAACAGACCGTTAAGGCCCATCTGCACAGAATAAGGCAGCGCTACACCACGGCTGGCGTCAAAGTCGGCAATGTGATCAGCCTCCGCAAGCAGCTAACCACCGACGGCTGGATCGGCTGAACCCCGCTCCGCCTTTGCCCGCCGGCCCCTGCGCTTGCCCGCGGACACCTTCCTTGGGTCGGAGGCAAGCAGGCTGATCACCGCAACCAACAGCGGGCCGCACAGTGCTGCCATGAACCCGGCGACAATCATGTTTTTGTAGATCTCCGACTGCCCACCGTTGAGCATGACAGCCCAGAACTGGAACCAGCATCCGAGCACCATGACCACAGCCAAGCGGCCCACGGCGCTCCGTTTCCGGAAGGCAACGGCCAGGCCCAGCAGCAGAGTCACCAGTTGCATCCCGACAAAGGCCACTGGCGCGGCTTTCACGGCGCTGAACAGACCCAGGACCACAGGGAAACGCCGTTCCTTTTCGTAGGGTCCATGGCCGGTTCCTTCAAGGTAGGAGCCAACGTAGCCCAGCTCAGGTGTCAGCATGGCGGCGATCCCCCGTTCACCCATGGTGATGAGCCGTTCGGGATGCGTCGCGTAGAAGCCGGCGATGGTGCCCAGGCTGATCTTCTCTTGGAACTGGTGGTAGAGCGGGTTGTGCACGGCCGAGCGCGTCGAGTCCACGGTAGTGTCCATGGCGTTGATGAAACTGCCGTCCAACCCCAGCCATTGGAGGTCGGCTTCGGGGGTGGGGCTGTACGGGAGAAGCTCCACGAAAACAGCGTTGTAAAGGTTCACCTCGGAGAACCTTTTGGGCTGGGCGTTGATGAAGCCTGCCGAGAACGCAGCGATGACCAGGATCGCCGTCGCGGGCAGCAACCATGTCCACCGGCGCGGACGCCGGGTGGGAGCCGGATGGGGCTCGACGGCGGTCGCGTCACCTTCAGCCGTGGCATCCCCATCTGTGGGGTCGCGCCGCAAGGGCTGCCAGAGAAGCGCCAAGGCTATGATGGGCAACCACGAGACCATCTCGGTTTTGGCCGCAACAGTGAACACTGTGGCAAGGACAACCAGCAGCACAGCCAGCCATCGCGGTCCACGTCCATTCCAGTAGTGGAGCAGTGCCACGGACACGGCCAGGATTCCCGGGAAGGCCGCGGCCTCGCTGTACGGCGAGATGAAAAAGTCAGCAAAGATGCCGTCCGCCATCACGGCCGTCACCAGTCCGGCGATCAGCACGCGGAACAAGGCCCGGCCCGGCAGTACGTTGACCAGGGCCGCGATCAGCAGCCCGAATACTGCACAGCAGACGATGCCCACAGCCCGGGTATCCAGCCCCTCCCCCCAGCCCAGCAAGGGGGTCAACAGCTTGCCCAGCCACAGGAAAAGCAGTTGGGAGGAATAGTAGCTTTCTCCGGTGCCGGTGGCCCCGCAGCCTTCGCCGTAGAACGTGTGGGGAACCCAGCTGGGGTAAAGGTATTTCGTGAACTCTGCGTAGTCCCAGGGCCGCTGGTTCATCACTCCCAGGGAGCACACCAGGCTGTGCCCGTCGCCTTGGTCGCCCATGCCTACGGGTTCCGGAATCAGCAGCCGCACCATCATGATGGCTGCCGACACCAGCCCCGCGATCAGGGCCACCCCGGGAAGGGGTCCCAGGTGCAAAGCCCCGGGTCCGAAGGTCCTGGCAAGATACCGGGCCGCACTGCTTACGGGCCGGGCTTTGCTCCGTTCCCGGCCTCGAACCGGGGCAGGGGCGAACACTTCCCGGGGTTCGGCCGTGCGCTCACGAAGCCCGGTCGCGTTTCCGTTTGCTTGCTCAACCATTGCTTGTCACTCCCCCGGTCCCGGGCACGCGCACAGGTGCCAGGCTTCCCGTCGTCAGGGCCACGGGCTGGCCGGGTGTTTGAAGGTCCGCAGGGGCCACCGCGCACCGGATGGTTCGGGCGGTGCCCACTGTACGGATGATGGGGTGGACGCTGACGCCTGCGGGCAGCTTGTCACTCTTGAGGAACTCCAGTGCGTAGGGAAGGCAGCGTGCTTCCCGGGCCTCGGGTGTTGCCAGCGAGGCGTCCTGCGCAACCCAGGCGCTGACGTCTTCAGCGGTGTGGGGTTCCGAGCACGGAACATCCGCTCCGTCCTCGGAAAGGACGCCATCTTTGAGTTCCTGCCGGTAGCAGAGCCGTACCACTGCGGAGTTCGGTCCAGCCAGCGCACCCGCGAGGTCAAGGCCCGTCTCCTGGGGTGTTCCGTGCTGGTCCGTCAGAGCGACGTCGCATCGAACCGACCGGGCACCTGCTGCCCATGCGTCACGGCTTGGGAAGTAGCTGGTGACCGTCAGTCGGGTGGTTGCATCCCGGGTGGACGCTGAGAGATAGCTACGCAGCTCCTCAGTGGTGCACACTCTCCTGCCGGCGGCCTTGAGCTGCTGCTGATTGGGGCGCGCTGCCTGGCTGGCCAGGGGTTCAGGGAACGTTGTGACCAGGAACGTCTGCGTGGTGTGCCGTTCGCTGCAGGGCACCGGCGGCCTGGATTCGCTGCCCGCGTCGTATTCCTCCGGTGATGGAACCACGTGGCACAGCCCGGTTTCCGGATTGGCCGTGTCCACGCCTGGTTGGGGTTGGTCACAGGCTGACAGCGTTGAAATCAGAACAACAGCGGCCATGATGGCCGCTTCGCGGAACGGGTTACGACGACGCACGCCGGCCCTTGCCTCGGGTGGCCGGGCGGCCCTTGCGGACGACGGCGGCCCGGACCAGGACGATGATGGCGGCCACGAACCCGAAAATCACCACGAAAGAACCCAGGAAGTGGTGCATGAGGTCAAAACCCTGCTGGCCCCAGCTTTGTTGGGCCGCTGCGATCATGAAATAGCGGGTGGCGTTGCTGATGCACACAATGGCCAGCGCAATGATTGCTGCAGGCATGAGCCGGGACACGGGGATGCGTCCCATCAGGAAAAAGATTCCGGCCAGGCCCGCGATCGGGGCGAGCAGGACCGCGCTGGAGCACAGTCCTGTCACTTGCAGGGCGAACGGCTGGCCACCGCCCACGTTGTGGAAAATGATGTCATCCACGCTGTAGGATGTGCCGCCGAGTACGCCGTCGAAAATTACGGACATAAGCCAGGCTTCGGCGGACCGGATGTGTTCCTGCTGCAGCATCGCTGCTGCTGCAGCAGCAAGGAAGACCAGCCCGATGAGGCCACCACCGCGTGCCTTCCGCACGGGGATTGCCCGGGGTCCTGAGGGGATGCTGATGTTGCCGGCTTCGGCGCTCATAACCACTACGCTTCCTTCGCTAGGAGTTTGACGTCGGCTTCCTGGTTGCGGCGGGTCTTGGCCCAGCCTTGCCGGCCTGTGATGAGGCGGTAGGTGGCCCTCAGCACCGTGATGTAGTTCTGGTACATGTAGAGCCAGTAGCCGAAGCCCCAGAGCACGCCGAGCATGAAGTTCTTCTCGGGCGCGACCTGCTTCCGGTACACCAGTCCCCACAACGCGAAGGGCAGTACGCCCGTGGCAAAGATCAAGGGAATGATGAACCAGGCCGCGCTGATCCACGCGCCGAAGCTGCCCATGGTCAGCGAACCCTGCGCCACCATGGTGATGAAGAGCGTGGGCCACAGGACCAGGCCAAGAATCTGGATGAACGGCTGGACCAGGAAGTAGCTGGATTCGATGGCGCCAACGTTGCTGAAGTAGGGCGATTCGAAGATCCGCTTCAGGTACACACTGCACTGCATGCCGCCGTGGCACCAACGGGTGCGCTGGGTCAGGAGGCGGCGCAGGTCCGGGAGCGCTTCCTGTGCCACATGCGTGTCATGCATGTAGACCGTCTTGTAGCCACCGAGCATGATGTGGATGGCGAGCTCGTAGTCTTCCAGCAATGCCCCATGCCATGGCTGTCCGGAGGTTTTGGCAATGACATCCAGGGCCGAAAGCCGCGTGAACTGGCCGTTGCCTCCCAGGCCGACCGTCAGCGTGTGGCGCCTTAGCGACTGCATGGCCGCGATGGTTGTACGGAATTCCATGTCCTGCATGAGGACCAGGTACCGCCCGAAGGACTTCTTGAGCCGCTGCAGGCCGGTGCCGCCCTCCAGCGAGGGGTCCTGCAGGTTGGACATCCAGACGGCGGTTTGGGCGGCCCCGACTTCAGGGTCGCCGAATGCAAGGGGACCAGCTGCCTGGCGGAACGCGTTGTCAGCCAGGTGACCATCGGCGTCGACCACCAGGACGATCACCGAAGAACGGTCGACGTCGGCCGGGAGCCAACCGTCCAGGGTGCGGTAGGCGGCGTTGAGTGCATCGCCTTTGCCGGTGCGTGCCAGCGGACGACGCCGGCGGACCAGGTGGATCATGGGATCCCGAAGTGAAGCGGTATCGACAATATCCGCGGTTGCGTCGTCGCTGTCGTCATCGACAACCCAGACGTGGGCTTCGGGAAATTGCTTCCGCAGCAATCCCAGTGTCTCGCCGATCACCACCTCTTCGTCCCGGCACGGAATGAACACGTGCCACGAGAAAGAGCCGGGATCACCTTCGGGATCGGGTTTGCGCCGGAGGAAGGGCACCAGAATCACCAGGATGTACGACAGAAAAACCACCAGGAGCACAAAAGCCAGCGCCTGTGCGGATTCGAGTACCGACATTTACTTCCGATGCTTGGGCGAGGGCGGGAAGGCCCGGGAAAAATGGGGGTGGCGGGACGGCCCGTGAAGAGCCGTCCCGCCGATGGTATTACGCGTTGGGATCGGTTCCCCGCTTTGCCGCTTTGAGCCTGCTGTTGCGCAGGACCACAAAGCCGGTGATCAGCAGGGCAACCCCCACCAGGATGACCCAACCGAGGGTTGGGGCACCGGTGACAGCCAGCGTGGTACCGCCTGCGGCCGTGCCGCCGGCAGTCCAGTTATTGCCGTACATTGACAGTTCTCCTTTCGCCGTTGCTTGGTCGCCGGAGCGATCAGGCAGCGGCAACCGCGGTGCGGCGGCGTGAGCGGACGAACAGCCAGCTGAGCAGTGCCAGGAGGGCCACGCCACCGGTGATCGCCATGGTGTCGGTGTTGACCAGCGGGATCGCCGCTGCGTCAAGGTTGGGGCCAACCGTTGCGTTTGCCAGGTTGACGGTGGCGATGGAGCCACCGGCGACTGCAACCTGCAGGGCGCGCTGGGTGAAGGCGCCTGACGGTGCGGTTTCCTGGACGTTGACCTTGGCCGAAACCAGGGCCGTCAGCGCGGTGCTCAAGGGAGCCACAATGCTGCTGGCGAGGGCGCCGGTGACGCCGTTCAAGGTTGTGGTCAAAGCGGCGAGGGCGGGTCCGGCGACGATCTGAGCGATCGGACCGAGGCCGTTCACGGCAGTCGTGGCGGTTGCCAGGGTGCTGCTAACAACGGAGGTCAGCTTGTTGGCAACAGCCTGCGGCAGGAAGGAGATCAGGTCTGTGCCGGCCGGCAGGGAGTTCAGGTCAGCGACGCCGGCAACAGCCAGGAGGTCAGCTTCCGTGATGGAGATGGTTCCACCTGCTACCGGGTTGGCCACCGTGACGCCCAAGGGGGTCAGGATGGCGTTGGCCGTGTTGATGGCGGTGCTGATGGTGCCGGCGACGCCGCCGATGACCGTGCCGCCAACTTCAGCGGAGACGCCGGCCACGGAGTATGCACCCTGGGGTGCTGCACCCTGGTCCTTCTTTGCTGCTGCCGCGAGGGTAGCCACCTGGAGGTTCACGTTGACCAGGTCCGTGCCACCCAGGATGCCGGCAGTGCCGACATTGATGCGGGCCGCGGGAATGGAAGGATCGCCGGAGGTCGGGAGGCCGCCGGGCAAGGTCACCAAGCCCGGGGCGCCGCTCACAGTACCGGAGAACGCTTCCGAAGAACCGTCGTTTACTGCCTTGCCATACTGGCTCACAGCCCCGACCTGGATGATGCCGTTGTTCTGGAGGAGCGGGATGTTGCCCGCGCCCACGTTGACGACGCCGAACACGGCGCTGAGGTCCAGCGGAGTGTTGTTTTCAATGACTGCCGGGCCGGACGGCGGGGTGCCGATCTGCTGGGCAGTTGCTGCTCCGTTGGATGCCAGGCTGGCAAAGTTCGGAAGCGTCAGGACGGACCCGTCGATGATCTGTCCGCTGCCCACCGAGATGACGTCGGTGGGTGCTGCGTTTGCCGCCGGTGCGGCCACGAGGCCGATGGCCAGGGCCGATACCGCTGTGACGCCCACGGCAGTGGGCCACAGCTTGCTCTTGCTGTTCAAGTATTCCCCCTTGCGAACGCTGCAGGACAGGGCTGTTCTGCAGCTGAGACTGTGGGGGCAAGCGCCCCCCGCTGCAAAATAACAAGCAGTTCGGGGGCTCAGCCGCGGGGGTACCCGAAGGGGTTAACGCCCCCTTCGGCTACTAAGCAAGCTGTTCAGCTACTAAGCAAACTGGGGAACCGAGGTGAGGGCAGCGCCCAACTCGCGGACCGCCGTCGGGCTTCCTGCAACGAACCAGTTCATCCCGTTGACCTTGACGACGGCGGTGTCCCCGCCTGCTGCACGCACGATCGCCTTGCCGGGGAGCCAGTCCCATTCGGGGCAGCTGTGCTGGAACCAGCAACCGAGTTCGCCGTCGGCCACCCGGCCGAGGTCGCACGAGCCGGAGCCGAACATCCGCAGGGACGCTGCGGTGATGGCGGCGGCGTGCCAGGGCATGGCTGTGCGGGGGTCCGCGAGCCAGGTGGGGTGGATGTAGGTGGCGGCAGAGATTTCGGCAACGGACACATCGCCGGAACCGGAGATCGGCTCGCCGTTGAGCGTGGCCGGCTGGTCTTCGCCGCCCAGCCACAGCTTATCCAGTTCGGGCTGGTAGATGGCGCCAAGCAGGACCGACGGATCCGCTACAGGGTTGCCGCCATGGTCTGCGTCATCCCGCTTCAAGGCGATGGCGGAGCACCAGTACGTGGAACCGTGCAGGAAGTTGTAGGTGCCGTCCACGGGGTCGATCACCCAGGTCCGTCCGCTGGTCCCGGCTACCGAGGCTCCCTCTTCGCCGAGGATCCCGTCCTCGGGCCTGCAGCGCCGCAACTGGTCCAGGACGTAGGCCTCCGCGGCGTGGTCCGCGGCGGTGACGACGTCGGAAATTGAGGTTTTGCGTTCGCCCTGCAGCCCGCCCATCCGCATGAGCAACGCCAGCTGCCCTGCTTCGCGGACCAGGGCGCTGGCCAGCTGGTAGTCATCGAGTGACGGATCGAGTTCAGTTGCGGTGTGCCTGCCGGTGGTCATGTGTCCAGCTTATGTGGCGGGATAATGAATGACATGGCCAAGACACCAGCGCAGCGCATCAAAAAGCACGGAGCAAAGGCAGTGGTTCCCGATCACTCGCTGCCTCCCGTCATCAACGCCACCACGCAGCGCACGCCGCAGAAGGCGCAAAGCAACTCCAAGTTGATCGTGATCGCGGGGGTCGTGGCCAGCTTGTTCCTCTTCTGGTACCTGCACCTGCTGACCCTGAACCAGATGACGCAGCTCTCCGGCGGCCTTGCAATGCCGGACTCCCTGATCGGCGGTTTCTCCCAGGACTACATCGCCCAACTGCACACTGCCATGGACGACTCCGCCCGCGGCCAGCTCAATTACGTCCACAAGACCGCAGGCACCCTGTTTCCCTTGATTTTTGGCTTCAGCTGGCTGCTGCTCATCGGCACCAACGTGGCCCGCAAGTCCTGGCGCTGGGCCATGTGGGCCGCTCCCCTGCTTTTTGCGGTGGCCCACTTGTGGTCAAACGTCGCCATCGACTCGGTGCTGGCAACGGAAACGCCCGACGCCGGCTCGGTCGCCGTGGCGTCTGCGGTCACCGTTGCGTCGTGGGTACTTTTCCTGGTGAGCCTGGTGTGCGGTGTGGTTGCCGTGTTCCTGGGAAAGAAGCGCGCCGCCTGATCACGGCTGTTTGAGCCGTCTCCCGCGCCCGGCCAGTCCGGGCACTTCTCCCCATTCCCCACCCGATCCCCCGCCGATACCGTGAGGCTTGGCGCCAGGTTCCGGGCGTGCGGAGTGAATTGGGGGAAATTCGTGGGAGAAATTCGAGCCGGTTCCAGGCTCAACGTCGTTGAGATCAGCGGTCTGGCTTGGGCAGCAACTGTCCGCAAGGCTGCCGAAGCGATGGACAGCGAGGACGCAGACCTTTCCGCCTACCAGGCTTCCCTGCAGGCGCAGGGTGACGTTACACCGGCAATTGCGGAGGAACTCCTCAGCACCGGCATTCTCGATGCCCGCGGGGTGATGTCACAGCAATGGGTGCTGGCGGTCTTCCTTGCGGCGTCGGCACCGCTGAAAGCGTCCAGCGTTGTTCAATTTGGGGACACGGCCCGGTTTGGGGACACGCTGGAGTCGGTCCACACAGACGTCGGCCTGGCCGGCGGGCGGGGCGTCGGCGTTTCCTATCGCCGCCGCTTCGGTACCGAAGCGGGACGTGTAGCGGCAACGGAAGTCCGCAACGCCGTCGAGGTTTCCTTCTTCCGGGAGGAAGACGCTTGGGCGTCCCTCAGCCGCCATTTTCCGGACCTGCCCCCGCCGTTTGACTCCCCTGACGACCATCCCCAGCCCACCGCAGCCGACGTCGGCTGCACTATCCACCTTGAGGTGACGGCGATTCCCCGCGCCACGGAACATGGTTCCCGGCCTTACCTGCGCCGGCAGATCTGGGGCGTGGCGGACCGGCTGTACTGCGTGCAAGCAACGAGCGCAGAAGGTCCCATGGCATCCTTGGTGCCGGTTCCAGCAACCGACATCGCAAGCGGGTTCGCGTGGTCCCTCCTGGGCGCCCGTGAATACCTTGCCAGCGTCGTCACAGGCAGCGGCAAAGGGATTGTGCGCGCATGAGCCTGTACGGAATGGATGTGGAGGATGGCCGGCGCCTAAGCAGGGAATTTGAGCACAGCAGCCAACGGTTGCTGGACCTGAGTGGCAGCCTCACGCCGCTCATTGCCACTGTGGAGTGGCACGGCGACGACGGGCAGCGGTTCACCCAGGATTGGAAGGCCTACCGCAGCCAACTCGTCGCCGCCGGACATGCGCTTGAAGCCGCCTCGCGCGCCGTGCAACGGAATATTGAGGAGCAACTGGCCGCCAGCACCACATCAGGCGGTACCGCTGGAACGTCAACCCTGGACCGGCTGCTGGATGCTGCTGCTGACGATGCGGGCGGGCTGTGGACCAGCTTTGGCCAGGTCACCAGCACTCTGGCCGGTACCGCCTCGAGCATGTGGCATCTCGCCCAGGACCTGGCACCGCTCCCAATCGGAAACCTGATGGATGCCGAAGAAAACCGTGTCACCCGCGTCGGTGACCTGGTGAACATGGGCTGGGGATGGCTGACATCGGGCGAACCACCATCGATCATCCAGCTGGCGTCCAACGGCGTGCTGTTCCTGGCGGCAACTTTGAACACCGCCGCGACGGTGACCAGTTTCGGTTTCCAGAACCCGCATCTGATGGATGACGGCCGGCCGGTGGCGGGGAACCCCGTTCCGCTCACGGTGGGCACGCCCGGCGAAACAGATGCCAACGGCAGAGCTGTCACGCCGGTTCCGTCAAGCGTCAGTGCCATCCTTGCGGCCACGGACGCCGCGTACTCCGACGCGGGCAAGGACGGTACGGAGGATACCGGCATCAGGATCACCACGGTTGAAAAACCAGGCAGCCCGCCAGCCTGCATCGTCAGCATTCCGGGCACCACGCGCTGGATGCCCGACGGCGCGGCCAACGCCACGGACCTCACCGGAAACCTTGAACTCGCTGGCGGGAATCTGTCGACGGCCGCCCAAGCCGTCAGCATGGCCATGGAGAAAGCCGGGATTCCGCCGGGAGCGCCGGTCATGCTGTCAGGACATTCCCAGGGCGGAATGATCGCCACGGCGTTGGCTTCGGACAGCGGCTTCACGGACAGGTTCAACGTGACCAACGTCGTCACGTACGGCTCGCCGGTGGACTCGGCCCCGATCCCGTCGTCCATCGATGTGCTGGCCTTGCAACACTCCGGCGATCCCGTTCCCAGGGTGGACCTGGCGGATGCCACCATGCTGCCCGGCGGTGTCTCGATGAGCCGGGACAACAACGCCTTGGTGGTCACTTTGCCCAATCCGGATATCGACCCCGGATTCGCGGGGATCGGCTACCACGATTCGAATAGCTACGTGGATTCAGTAACGCGCCAGGAGGGCGGCGGTCCCATCAACCAGTACAGTCATAAGGACTCCACCCAGCAGTTCCTGACCAACGACGCAAGCCAGGTGTCCTCAACCGTGTCCGGCATCTCCCGAAAGCAATGATCTTGAGCAAACTTCCCCGGCCGATTGCATCAGTACTGATCATTGGGTTGTTCCTGCTCGGCATCACAGCGTGCGGTGTGGGTGGCCCGTCCAAAGCGGAACGGCTCAGCAAGGAAATGCAGGATGCGGCGATGTCGGCGCCCGGAGTCAAGAGTGCACAGGTACACATAAACATGAACACGTCCGGAAACTTCATCACCGCAAAGCTGACAGGGGCAGGCTCCGACCAAGCCTCACTTGCCGAGGCTTTGGACAAAGCGTTGCCGGCGATGCTCGAAAAAACGACGACACTGGCCAACGGATCCTTCGCGATCAGTATCTTTTCACCGGATGACTCGGTGTCGGTGGGCTCCCGTGCCCTCGGCTACACAGGTGATTCCTCGCTGGAGGAATTCCGGGAGTACTTCCTCAACCGGCCCTGAGCGACTTGCGTTCCGTCCGCACGCGCTGGGCAATCACCAAGCCCGCGGCTGCCAGGCCTATGGTCACTGGATAGCCCATGAGGCGTTCCAGGGTCCCAGGCTGCGGCACGTCCATTCCAGTGACGCCGCCAATCACCAGCGCGCCCAGGCAGACCACCGCGCATGCAGCGAGGAACCAGCTGACGGGAGTTTGCCGGAGCCACAGTATGGCCAGCATCAGCAAAGCAAATCCTCCGCCGATGAAGAACATGAGGGCACCGGCGAAATGCCACGGTGAGCCCACGTCTTCCGGCACCAGGCCAACAATCACCGTTCCCAGCCCCGCCACTCCCGTCAGGATCCGGACAGCGACGGCCAGGATCCACGGCACCGTCAATACCCTGGCCCGGGCCGCACTGCCGTAAACCTCGCGGAAACGCCTCGCCTGGATCCCCGGCCTTGCCGCGACGCACAACAGCCCTGCTGTCAGGAAGAGCGCACCAAGGACCAAGGCCAGGCCCTGGACCACGAAGGACGCATTCATCAGCCAGTGCAACGGCGAACACACGGCCCGGTCCTCGTACACGCCGCAGGAAACAGCCCCCAGGTCGCTGATGAAACCGGTGGCCCTGCTGTAGGCCTCAGGACCGGCCCAGGCCTCGATCACGGCAGCCTCCGCCACGAAATACTGGACCACGCTCAACTGGGCCCATCCACCGATGTTCGCCCTGGTACTGCGGATGTCCGGGAGGAACCCCCCGGCCTGCGCAGGTGCAATCTGATGCCCTTCCATGACCGCCAGCCTAGCGGTGTTCGGGCAGCGCCCCGGCAGCTTGTATGCTTGTAGTCGTGTCCGGGCCCTCGAGCTCCAGCAGTGGGATTCCAAGCCGCGGACACAGGCCCTCGTAGCTCAGTGGATAGAGCACGGCTCTCCTAAAGCCGGTGTCGTTGGTTCGATTCCAATCGAGGGCACTTGAACCATCAGCAGCCCACCCCGGACCTGCGGGCCTACCTGGCCGGCAGCTGGGTGGTGGAGCGGACACTCCTGGACCGCGCCACGGGCACCAAAGGTTCCTTCACCGGCGTCGTGCGCTATCAAGAGAACCCCGACGGCGGGCTGGACTACCGCGAAGACGGAACCATGCACTGGCCCACCCACTCGGGACCCGCCTTCCGCGAATACCGCCTGAGGCCGGGCAGCAGCCCGGAGTCCATGGACGTGTTCTTTCCTGACGGCCGGCCCTTCCATGTCATGAGTTTCACGGAGCAGGGCCACCAGGACGAACACTGGTGCGATCCGGACGATTACCGCGTCAACTACCTGTGGGAGGGGCCGGACGCGTTCAGCTTCACCTGGGACGTCCGGGGCCCGGCGAAGGACCTGCTGCTGGAATCGCACCTGAGGAGGAATTCATGAACGTGATCGTGGTCAGCGCCGTCTGCGTCTACAACCAGGCAGGTCAGCTCCTCACCGTCCGAAAACGCGGCACGGAGAAGTTCATGCACCCCGGCGGAAAGCCCGAGACCGGAGAAACAGCTGCCCAGGCGGCGTCCCGGGAGCTCTTCGAGGAAGTCGGCATCGAGGTGGCCCCGGAGGATCTGGAACCCTTGGGCGTCTGGCATGCCATCGCCGCCAACGAGGACGAGACCACCATCGAGGCCACCGTTTTCACGGCCCCGGGGACGTGGGAGGCGCACCCTTCTGCGGAAATAGCCGAAATCCGCTGGCTCGACCTCGACGCACCCCTGCCCGCAGATTTGGCCCCGCTCCTGACGGACCACGTCCTGCCCGCCCTCGCAGCACCCAAGTAAGTAACAGCAAACGCTCCACTGAGGTGCCAGTGGAACGTTTGCTGTTACCCAGTTGGGTCTACAGCTCCGGGACCGCTTCCTGGGCCACTGCCGTAGCCTCCGCGAACTGGGTCCGGTACAGCTCAGAGTAACGGCCGTCCGCCGCGAGCAACCCGCTGTGGGTGCCGCGCTCGACGATCCTGCCATCCTCCACCACCAGGATCGCGTCCGCGGCACGGATGGTGGACAAGCGGTGCGCAATCACGACGGCGGTACGCCCCTCGAGCGCCTCGCCCAAGGCCGCCTGAACGGCAGCTTCGTTGGTGGAATCAAGCGCTGCCGTAGCCTCGTCCAGGATCACGACGCGGGGCTGCTTGATCAGCAAACGGGCAATGGTAAGCCGTTGGCGCTCGCCACCGGAGAGCCGGTAGCCGCGCTCCCCCACCACGGTCTCCAAACCATCGGGCAATGACCGGATCATGGGCTCCAGCCGCGCACGCCGGAGCACGTCCCACATGTCCTCGTCGGTGGCATCCGGCCGGGCGAGGCGCAGGTTCGAGGCGATCGTTTCGTGGAAGAGGTGGCCATCCTGGGTCACCATGCCCAGCGTGTCACGCAGCGAATCGAAGGTGATGTCCCGGACGTCGGTGCCCGTTTTCGGTCCGTGGCCGCCGAAGCGCACGGCTCCGGAATCGACGTCGTACAGGCGGGACAACAACTGGGCGATGGTCGACTTTCCGGCACCGGAGGAACCTACCAACGCCACAGTCTGGCCCGGTTCAACCCGGAAGCTGATCCCGTGCAGCACTTCCTCGCCCCCGCGGGTGTCCAGGGTGGACACTTCCTCCAAGGATGCCAAGGACACCTTGTCCGCCGACGGGTAGGAGAAGCGGACATCGTCAAACTCCACCGCAACCGGGCCGGGAGCAACCTCGACGGCGTCCGGCTTCTGCGTGATGAGTGGCTTCAGGTCCAGGATCTCGAAAACGCGCTCGAAGCTGACCAGCGCGCTCATGATCTCCACCCGGGCGTTGGAGAGTGCCGTCAAAGGGGCGTAGAGGCGGGTCAACAGGAGCGCCAGGACCACAACGTCGCCCGGAGCGAGCTGGCCGCTGAGGGCCAACCAACCACCGAGGCCGTACACAAGAGCCAATGCCAACGCCGAAACCAAGGTCAAAGCCGTGACAAACGTGAACTGAAGCATGGCGGTCCGGATACCAATGTCCCGTACGCGTCCGGCCCGGGCAGCGAACTCGCGCGATTCCTCGTCCGGCCGGCCAAAAAGCTTCACCAAGGTGGCACCGGGTGCGGAGAAGCGCTCCGTCATCTGGGTACCCATGGCTGCGTTGTGGGCGGCTGCCTCGCGTCGGAGATCGGCCAGTTTTGAACCCATGCGCCGTGCCGGGATCAGGAAGATAGGCAGCAGCACCATGGCGAGGACGGTGACCAGCCAGGAAGTATTGAGCATCACGGCAAGGGTCAACGCCAAAGCCACCACATTGCTGACCACCCCGGACAGGGTTCCCGCAAAGGCGGACTGGGCACCGATGACGTCGTTGTTCAAACGGCTCACCAAGGCACCGGTCCGTGTCCGGGTGAAGAACGCGATGGGCATGCGCTGCACGTGGTCGAACACCCGGGTGCGGAGGTCCACGATGACACCCTCGCCGATCGTGGAGGAGAGCCAGCGTGTCAGCAGTCCCACTCCTGCCTCACCAACAGCAACAATCGCGATGAGCACGGCCAACCAGACCACGGTTCCCACACCTGCATTGGCGATGATGGCGTCTACAACCTGGCCGGCCAGCACCGGCGTGGCCACGGCCAGTACGGCCCCGGCGATGGACGCGATCACAAAGGCAATGAGCTTGCCCTTGTGCGGGGCCGCGAAAGCCAGGACTCTCTTCAGGGTTTCCTTGGAGAACGGCTTGGAGCCGCTCTGCGCCCGGGTGATTTTGTAGAGCGAGCTCCAGGCCACGCCGTCCATGCTCATGCGTTACTTCTCCTGGTTTGTGGTGTGGTGGAGTTCCCGGACTTGTCCGTTGTCCAGGTGCCACCGCGAATCGAGTCGAACGTTTTCCAGCAGCCGGCGGTCGTGGGTAACCAGCAGGAGCGCGCCTTCGTAGCTCTCCAACGCCTCTTCGAGCTGTTCGATCGCGGGCAGGTCCAAGTGGTTGGTGGGTTCATCCAGGACGAGGAGGTTCACGCCGCGGGCTTGCAGCAAGGCGAGCGCAGCACGGGTCCGCTCACCCGGGGACAGCGAGTCCACGGTGCGGGAGGTGTGGTCCGCCTTGAGTCCGAACTTGGCCAGCAGGGTGCGGACGTCCGCGCTGTTCCAGTCCGCCAGCACAGCTTCCACGGCGTCACCGAGCTGCCGGCCGCCGTCGAGCAGTCCACGTGCCTGGTCGATTTCGCCGATGGCGACCGAAGCTCCCATGGAGGCCTCGCCGTCGTCCGGTTGTTGTGTCCCCAGCAGCAGGCGCAGCAGCGTGGACTTGCCCGCGCCGTTCGGTCCGGTGATGCCGATCCGTTCCCCGCCGTTGAGTTGGAGGTTGACCGGCCCCAGCGTGAAGTCGCCTTGCCGGGCGACGACGTCACGCAGGGTTGCGACGACGGCACTTGAGCGGGGTGCCTGGCCGATGCTGAACTGGAGCTGCCACTCCTTGCGGGGCTCTTCCACCTCGGTGAGCCGGGCGATACGGGACTCCATCTGGCGGACCTTCTGCGCCTGTTTCTCGGAGGATTCAGTACTGGCGGCGCGACGGATCTTGTCATTGTCCGGGTTTTTCTTCATGGCGTTCCGGACGCCCTGGGAGCTCCACTCACGCTGGGTGCGGGCGCGGGAGACGAGGTCGGCCTTGGTGTTGGCGTATTCCTCGTAGCGCTCACGGGCGTGCCGCTTGGCGACGGCGCGCTCTTCGAGGAAGGATTCGTAGCCGCCGTCGTAGACTGCCACCGAGTTTTGGGCCAGGTCCAGTTCCACAACGGTGGTGACACAGCGGGCCAGGAATTCGCGGTCGTGGGACACCAGGACCACTCCCCCACGCAAACCCTGAACGAAGGCTTCAAAGCGTGCCAGTCCGTCGAGGTCGAGATCGTTGGTGGGTTCGTCCAGGAGCACCACGTCGAAGCGGCTCAGCAGCAGCGCGGCCAGCGCCACGCGGGCCGCCTGCCCGCCGGAGAGGCCGGTCATCAGGGCGTCGGCTCCGACGTCGAGCCCGAGGTCCGCCAGTACAGCGGGAATGCGGTCTTCCAGGTCGGCAGCACCGGAGGCCATCCAACGGTCGAAGGCAAGGGAGTACGCATCATCTGCGCCGGGAGCCCCCGAACCGAGCGCTTCGGCGGTGGTTTCCATCTCCGACGTGGCCCGGGCGCAACCGGTGCGGCGCGCAATGTAGCCCGCGATGGACTCACCTTGCGTGCGCTCGTGTTCCTGCGGCAGCCATCCCACAAAGGCATCCGAGGGTGCCAGGCTGAGGCTGCCTTCCTGGGGCTGGTCCACGCCGGCCAGGATACGAAGCAGCGTTGATTTGCCGGCGCCGTTGGCCCCCACCACGCCCACTACGTCGCCGGGCGCCACTGTGAGGGAAAGCTTGGAAAAGAGTGTGCGGTGGCCGTGACCACCGGCAAGTTCCTTGGCCACCAAGGTTGCAGTCATTTGTCTATCCTCCAGCAATGGGAACGCAGATCATCCGGCCGCGATTCCCGCGGGCATGGAAAAACCCGCCGGTCCGGACTTGGGGGGTGTACGGACCAGCGGGTTCAATCATCAAGCATAATTCAATGTGGCGACGGCGTAAAATCGATCTGTACTCCCACTTACCGCATCTGCTGGTTTGCCGCGCGTCACATCACAGAGAGTTCCACATGCCCTTACAGTCCAAGGCGTTCCAGCGCTGGCTTCATGGCGTTGCGCCCGATGCCAGCACGGCGGACGTCTGCAGGATCGCCGGCATCAAGAGGACTACCTTGGCCCAGCAACTGGTCCGCGGCAAGGTGGCCGAATCCACGCTGGTCAGCATCAGTCGGGGCTTCAACATCAACCCGGTGCAGGCGCTGTCCACCTTTGACCTGTACGCCGATCTGCGCGGTGACCCCATCCCACCCACCCCCTGCGAGCTGGTGAGCCAGGTTGCAACCATCGACCTGTTGCGCGCGGTGGTCGAGCGCAGCGAGCCCGGGACTGGCCCCGCCGCTCCCCTTTCGGAGCCGCCGCACCCTACGTCGGTGCGCAACTGGGTGGACGCGATCGACGACGGCGAGTTGCGGCACCGGGTCAGCGGCACCACGGGCATCGCGCCCCAGAACTTCTCGGCCCACCTGACAGCCAACCGGCTTCCACCGGAACTGGCGATCGCCACCTCGCGGGCGGCCGGCGTCGGCCCGGCGGGCGGCCTGGTGGCAGGTGGGCTGATCACGGAGGCCGAAGCCGGGTGGGCACCGAATGCCCGCCGCGAAGCTTTGGACCGGATGAGCCAAAGTGCACTGGTGACCCTTGCCGGTGAACGGCTTTTGGCGTTGGGAAAGACTCTTCGACGACAAGAACAAGACCATGAACGTACTGAAAGAATTTGGGAGAACCTCGGATGACGGCTGTCCTGCCCTGGGTCACGCTGGTAGTTTGCCTTGCGATCACTGTCGCACGGATACCCAGCGCGCTGCGCGGGGAAAACCGCGTGGTGTTCTACATTTTTTCGTTGATCTCACTCAGTATCTTCATCAGTATCGAAGCTCCCTACCTGGTTATTGATGGTTGGTTGGGCGGGATGAACATCGGCAACCTGATTCTGCGCTTCCTGCTGTATGCCACGTTCTTCTTCATGGGCATCAAGATCGCCACGGCTTTCGGGTCGGAGTCTGCTTTGCGGGCCATCCGTGGCCCCATTGGCATCACCGTTGCAGCGATAGTGGGCGCGCTGACCATCTACTTTTTCCTGCTCACGGACACCCGGGGTTCGTCGGCCGGGATGAGCGGCCTGGTGTGGGGACCCTCCCTTGAGGCCTACGCGTTCATGGGCCGCTTCTATCCGGGGTTCGTCGCCGCCTGCCTGCTACCGGCCATTTGGCGCACGGTGGTGAGCCAGGCCCCGATGCTGCTGCGCGTGGCTTCGGGCTTGCTGCTGCTGGGTTTGTCGCTCCTTTTGCTGTCCCAGTTCTTCCCGCTGATCCCCTTTTCGGAGGCGTGGTTGCGGGTGCTGATCAACTACTCGGCAGCCCTGTTTACGTGCATCGGATTGGCCGGCATCTGGTTTTCTAAAGCCTTCGCGCGTCGTAAACAACGTCTCTCGACGTAAGACTTTCACAAAACCATTAGATCGTGGCACAATCATGAATGTGTGAATGCGGCAGCAGCCTGACACCGGAATCAGAGAACGGGTTTCCGGTGGATGTGGCGCCCATGTGAGCACAATTGGGGGGATGAGTGGTGGCGGGCTGTTGGGGACCGCCCCCACTCAGCCTTTTTAACGCCGGTTTTACCCCGTACCGGTGTCCACCGCAGAACCGTTCCCCTCCGGTGACTAAGATGGCTCCATGAACAGCCTCCGCACCCGTCGTTCCATCCTTGCCGCCACCTTGGCTTCCGCTGCCCTTGCCCTTTCGGCCTGCGGCGGAGGATCAACACCGGCACAGTCAGGCGGGGACACCTCCCTTTCCGATGTGAAGTCCAAGGGCGAACTGGTCATCGCCACTGAAGGCACCTACCGCCCGTTCAGCTTCCATGCCGAGGGCGCCGGCGACCTCACGGGATTCGATGTCGAAATCGCCAAGGCTGTCGCCGAGAAGCTCGGCGTCAAGGCAACCTTCCAGGAAACCCAGTTCGACGGCATCTTCGCTGGCCTCGATTCCAAGCGCTTCGACACGATCGCCAACCAGATCTCCATCAACGATGAGCGCAAGGCCAAGTACGATTTCTCCACCCCCTACACGATCTCCACGGGCGTAGTGGTCACCAAGTCGGACAACTCCAGCATCAACAGCTTCGCCGACCTCAAGGGCAAGACCACCGCACAGTCCCTCACCAGCAACTTCTACAAGATGGCCGTCGAGGCAGGCGCCAATGTCCAGGCCGTTGAAGGCTGGGCCCAGTCCGCAACCTTGGTTCAGCAAGGCCGGGTGGATGCCACGGTGAACGACAAACTCACCTACCTGGACTACGCCAAGACGACTCCCGATTCCGGCCTGAAGGTTGCCGCGGAAGCGCCGGACAAGACTGAGAGCGCGCTGGTCTTCCGCAAGGGTTCCACCGAGCTCACCAAGGCCGTGGACAAGGCTTTGGAAGACCTCCGTGCCGACGGAACACTGGCGAAAATCTCGGACAAGTACTTCGGCGCGGACGTCACCAAATAGATGAACTGGGACCTCGTCTGGAGTTCCTTCGGGCCACTCATCACCGGGGCCGTGACCGGAACCATTCCGCTCACTCTGATGTCCTTCGCCTTCGGGCTGGTGCTTGCATTGCTCGTGGCGTTGCTGCGGTTGAGTCCCAACGTCGTGCTCTCGGGAATCGGCCGCTTCTACGTTTCGGTGATCCGCGGTACTCCCCTGCTGGTTCAGCTCTTCGTGATCTTCTACGGTCTGCCCAGCGTGGGGGTAAAGCTTGATCCTTGGCCCAGTGCGGTCATCGCGTTCTCCCTGAACGTGGGCGGTTACGCTGCCGAGATCATCCGCGCAGCCATCCTGTCCGTGCCCAAGGGCCAGTGGGAAGCCGGGCACACCATCGGCATGTCCAACCGACAGACCCTGGTGCGGATCATCCTTCCGCAGGCAGCCCGCGTCTCCGTTCCACCGTTGTCCAACACCTTTATCTCTTTGGTGAAGGACACGTCCCTTGCATCACTGATCCTGGTCACCGAACTGTTCCGGAACGCCCAGCAGATCGCCGCTTTCAGCCAGGAGTTCATGGCCCTGTACCTGCAGGCAGCCCTGGTCTACTGGGTCATCTGCCTGGTTCTCTCCACAGCGCAATCCGCGGTGGAGAGAAGATTGGACCGCTATGTCGCCCACTGATCCCTCCAGCATGGTCCTGGAGGCACGGAACCTCGCCAAGGCCTTTGGCAGCAACACCGTGTTGCGGGATATCGATATCGATATACGCCGCGGACAGGTTGTGGCCTTGATCGGACCATCCGGCTCCGGCAAAACCACGGTGCTGCGTTCGCTCAATGGCCTGGAAATTCCCGACGCCGGTACGGTCACCTTCGGGAGCGGCGATGCCTCAAGCGGGCTTGCCATCGATTTCGGTGCCAAGGTGGGCAAGAAGGACATCGCCGCACTGCGCGATCGCAGTGCCATGGTCTTTCAGCACTACAACCTGTTCCCGCATATGACGGTGCTTAAGAACATCATCGAAGGGCCCGTGCAGGTACAGAAGCGCCCAAAGGCCGAAGCAATCGCTGAGGCCGGGCGCCTGCTGGAGCGGGTGGGCCTGGCGGACAAACGCGACGCTTATCCCTTTGAGCTCTCCGGCGGACAGCAGCAACGTGTGGGCATTGTCCGGGCGCTGGCCCTGAAGCCCCAGTTGCTGTTGTTCGACGAGCCCACCTCAGCCCTGGATCCTGAACTCGTGGGCGATGTCCTCGGCGTCATCAAGGAGCTGGCGGAAGAAGGCTGGACCATGGTGATCGTGACCCACGAGCTGGCGTTCGCCCGGCACGTGGCCGATGAGGTCATCTTCATGGATGGCGGCGTTGTGGTCGAACGCGGCCCTGCCGCCGAGGTGCTGCGGGCACCCCGTCAGGAACGGACCAAGCTTTTCGTGAAACGGCTTCAGCACGACGTCTAAGCTGGTTGGAAACATTGGGGGGTCTGATTTTGGACGAGACAAGCATTAAACCGGCGAACGGCAGTTCGCGGCGCACCACGCTCATCGTGATGATCGTGGCTCTCGCGTTGGTGGCAGGGGGCTTCGGCACGTGGTTCGCGCTGTTCCGTCCCAGCGGGGTCCAGCGGGCCGATGTTGAGCGCCTGGACAAACAACGCGGCATCGTGGACAACTCCATGAACCTGTACGATCCACTGCTCCAGGAGTTCACAGCCCGCTACACCAACGTGGTGGCAGAGGTGGACGACGACCAGGAAAAAGACCTGGTGCTGAATCAGGAAAGCGACCTGATCAAGCGCGAATCGGAAGCCAATACCGGAAGGCTGGACGCCATGGCCAACTCTCCGGTGGTGCAGGAGGACGGCGTCACTGCTGCCTTCCAAAAGTTCAAGGAAAACTACGGCGCCGTCATCGCCTACAGCGACCAGCAGCTCATTAACACGGCCAACATCACCGGCTCGGTAGGGGGCCCCTGCGCACCGCTCCATAGGGACCTTAACGTGTCCGGTGCGAACTACTCGGCGGACTACGTCAAGACAGCTGATGCATGCTTGGAAGCACTGGCCAGCGCCAAAGACAAGGCAGATGAGGAGACGGTGGCGCTTCTCACCGGGATCGAAGGCGTGGTCAAAGGACAACGCGACAAGCAGCAGGAGGTCCTGAACCAGACAGAGCCCCTGGCCCGTTTGGCCAAGAGCACCACGGCGGGAGTTGCCCTTCTCGATATCAACGACGCCCTGAACAAAGTTCGGACAACCTACGAGGACGCCGTCAAAGCGAAATCGACCAAATTGGTTGAGGACGCCAACTCATCCAATGCCGAGCTTGAACGCGTCCTGAAAACACGGCTGGAAAGTTTTGATGCCGCCGCTCGGGAGGGGAAGTAACCATGACGTTTGAAAACCCGGAGTCCACGGAGTCCAGCCCCGCCCCCGTCCGCACCCGCCGGCGGGCTCTTCTGGCGATCAGCATCATCGTTGCCGTGTTCGTGATCGCTGCCGCAGCCTTGGTGGCCGTTAGCCAGGTCGCCGGCCAGCAGAAGAAGGAAAGTCTGACTTCGCTGAAGGAGGACCGCTTGAACGCCTTGGGCGATGCCCGGGCCAAAGTCCAGCCCGCCCTGAATGCATACTTGGCGGCCTACAAGAAGGCCCGGAATACTCCCGCCTCCCGGGACCAGGCCGTGCAGGACAGCCAAAAGGAGAAAGAGGAATTCCAGCAGGCCACCACCTCTGCCCGCTCCGCCCTCCAGGACGTGAAGTCCAGCAACGGCTCCGGAGACGGACAGGTCGGGGTGGCGGTCCGGCAGTTGGTGGACTCCCATGAGCGCTACTTCGACTACATGGAGGGTCTGGTGGAGTCTTACCCGCAGTTTGAGGGCCTGTTCCGCGAGGACGACGCCGCCGGATGCAACGGCTTGTTTGTGGGCTCCAAAGCGGCCACACTGCGGGAACGCCAGACCCTCCTGGCCCAGGCTGCGGCTCCCTGCCGCAAGGCTGCCAGCGAGCTCAAGCAGTCAAAGAACAACGCATACGTCGAGTTCGCCCGCACCTTCGACAAGCACGTGGCTGATCTCGAGGCACGCGCCGAGGTCACGGCGGAAGGTGAAGAGAAATACGCAGAGTTCGTCCGTGCCAAGGATGACCTGGTCAAGAAGGCAGCCGATGCAGAGGTCCGGAACGCGTCCAGCGATGAGGTGCTGAAGATCGCCGACGAAGCCAAAGCTGTCAACGCCCAGATCCGCGCCAACAGGTCCGAGTTCGACTTCGCGGCAAAACGCTATCTTTCAGGCGTGAAGGAAATGCCCTCCCTGATTGAGAACGTTTTCTCGAAGGAAGTCGCCGCCGACATCAAACACTTCGACTCGGTCCTTCCCGCCCGGGTCCAGATCCTCAAAGACAGCATCGACGTTCAGCTGGTGGAGTAGCCTCCGAGCCTTACCGCGAAAAGCGCAACGTGACCAACTGGAACGGACGCAGCATCAAACTGACCGTCGAGCCCTCCTCCACAGCGACTCCTGCGGCCTCTGTCGGGCGCTCCAAGAGGTCCGTGGCAGTGACACCCGTGGCGTCAAAGCCGGGCTTCACCAGGGCAGCTGAGCGCTCACCCAGGGATTCATAGAGCCTCACCACAACGTCGCCGGAGCCGTCTTCGGCGAGCTTCACGGCTTCCACCACGATCGCCGGGTTGGATACCGAAACCAGCGGATCAACGGCATGCCCTCCAGTGACGAACCGGGGTTTCAGGTTGGTACGGTACCCCTCCTCCACAGCATCAGCTATGGCAGCCCCGGGCCTGATGGACAGCTCCAGGGTGTGCTCGCCCCGGTCAGCTTCGGGATCCGGGAACCGGGCCGAGCGCAGCAGCGAGGTGCGGACCGTCGTCGTGGTTCCGCCGTCTTCGCGCACCGACCGGGTGACGTCGTGTCCATAGCTGGAGGCGTTGCTGATGGCCACGCCGTAGCCGGGCTCAGCAACATGGATCCACCGGTGGGCACAGATCTCGAACTTCGCCGCTTCCCAGGACGTGTTGGTGTGGGTGGGCCGGAACACGTGCCCGAACTGCGTCTCCGACGCGGAGCGGTCCGCGCGGACATCCAGGGGAAAAGCGATCTTCAGCATCTTCTCGCGTTCCTGCCAGTCCACAGTGGTGGCGATCCCCAGGGAGGTTGCGCCGGCGTCGAGCGTCAGGCGTTGCGTGATGGTGGACGCGCCCACCACGCGTTTGACCAGCACGACGGCGCCGGTTGCGGTCCGTTCGAAATCGATGGCTTCCGCGTCGGTCAACGGGGTGACGTTGTGGCGGTAGAACTCTTCGATGTCCCAGGCGTCCCACTCGTTGGGGGTGTCCCGGAACAGCTCAAGAAGATTACCCGCCTGCCCGGGCGCGATGGCCTCCCTGCCACTGGCATGGTCCATCACCGAGGTCAGCAGGCCGTTCGTATCCACAACTACCCGGATCAGCCCGTTGTCCAGCACGAAACCGCCTTCTGACTGCTCCACTTGGACGCCCGCACCGGGTTGGGTGGTCTCGGCGACGCTCAGGGCAGGAACCCCGCCTCGCTGGTGCGGAGCGGCGTTCAGGAGGAATTCGGATTGTCCTTCCCCAACCAGCGCTTGGGCCGCCTGCGCAATGATGTGCTCGAGGTCGCGGGAGATAGCCTCGTAATTCCGCTCGGCATCCTGGTGGACCCAGGCGATGGAGCTGCCCGGAAGGATGTCGTGGAACTGTTGCAGGAGCACCAGCCGCCACAGCCGCTTCAGCTCATCCCGGGGATATGTGTAGTCGCTGCCCAGACGGACCGCCGCGGTGGAGCACCACAACTCTGCCTCGCGCAACAGGTGCTCGCTGCGCCGGTTGCCCTTCTTGGTCTTGGCTTGGCTCGTGTACGTGCCCCGATGCATTTCCAAGTACATCTCCCCCACCCAGACAGGCAGGTTGGTGTACTCGGCCTCGGCCTTGGTGAAGAAGTCCTTGGCGGTACCCATCCGTACCTTGGGCGAGCCCTCCAGGTCTGCGGTGCGGTGCGCGGCCGCCACCATTTCGCGCGTGGGTCCGCCACCGCCGTCGCCGTATCCGAACGGCACCAGGGACATGGTGCCCCGGCCGTGATCGCGGTAGTTCCGCTCTGCGTGCGCCAGCTCGCGGCCGTGAAGCTCAGCGTTGTACGTATCCACCGGCGGGAAGTGGGTGAACAACCGGGTGCCGTCTATGCCCTCCCACGAGAACGTGTGGTGCGGCATGCGGTTGACCTTGTTCCACGAAATCTTCTGGGTCAGGAACCACCGGGAACCGGCCTCCTTGACGATCTGCGGGATGGCCCCGGAATAGCCGAAGGAATCCGGCAGCCAGGCCTCCTGGCATTCGATGTCGAACTCCTTGAGGAAGAAGCTTTTGCCTTCGACGAACTGGCGGGCCATGGCTTCGCCGCCGGGCATGTTGGTATCCGATTCCACCCACATGCCGCCCACGGGAATGAACTGGCCGGCCTTGACCTTTTCCCGGATACGGACAAAAAGCTCCGGGAAAAATTCCTTCATCCACGCCATTTGCTGCGCGGATGAACAGGAGAAGACGAAGTCCGGGTCCTCATCCATGAGGGCCACGACGTTGGAGAAGGTCCTGGCGCACTTACGGATGGTTTCACGGACCGGCCAAAGCCAGGCGGAATCGATGTGGGCATGGCCTGTGGCCAGAAGTTTGTGGGCCGAGGCGTAGGCGGGGCGGCCCAGGACCTCCCTCAGCGCTTCGCGTCCGGCAGCGGCAGTACCCGCGACGTCGTCCGGGTCCATGATGTCCATCATGCGTTCGAGTGCACGGAGAATCTCATGACGCCGGGGCATTTCCATCGGCAGTTCATGCATCAAGCCACTGAGGGTCCAGATGTCCTGGTTGAGCTCCCAGACGGTCTCGTTCAGCTCGGCGATGGCGATCCGGCCCAGGCGGTAGCGTGGCTCGTCGCCGGAGGTAGCCTTGTCCCCCAACGCCGTGGGGGCAAAGGACCAACCCTGGGCAACGTCCGGGTTCGCCGCGGCTTCCACGTAGAAATCGACTGAGAGTCCACCCCCCAGAAGTTTGAGGGGAACGTGGTAGTTCCGGGGAGAAATAGCCTTGATGATGCTGCCATCGGCACGCCAGGCGGTTCCCTCGCACTGGAAGCCCGGCACGTCGCTGTTGAAGCCGAGGTCCACGATGATCTCCACGTCCGTGGAATCGGACATGCCCCAGTCCTGCGGAACCTCACCCTGCAGGCGCAACCACTTGGTGCTCCAGGCCTTGCCCCATAGCGCACCCGGCTCCTGCGGGGTGAACAACTGACGCATCGCCTCTGCGGCTGGGACGGGCTCGCCAGGAGCATCCCAACTGCTCAGTTGCAGCGGTATTGCCCTGCCGTAAATGGCCGGAAGAATGCGGTCGCGAACGAATCGATCGAGACGCTGTTCAGTGATCCGGCGGTCGTCGTGCAATTAAATCCCCTTTGGGCGTTGACTGGGTGGCAAGGCTTGATGACCGGGCTCCGGCATGCCGGGCGAGGACGGCGCTGTGGTTGTCACCGCGTTTCCATTCGATGGATAAAATCTACGGCGTTGACGGCCAATAGCCAAGTGACCGGGCGATATCGCTTCAACCACCAACCCTATCGGCCCTGCTCCGCGATCCTTTCCCGGCCGGCATACACATTGAGGCTTGCACCGCGGCTGAAGCCAACCAGCGTGATGCCGGATTCTGCAGCCAGCTCTGCCGCCAGGCTGGACGGCGCGCTGACGGCCGCCAGCACCGGAATTCCGGCCATGGCGGCCTTCTGGACCAGCTCGAACGATGCCCGTCCTGAAACCTGGAGTACCGTGCCACTCAACGGCAGCTTGCCTGACCGCAAGGCCCAGCCCACCACCTTGTCCACCGCGTTATGCCGGCCGACGTCTTCCCGGAGGCACAGCAGCTCGGTGCTGCCGTCGTCGTGAATCCTGAAAAGTCCGGCAGCGTGGACGCCGCCAGTCTTGTCGAAAACGGCCTGCGCTTCGCGGAGACGGTCCGGCAGTGCCGCCAGGGCGGCCACCGGAATGGTGACGTCGTCCTCGCCGGGGCTGTGGTGCGAAGACTTACGGACGGCCTCGATGGAATCCGTACCGCAGATGCCGCACGAACTGGACGTGTAGACGTTCCTGCCCGTGTCAGGGCGCACTACATCGGGGGGTAGCTGGGCGTCCACGACGTTGAAAGTCTGCACCCCATTCTCGTCCTCCCCCGAGCAAAAACGCTCCGAAATCAGCTGGGAAGGCTCCCAAATGATGCCTTCTGAGACCAGGAAGCCCGCCACCAAGTCAAAGTCGTCCCCCGGAGTCCTCATGGTCACCGAGAACGACATCTCGCCCAGCCGGATTTCCAAGGGCTCCTCCACCGCCAGTACGTCTTCCCTAAAGCGGACTGGATGCTCCAGTGCCTGGGGTGAGCCATCCAGGACAAATTTGTGCACCTTGCGGCGCTGCGTCACACGTCCCATGTCAGGAACCGACCTCCTCGTGCCTCACAAATCGGACAGTCATTGCCTTATATCCGGGGGTGTTGGATTCCCGGGCCACGAGCTCACGGTGAACCAACGCATTGGCTTCGGGGAAGTACGCCGCGGCGCATCCCTTGGCTGTCGGATACCCGATCAGCCGGAACTTGTCGGCGCGCCGCTCCGATCCGGAGAACGTGGAGACAACATCCACCAGTTCACGGTCCTGGAATCCGAGTTCCAACAGGTCCTCGGGATGGACGAGGATCACGCGGCGACCGTCCGAGACCCCTCGGTACCGGTCATCCAAGCCGTAGAACGTGGTGTTGTACTGGTCATGGCTGCGCATCGTCTGCAAGATCAAATGACCTTCGGGAGCTTCAAGATACTCAAGGGGCCGCACGGAGAAGCGGCCCTTGCCAATATCCGTTGCGAAAGTGCGGGTATCCCGGGGCGGGTTGGGCAGTACGAATCCGTTCTTGGTACGGATCCGGGCATTGAAGTCCTCAAAACCGGGAATGACGCGCGAGATATGATCCCGGATCACGTCATAGTCTTCGGCCATGGCCCGCCAGTCCACGCCGTGGTCGTCGCCCAGCGTCGCCTGCGCCATGCGGGCAACGATCACCGGTTCACTGAGCAGGTGCTCGGACACCGGTTCCAGCCTGCCCTGTGTCTTGTGGATGACGGACATTGAGTCCTCCACCGAGAGGAACTGCTTGCCCTCGGGGTGTTTGTCGTCCATGTCCGTGCGGCCAAGGGTTGGCAGGATCAGCGAGGTTTTGCCATGGACAATGTGGGCACGGTTGGGTTTGGTGGAGATGTGAACGGTCAGGCCCGCCTTCTTCAGGCCCTCCTCCAACGCGGCCGTGTCCGAGCCTGCGGCTGCGAAGTTTCCGCCCATGGACACGAACACATCCACCTCGCCTTTTTCCAGGGCGTGCTGGGTTTCCACTGAGTCGTAGCCGTGGTCGCGCGGCATCGTGAAGCCGAATTCCTTGTCCAGTGCGGCAAGGAAGGATTCCTTCGGCTTCTCCCAGATCCCCATGGTCCGGTCGCCCTGCACATTCGAGTGTCCGCGGACCGGACAGGCGCCGGCGCCGCGCTTGCCGAAGTTGCCCTGCAGCAACAGCAGGTTGATGATCTCCCGGAGCGTGTCCACCGAGTGCGGCTGCTGGGTCAATCCGAGCGCCCAGCAGATGATGGTGGCTTTCGAGGCCGCCATCATTGAGGCCACCTTGGTGATCTCTGCACGCGACAGGCCCGTGGCCTTCTCCGTTTGCCCCCAGTCCAGCACCGAACGTGCTTGCCGGTACGCGGCAAAACCTTCGGTCTGGTTTTCGATAAAGGAATGGTCGACGACGGTACCGGGGTTGAGTTTCTCCTCCTCCAGGAGCAGGTGGCCAAGTGCCTGGAACAGCGCCAGGTCACCCCCGACCTTGATCTGCAGGAACTCATCGGCAATGGTGGTCCCGCCCCCGATCACGCCATTGAGGGACTGGGGGTCCTTGAAGTTCAGCAGTCCGGCCTCGGGCAGCGGATTTACGGCAACCACTTTGCCGCCGTTGTTCTTGCAATCGCGCAGGGCGGACAGCATGCGCGGGTGGTTGGTTCCCGGGTTCTGGCCCACCACCAGCACCAGCTGGGAGTGGTGGATGTCCTCCAGGGACACGGTGCCCTTGCCAATTCCGATGGTGGGGTTCAGCGCACTGCCCGAGGATTCATGGCACATGTTGGAGCAGTCCGGCAGGTTGTTGGTGCCCAAGCTGCGCGCGAACAACTGGTACATGAAGGCGGTCTCATTGGCTGTCCTGCCGGAGGTGTAGAAAACGCACTTATCCGGGGTGGTCGCGTTGATGTGCTCCCCTATCAGAGCGAAAGCGTCCGTCCAGCTGATCGGTGAATAGTGCGTCTCGCCCGGCCGGATCACCACAGGCTCCGAGATACGGCCCTGGCTGCCCAGCCAGTATTCAGTCTTGCCCTCAAGCTCTGCGATGGAGTGCCGGGCCCAGAAATCCGCGCCCACCGTCCGAGTAGTGCTCTCTTCTGCTATTGCCTTGGCACCGTTCTCGCAGAACTCCGCCGGGCTTCGCCGTCCAGTGATCGACTCCGGCCACGCGCAGCCGGGGCAGTCGAAGCCGTCGCGTTGGTTGACCCTCAGCATGGATCGGACCGTGCGGGCCACACCGGCCTGGGAGTATCCGCGTTTGAGGGCCACCGTTACGGCTTTGACCCCTGCTGCGGCTCGTTTGGGCGGGTGGATCTGCAGGTCATCTTCATTGATGTCCTGTTCGGGAGCATGCCTGTTCATGAGTCCATCATTGCACCTCGCAGCCGGCGGTTTCCGCCACAAGTAACACTGCAGCGCACTCGCACTCAGGCGTCCAGTCCGCTCCAGTCCACAGGCCCCGACGACGTCTTCCGCTGCGGGCGCGCTGCCGTCTTCCGGGTCTTGTCCCCGGGTGCTTTGGGCACAGGCAGCGCCCGAGCCCACGGCAAGGGAAAAGCAGGGACAGGTTCGCCCAGCTGGACTCCATGCGGTGGAACCACCATCACTCCGTCCGCACCGGCGAGCCCACGCATCATTCCCGGTCCCGAATGCTGGGCAGGCGATGCCAGGCCGTAGACAAGCTTGAATGGCATCAGCCTTGTCCGCCCCGGCTCCGCATCGATGGTGGTACCGCAGGGCACCTCTCCAACGTCGTCCAGGTGACTGTGCCCAAGCGCCGCAAGCAGGGGTGCCCCGATGGTGAACAAGGCCATCATCGCCGCCAAAGGATTCCCTGGCAGCCCCACGACGAAACGGCCATCCGGCAACTCTGCCAATACGGCAGGGTGCCCCGGCCGCATCGCGATGCCGTCAATCAGCAGTTGGCCCCCGAGTTCGGCCACAGCCCGCCGGAAATGGTCCGTGCCGGAACGTCCGGTCCCGCCCGTGGAAATAACGACGTCGGCAGGCGGCTCTGCTTCTGCGTCCGGATCACCGGGTGCAGGCTCTGTGTCCTGGAGCGCGGCCAGCCACTCCTCGTAGCTGTCGCCCACCCTGAGCTGCTCCCCAGCGATACCGCCCAGGAGTTCCACCACGGGACCAAGCTGTGGCCCGAAGGTGTCCCGTACTTGGCCAGGCTGTGGAACCCCACGCTCAACTACCTCGGATCCGGTCAGGAGGAACCGGACCAAGGGTTTGCCCACAACGTCCAGGTGGTCGAGGCCCGCGAGGGCCGCCAGGGCGATGTGGGCGGGATTTACCACCGTTCCGGCTTTGAGCAGGACGTCCCCGGCTGCGGCCTCTTCCGCGGCTTTACGGATGTGTTGGCCGTTGCGCGGTTCCCCGGGCTTGGCGGTGCCGCCAAGCCCGAGAAGCGGCAGGCCGTCGTCGTCCGTGGTGATGACACCACTCTCACTCCGAAGCACCGCCTTGGCACCGGGAGGTACCAGGCCTCCCGTGACAATCGGGCTTGCTTGGTGGGGCGCCAGTCTTTGGCCAGGTTCGCTCAGGATCCACGGAGCGCTTCCGTTAACTGCCCAGCCGTCCATGGCGGAGGACGCGTAGTGCGGCATGTCCTGGACCGCCAAGGCGTCCGACGCCAGGGTACGGCCCAGCGCGGCCTTCAGCGGGACCGGACCCGAGGGAATGGGCGTGGCGACATCGAACGCGCGTTGCCGGGCTTCCTGCCATGTGTGAGCCGCGTGATGGCCCCCGCCCGGGGCCTCCGTCATTCGGCGTCAGTCCCGGACTCCGAGTACTCCTTGGCTATTTTGCGGGCCAGGTCCAGAGCGGCGTTCATGGAGGCATCATCGCTGGCCTGGCCAATGCCACGGGCCATGCCTGCGGCGTAGCCTGCAATGAAGGTAGTGAGCGGGGCAGCCGGGCGGACCACGGAGTGCGCGGCCACTCCTGCCACAGCGAGCACCTCATTAATGTCCACTTCCACGCCCTCGAGCTCAAAGGCCTGCAGCAAAGTGCGGCACCAATCCTCGAGCGTCTCTTCCTGGCTCTTCACGTCCGCCTCCACATCGTAGTCAATACCCAAGGCCGCGGCGTCCTCCCACGTATCCACGTCATCGGTAGACCCTGCGGGGACGCCAACATCCAGCAGGTTCAGCCTAGCAAGCAGCTTGAACACAGGTGAGTTGCTTAACCCGGAACCGTGCGACGCCGCGTCCACTTCCCGTTCCAGGGCAGCGGTGCTGTAGACCCCCAACAAAGGCTGCTTGCGGCCGTCAACGGATACCGCCATCGCCCCTTCAACCGAGGGATTCGCCTCGAGTGCCTCCCATAGCCTGCCTAGGCCCTCCGAGGCTTTGGGCATATCGCAGGCCAGAACCAGAGTCCATTTGGAGGCCGGGCCTTCCTCCAAGGCAGCCAACCCTGCTGCAATCGCAGCCGCGGGGCCGGCAAAGGCCGGCTCCTCGCGCGCAACAAGGACCGATTCCGGCAGCGATTCACCGTTGGCATCAGGTCCCACCACAACCACGGCCGCCGCACCCCGCACAGCCTCGAGGGCATGCGAAAGGAGGGTGCCGCCGTCGTACTTCAACGATGGCTTGGGCACGCCCCCGAGGCGGGTGGCCCTGCCACCCGCCAGAATCACGGCGTTGAACTCCATCCGCCCAGAGTACCCGGGCGGCCGGAGCTCAGCAGAAATCGATCAGGCAGCGGATTCCGGAAGCAGGAACGGGTCCCAGTCCGGCGCAGGTTTCTCGAGTTCTTTGATCTGCCACATGGTCCCCTGGGGCACACCGGGTTTGAAACGGAGTTTCCATCCCATTTCAGCCAGTGTGTGGTCGCTCTTGGCGTTATTGCATTTCAAGCACGCCGCAACCAGGTTTTCCCAGGAATCCGCGCCGCCCCTGGATTTGGGGTGGACGTGGTCTATGGTGTGGGCTGTTTTCCCGCAATAGGCGCAACGATGGCCATCGCGGCGAAGAACTCCGCGACGGCTCACGGCAGTGATCCTGTTGTACTTGGGACGGATGTAGCGGTTCAGGAGGATCACGGAGGGGCGTCCGAGAATCTCCTGTGGCCCGACGACAGGCTCGTCGCCTTCGGCCACAACGCTAGCTTTCCCAGTGAGCACAAGGACCAGCGCCCGGCGGAAGGTAATAACCGCCAGCGGTTCATATCCAGCATTCAGAACGAGTGTGCGCATGCACGTACCTCTTCACGGCCGCACCCGTCAGGGGCACGAGGGCCGGCTGCCCTCTGCATGTACGGGCTGTGGATCGACAACACAAGGGTAAGCACTTATATGCCGTATCAACGAATTTATTTGTCGATCCGCTCACAGTGTCTGCAAAAATTCATGCGCGGTTAAAGCAGAACACCCCGCCGGCAATTGCCTGCGGGGTGTTCCTGGGAGTCTGTGGCTAGCCGTTGACGCGGATGAATACCGGTCCGGAGCCGACGTTGACGCTGAACAGTGCCGTGGTGGATCCGTTCCATCCACCGTGGACTGCCATGCCGTTGCCAACGTAAACAGCGATGTGTGCCTGTCCGGCCAGACCGCCGTTGGCGTAGTAGGCGAGGTCGCCGGGTTGCGCTTCCGCTGCGCTGACGGTACGGCCCAGGGAGAGGTAGCCGGCGGGCCAGTCGTGGAAGTGGATGCCAACAGCAGCGAGCGAGTTGGTGACCAGCATGGTGCAATCCTGCGTGACGCCGAGCTGGGCGTAGGCGGCAGCGGCAATGGCTGCGCCAAGCCCGCTGGAGGCTGCCGGAGCGGCAGGTGCCGGGGTTGCGGCGTTGACTGCAACTGTGGCGTTGGTAGCCGGAGCCGTGGCGGTCTTGGGCGCCTTGGCCTCAACCTTCGCGGGAGCTTCCTCCACCACGGGAGCCGGAGCTTCCACCGTGGTGACAACAGGGCGCTCATAAGAGATGGCGACCGTGGAGTCCGCGGCGATCGTAGCCTGGGCAACCGACTGGACATCGAGGGCGGTGGTCGCCGTGGACTCGCGGTCCACGCTCGATTCAGCAGCGTTGGCAGCGATACCGCTGGTCAGGACCAAACCTGAAGCTGCGGCGATGACTGCTGCCTGACGGCCGACGCCACCGGCGTTGACGCTTACGGCCTTGGCGATCACGGCAAGCGAGCTGGTCTTGGGGGCCTCAGCGCGGTGCCGTGCAACTTTGTTTGCACTGGTCATTGTTTTTCTCTTTCGTATCCGCAGGCAGTTGGGGTACCTGCGGGTAGCGGGCCGACCGGCAGGGGTACGCCAGCCAACCCCGAATCGGGTTTTAGCGGAGGGTAAAGAACGAGGACGTGCCCGTGGAGGCCACGGAATGCAGCAGGGTGCCCTGGCCGGGGTTCAAAGCGCTGATCATCATGCCGTTGCCGACGTAGATGCCCACGTGGGCTCCGCCGTTCTGCATGACAAGGTCACCAGGCTGGGGGGTGCTGGTGGCCTTCATGGCCGTCCAGGCGTTCACGCGGGGGATGCTGATGCCGGCCTGCGCGTAGACCCACTGGGTGAAGCCGGAGCAGTCCCAGCCGGCGGGGGTGGTACCGCCCCACACGTAGGGGGAGCCGATTCCGGTGTAGGCGATGGCGGCAAGCCCTGATGCAGCCGCGCTTGCAGCAGAATCCTTGGTTTCGAAGGACTTGGCGGTGACGGCCGTGGCGTCATCGGCGGTGCGCTCGGTCACCTGGGCTGCCCGCTGGACGACCTTGGGAGCTTCCTTGGTTGCCACGACCGGGCTCTCGAAGGAAACGGTGGCTGTGGGCTCTGCCGTGACCACCGCGGTGGCAGCCAGCTGCTGGGCGCTGGAAACTTCCGATGTGGTGACATCGGTGTCAGCGGCGTTGGCCGGCAGTCCGACGGTGAGGACGAGGCCTGAGGCTGCTGCCAGAACGGCGGCCTGGCGGCCCATGGTACCGGCGTTGGATGAAACAGCCTTCGAAAGGGTGTTCAACGGGTTCGAACGAACCGTTTCAGCGCGGTGGCGCGCAGGGGTAGTGCGTGATGACACGTAGGTAGCCTCTCCCAATGCCTGCGAGGTGAGCTGTCGGATTCGGATGGGAGTCATCCGGCCGCGTTGCTTCCTGGGAAGCTTTGCGACTTAACCCCAAGGCCTTCAATCGAAGACCAAAAGTGGTTCCCCCGCCCCTGCCAGACGATTTTTGCGAACGGACCTCGAGTGGTGGCAGAGCTAGGCAATCCACTCAAGTGCACCGGCCCCCTAAAAAGCCGATGCGCTCTGAAGGTTATAACAATTGAAAGCGAATGTCACATTCAGGTCACGAGACGTGTCATCAATGCGAGAGAGGACCATCAGGTGGCTTAGAGCCAGCCCATGGGGTCGACGACTTCGCCGTTGACCTGGACCTCGAAGTGGAGGTGGCAGCCGGTGGAAGCGCCCGTTGTGCCGCTGAGGGCTACGGTGTCGCCACGGTTGACCGTCTGGCCCACCTGCACGCTGAACGAAGACAGATGGTTGTACGTGGTCTCCAGGCCGTTGCCGTGGTCCACTACGACGCGATTGCCTCCGCCATACTCGTGCCATCCCGCAAAGGTCACTTTGCCCGCAGCCGCCGCATGCACGGCCGTACCGCACTGGGCCACGAAGTCCTGGCCGCGGTGGAAGTCGCCGGCTCCGCCGGTCAGGGGGCTGACCCGGTAACCGAAGGGCGAAGCCGTGGCCAGGGAGTCAAGGGGGCTGCCAAGGGTGCCCGCGGAAGAGGCGCGCTGGATGCTGCCGACAGACTGGGCGCTGAGCAGTTGCTTCAGCTTTCCGTCGGGGTCCGCCGCGGTGGCAACGGCCGCACGGCTGAAGTCGATTTTGGCTGATGCTGCCGCGGAAACCTCAGGTTGGCTGCCCACGGGGCCGCCAACTGCGAGAGCCGACTCGGTCTGGCCTGATTCCGAAGTAGCCAATACGGGGCTGGTAGCCGGCAGGCCGACAGTCAGGGCAAGTCCGGTGGCGGCAAGCGCGACTCCGGCCTTCTGCCCGACGCCACTGGCTGCGGCGAAGTCGGCAACCTGGCGCAACGGGCTCTTACGGCGGCGCACCTGGCGGTCGGTGTCGCGGGGCCGGATCTCCGATACGACGCGGGCTGGCCGCAGCTCAGTAGCGGGGCCGGACGCACGACGGCGGCCCCTGACGTTCTGCGATGTCAAACTCTGTTCCTCTCTCAAAAGCCTGCGAAGTTAGCTGTCGGATTCGGGTCAGAGAGTTCAAAGACCCGGTCCGCACGAAGCACTCATGGCACGCAGGTATCCCAAAGGGGACTTGCGTTAGTGGGTACTTCTGCTGCGGACTTCACCCCAAGGCTGCTTCTCTAGACAGCCGCTTGTGGTTCCCCCGCCTCTGCCAGTGGTGGTGGTTCACCCAATCCGCTGGCAGAGCTCGGCTCCGGATCAGGTAACGCTTTGGTATCAGCGCTAGTAGATAACTATAGGGGATTAAGCCCCTTGGTAATAAATTCGTTATCAACGGAAAACGCGCCTGCAGCGATGGGCCCTTATCACTCTTTCCCAAAAAGTGCAGGTCACACGCTCGCGGGCCGCCCAAAAGTGAGGTTTGTCACCAGGCGTTCGGCCTTGGAAAGCGACCGGTCAGTTCAGTGACACGAAGACGTGCGCGGCAACTTCCGGAGGAAGTTCCAGTGCGCCCTCAATGCCGGGCACCCGGACGGAGATGTACTCGCCAACCCGTTCAAGGGAAACAGGGGCCCCGGGACGGATGCCGCCTTCGTCCAATTGGGTCAGCAGCTCGGGCTCAACCTGGATGGGTTCCGCCAGCCGGGTGATGACCACCCGGGAATCCGAAGCGTAGCCGTCCATGGCCTGGAGGAGGTTGACATCGATCCGGGGGAACTGCTGACCGGTGAGACCACCGAGCGCCTCGAGTCCGGGAATCGGATTGCCGTAGGGAGACTCCGTGGGGTGTTCAAGGAGTTCGTAGAGGCGGCGTTCGACGCGCTCGCTCATCACATGCTCCCAGCGGCACGCTTCATCGTGCACGTAGGCCCAGTCGAGACCGATGACGTCTGCCAGGAGACGCTCGGCCAAACGGTGTTTGCGCATGACTTCAGTGGCGCGCTTGCGTCCAACCTCGGTCAGTTCAAGGTGGCGGTCGTTTGAGACGATCACCAGGCCATCGCGCTCCATCCGTCCGATGGTCTGGGAGACCGTGGGGCCGGAGTGCCGCAGGCGTTCGGCAATGCGGGCCCTGAGCGCCACAATGTTCTCTTCTTCAAGCTCCAAAATGGTCCGAAGATACATCTCAGTGGTATCGATCAGATCCGTCATCCAGCTCAGCTCTCCTCGAACGCAGTTTTGTTGCGTAATCTCCACCGTACCGCGTCCCATGCCAGGGCAGGCGGTGCCACCGCCACCCTATGAACGCCAGCTCCCAGCTTAGCTTATTTGGAATTACTCCGGATAATTTTGCCCGCATCCTGGTCGCATTCCAGTCGCATTCCAGTCGCATCCGGTTGGTCCTCGTTCCACGTGGCGGACTATAACGACCGCAGGTTCCCGCACGCGCGCCTCGTCAGGCAGAATTGGGGAGTCGAAGGGGCAGTTGATGCCACCTGCCACCTCCCATCTTTGACCGATACACATTGGAGCCACCGTGAGCGACAACAGCATCACCATTCCCGCCGACCTGCTGCCCAAGGACGGCCGCTTCGGCGCCGGGCCGTCAAAGGTCCGCCCGGAGCAAGTCGAGGCCTTGTCCGCTGCTTCCAGGACCATCCTTGGCACCTCCCACCGCCAGGCCCCGGTCAAGAACCTGGTGGGTTCGGTCCGCGAGGGCCTCAGCCAATTCTTCCGTGCTCCCGAGGGCTACGAAGTCGTGCTCGGCGTTGGTGGTTCCACCGCGTTCTGGGACGTCGCAGCATTCGGCCTGGTGGAGAAGAAGGCCCAGCACCTCTCCTTCGGCGAATTCGGTTCCAAGTTTGCTGCGGCCACCAACAAGGCCCCCTTCCTTGAGGCCTCGTCCGTCATCAAGGCAGAACCGGGCACCCGCCCCGTGGCTCAGGCAGAGGCAGGCGTTGACACCTACGCGTGGCCGCAGAACGAAACGTCCACGGGTGTCGCCGCTCCCGTGAAGCGCGTCGCAGGCGCCGATGAAGGTTCGCTCGTCCTGGTGGACGCGACCTCCGCAGCCGGCGGCCTGGACGTGGATGTTGCAGAGGCGGACGTCTACTACTTCGCCCCGCAGAAGAACTTCGCGTCCGACGGCGGCCTGTGGCTCGGCCTCTTCTCCCCCGCCGCGCTGGAGCGCGCCGCGCGCATCAATGCAAGCGACCGCTGGATCCCGGACTTCCTGAACCTGCAGACCGCCATCGACAACTCCAAGCTGAACCAGACGTACAACACCCCGTCACTGTCCACGCTGGTGACCCTGGACGCCCAGGTGCAGTGGCTGAACAGCAACGGTGGTCTGGACTTTGCCAGCAAGCGCACAGCCGATTCAGCCAGCCGCATCTACTCCTGGGCCGAAGCATCCGAATACGCCACGCCGTTCGTCGCCAAGGCTGAGGACCGCTCCAACGTCATTGCGACCATCGACTTCGATGATTCAATCGACGCCGCCACCATCGCAAAGGTCCTGCGGGCCAACGGCGTGGTGGACACCGAGCCGTACCGCAAGCTCGGCCGCAACCAGTTGCGCATCGCCACGTTCGTGGCCATCGAGCCGGACGATGTTTCCGCCCTGCTGGCCAGCATCGACTACGTCGTGGGCGAACTGAAGAAGTAGTCCCCGCAAGGTTTGAACGGAGCCGCCTGGGTCATCCCCGGGCGGCTCCCCCGTTTAAGGTGCGCTCAGCGAACCGGCGCCGGGCCGCGGTCGCCTTACTGGGCCCCGGCTTCGTCGTTGTCCGCGGCGTCGTCCGGTTCGTCGTCGTCCGGTTCGTCGTCGTCTTCGTTTTCGGCGGGGCCGATGGCCTCATCCTCGGCAGCCTGCACGGACTCCTCCGAGACATCGCCTTCGGTCTCCTCCACCAATGGAGTCTCGTCTTCAGGACGGACGCGTTTGGCCCACGGCACCCACTCCGGCGCCAGGATGGAATCCTCGGAGGGCAGCAGTCCGAGCTCGCTCACCGTGACGATCTTGGAGCGCGAGTTGCGCGTCACCACGGCGTACCACTGCCAGCCGCCGTAGCCGGCCAGCTTGGACTCGAACAGGTGGGTGACCACGCGGTCGCCCTCCGACTTGGCGCCAAGGTGCGCCCCCACTTCGCCTGGCTTGGCGATGCCCTGCACTGCCGTGCGGGCAGTGTCGACGGCGGCAGCCAGGAAAGCATCCGGCTTGCCTGTGCGCCACACGGGCAAACCGGCACGCGGCTTGGCGGCCACGGGCTTCCGCGCGGGAGCTTCGCCGGTGGCAGGAGTGCGGGCACCACGAGGACCAGCCCCGGTGTTACCCAGGGCATCCGTGGCCGGTGTAGTTTCCTGTGCGGATTCCGAGGTCATGGCGATCTTAGGCTTCCAGCTCGTCGGCAACCTTGCGCAGCGCCATGCTGATGGCCTTGGCCTTGTTGCCATCGGGGTACTTGCCCGAAGACAGCGAACCGGACAGGTTGTCCAAGACGGTGACCAGATCCTGCACCATCGGAGCAAGGTCCTTGGCGTTCATGCGCTTGGCCTTGGCAATGGACGGGGTCTTTTCCAGCACGCGAAGGCCCAGCGCCTGTGCGCCGCGGCGGCCGTCCGCCACACCGAACTCCACCCGGGTACCGGCCTTGAGCTCGGTTACGCCCGCGGGCAGGGACGTCTTGGGCAGGAAAACTTCCTGGCCGTCTTCAGCTGCGAGGAAGCCGAAGCCCTTTTCCTTGTCATACCACTTGACCTTGCCGGTAGGCACGTAATCAACCTTCTTCGTTCTTGCGTGGGAGACACGCCGGGCCGCTACCGCATCCGCAGGTTGCTGCGGGATCGAGGGTGACAACCCGGTCCGTGTTGGTCTGTTCCTTCAAGGTTATCCTGCCCGACCCCCTATTCCCGCTTTGTCCCGCCCTGCGCCGGCAACGTACAGCGTCATTTGCATGCCCGCTCCACTTGCGGCGCGCTGCTGCTAGCGTTGAGGGCATGACTTCCCCGGGTTACCGCCGCCCCCTCATGATGGTGGCCGTTGCCATTGCCGTCCTCTCCCTGGCCGCTGTTGCCGCCGTCATCACAGTGGCCTACAACGGCGGTATCGCACCCGTTTGGGTGACTTCCACTGCCCTCTACGGCTTGCCTGTGGCCTTCATGCTTGCGGTGGTTCTGGTCCTGGACGCGCTCCGTCAACGCCGCCGGCAGTAGCGCCGTCCTCCCTTGGACGGGCAGGAGCGGCCTTGGGGCGGTAACGTTGGATTGATGTCCCTTATTCGCGCGCTCAGCAAGGAACTGGAAGCGCGCAGCGACAACTCGCTGCGGGCTTTGTTTGCCGCGCGGCCGGACCTTATATCCCCCATGGCGCCGGACTTCCCTGCCTTGGCTGCCCGGGCAAGCGCGCGGGTCAGTGTCCAGCGGGCGCTGGAACGCCTGAACAAGCCGGAAATGCAGGTGCTCGAAACCCTGCACCTGTGCACGAATGCTGATACCGGGCACAGCATATCGGCGGCCGGTTTGAAGAAGGTCATCACGGGCTCCACTCTTTCGGCCCTGGACCCTGTCCTCGCCAAACTGCAGGAACTGGCCCTGATCCACCGGGCAGACCCACCCCAGGGTTCGCCACCGGCTACGTCGCGACAACGCTTTTATCTTCCGGTGGGCAGCCTCAAGGACGTCATCGGCATCTACCCTGCGGGCTTGGGCCGGAGCTACACCGAGCTCGTCCGGACTCAGCCGGCGTTCGCCCAGCGCGTGGTCCAGCTGGTGGCCGAGCTGCACCAAAGCGGCGCGGGAATCCATCCGGCCAGCACGCCCATGGATGCTGCCCTGGCCCTCCAACGCTGGACCTCCACTCCGGAGAACCTTCGCGCCATCCTGTCCACTGCTCCGGAGAGGACGGTTGGCCTGCTGGACAAGTTCGGCAGCTGGGCCATGGGCGCAGTACCCCAGGCCCAAAGGCGGGCGTCCGTGAGTCACGAAAGCCACGACGTCGGGCCTATCGACTGGCTGTTGGCGCGCGGCTTGTTGGTGCCCCTGGATGCCGGCCACGTGGAACTGCCCCACAGCGTGGGTCTTGCGCTGCGCGGCGGCGCCATCATTGACGACTTCACTTTGTCGCCACCCGTTCCGGAACTGGGCCACACCAGTGCGGCACTGCGCCGCAATGCTGCCATGGGCGCCATCGCCGAAACGTTACGGTTGGCCAATGAGCTCCTGTTCGCTGTTCGCGAGCAACCCCTGTCTACGCTGAGGAGCGGTGGGGTGGGCGTGCGGGAGCTGAGGCGCCTTGCTGAGTCAATCCGCCTGGGAGTGCACGAGACGGCGGTCCTGCTGGAGCTTTGTGCCTTGTCCGGTCTCCTGCGGCTGGATGTGGACAGTTCCACCTGGATCCAGCCGCCATCACTGGAGTGGCTCACGTTGCCCCGGCAAGAGCAGTGGCTGTGGCTGGTCAATGCCTGGCTGGCCAGCGAGCGCGCGCCTTCGCTGGTAGGTCAGCCGCTGACGGGTCCCGCGACCTCGGCCACCCATCATGGTGCGGCCGGAACCACCATCAACGCTTTGTCCGCGGAGGCCCAGCGGCCCGACGCACCCGTGGTCCGGCGCAGGGTCCTTGAGATCCTGAACGAGCTGACGCTTGAGGCAGCGGCTCCGGACGGCAAGGCCCCTGTGCTGGATGCCCGCGCCGTCCTGCAGCGGGCTGAATGGGCGCAGCCGAGGATGTCGCGACGATTCAGCTCCCTGGTGCGCGGGATTCTCGAAGAGGCAGCATTGCTGGGCCTGATGGGTTCCGGTGCACTGACCCAGCTGGGCTCTGCCATCGCCGCTTCCCAGCCGGAAACGGCCATGAACATCCTCGGCGAACACCTGCCGGCTGCTGTGAACCACATCCTGTTGCAGGCTGACCTGACGGCTGTCGCCCCCGGCTACCTGTCACCGGAGCTGAGCGGGACGCTGCTGCTGATGGCCGACGCCGAAGGGCAGGGTCCGGCGTCGATCTACCGCTTCTCTGCCACCACCATCCGCAGGGCCCTCGACGCCGGGCAAAATGCGGAATCGCTGTTGGCGTTTCTCCGTGAGCACTCAGCGACGGACGTGCCCCAACCCCTGGCGTACCTGATCCAGGACACGGCGTCCCGGCACGGCCGGCTGCGCGTGGGTACCAGTGCAAGCTTTATTCAAAGCGACGATGAATCAGCCATTTCCGAGCTCCTGGAGGAAGCCCGGACCTCGGTCCTGAGCCTGGTACGCATCGCCCCCACTGTGCTCACTTCCTCGGCCAGCCCCCGGGAAACCGCCCGGGTCCTGCGCGAGCTGGGACTTTCGCCCGCCGTGCAGGAGGCCGAGCCCGCCGTCGTGCGTTTCAAACGGACCACGGCGGTTCCTGGCAGCGCCCGCCCTGTCTACACGGCGCCGCGGACGGCTCCGCCGGACGACGACGTCGAGGCGCAGCTTGTGGTTCTTCGGCAGCATCGTTCCGTCCCGGCCGAGGCGACGGGCGAAGCTTCCACGCAACTGGGCCTGGAAACGCTGCAGACGGCGATCCGGCTCAAGCAGCCAGTCACCATGAACGTGGTGGACAGCCTTGGGAATGCCAACACCGAAACGGTTGTTCCTGTATCCGTCTCCGGTGGACGCGTGCGGGTGTTCGACCCCGCCAAAGATACCGAACGGGTGTTGTCCATCCATCGGATCATCGATGTGGAACCCGCGGGTGAACTGCGTTCATGACAACAGCGCTGTCCACCAAACCGCGCCTGGGGGTACCCAAGTGAGGATTAAACTGTGACCGTGAGGATTAGGTTGTGAACGACGGTCCGCTGATCGTGCAAAGTGACAAGACCATACTGCTGGAAGTCGACCACGAGCTCGCCACCGAAGCCCGGCACGCCATTGCCGCTTTCGCCGAATTGGAACGCGCGCCCGAACACATGCACAGCTACCGGCTCACGCCGCTGGGCCTGTGGAATGCGCGCGCCGCCGGGCTGGACGCCGAGCAGGTGCTGGACACCCTGCTGAAGTACTCACGGTTCCCCGTACCGCACGCCTTGCTGATCGACATCGAAGAGACAATGTCCCGCTACGGCCGCCTGCGGTTGGAGAAAGACCCCCAGCACGGCCTGGTGATGCGCACCGACGACTATCCCGTCCTGGAGGAAGTCATTCGCGCCAAGAAGATCGCGCCCCTGCTCGGGCCACGGATCGACGGCGAAACCGTAGTTGTGCACTCCTCGCAGCGGGGGCAACTGAAGCAGCTGCTCCTCAAGCTCGGATGGCCCGCAGAAGACCTGGCCGGGTACGTCGATGGGCAACCGCACCTCATCATGCTCGACGAAAGCGGCTGGCAATTGCGGCCGTACCAAAAGCTGGCCACGGAGAACTTCTGGGCCGGCGGCAGCGGCGTCGTCGTGCTTCCCTGTGGTGCCGGAAAGACCCTGGTGGGCGCGGCAGCCATGGCGACGTCCTCCACCACCACCCTGATCCTTGTGACCAACACTGTTTCCGCCCGGCAGTGGAAGGACGAGCTCCTCAAGAGGACCTCCCTGACGGAGGACGAGATCGGCGAGTACTCCGGTTCCGTCAAAGAAGTCCGGCCGGTCACGATCGCCACCTACCAGGTCCTGACCACCAAGCGTGGCGGACTCTATCCGCACCTGGAACTCGTGGACGGGCACGATTGGGGACTTATCATCTATGACGAAGTCCACCTGTTGCCCGCCCCGATCTTCCGCATGACAGCGGATCTGCAGGCCAGGCGTCGACTTGGCCTGACAGCCACACTGGTGCGCGAGGACGGCCGGGAGGGCGAGGTCTTCAGCCTGATCGGGCCCAAGCGGTACGACGCTCCCTGGAAGGACATCGAGGCCCAGGGCTACATCGCGCCAGCGGACTGCGTCGAGGTGCGCGTGGACCTGCCCCGGGACGAACGCGTGGCGTACGCGATGGCCGATGACGCCGACAAGTACCGTCTCTGCGCCACGTCCGAAACCAAGACCAAGCTGGTGGAGGCCCTGGTTGCCGTGCATCAAGGCGAGCAGTTGCTGGTGATCGGACAGTACATCGACCAGCTGGATGAGATTGCCGAGCGATTGGGCGCGCCCCTCATCAAGGGCGAAACCAGCGTCAAGGCCCGGCAGAAGCTGTTCGACGCCTTCCGCAAGGGAGAGATCCAGACCCTGGTGGTGTCCAAGGTGGCCAACTTTTCCATCGACCTTCCCGAAGCCTCCGTAGCCATCCAGGTGTCGGGTTCCTTCGGCTCACGCCAGGAAGAAGCCCAACGGCTGGGACGTTTGCTCCGCCCGAAGCAGGACGGCCGCGCGGCCAGGTTCTACTCCTTGGTGGCCAGGGACACGCTCGACCAGGACTTTGCGGCCAAACGCCAACGCTTCCTGGCAGAACAGGGCTACGCCTACCGGATCATGGACGCCAAGGACATCGGCAAGGACGTGGGTCAGGAGCAGTAGCTTCGCGCGGAATGCACCTGCTGGGCCTTGCTATTGGCCTCCAACGAATTTACGATTCCTAGTGAAGCTCTCCGCCCAAATGCGGCTGCCCCTGGTCCAGGCAGTCCGGCGGCCAGCCGCCGGCAGTGGGGGAAGCCCGCAGCCAGGGCGCCGACGGTTCACAGGCCTAAAAGAATCCGAGAATTTTTCCCAGAGGATTCCCCATGCGTAAAGCCCTTTTGGTCATTTCCGCAATCGTCCTGTTATCAGCGCTCGCACAGCTGTTTTTCGCAGGATACTTCCACTTCCAGAACACCATCGAAGCCCAGCGTGAAGCGGGCGTCTTCCACGTGATGAACGGCCAGTATGTACTGCGCTACTCCGCACTGCTCGCCGCCATTGTGGCCGCCATTGCCAGGATGGGTGCCCGGACGATCTGGCTCGCCGCCGGAATCTTCCTTCTCTCCTGGGTCCAGTTGTTCATCTTCATCATTGGAGGCATGCTCACCGGCTCTTCCGAAGACTTCATCACTCCTTCGGGTTCGTGGGTGGCTTCCATCCACCCCCTCACCGGACTGCTGATGATCTTCATGTCCTACTGGCTCTTCACCCGGGCCCGCGCCGCGGCACTCAATCCGCAGCCGCTGCCTCCCAAGGCTTCGGATGCTTCTGCCACGCCCAGGACAGCCTGAATCCGGGCAGCTGTGAACACCTCGCAGCTGCTGGCAGTGGATTTGGTGTTATCCGTCCTTTCGGCTGCAGCGTGGATTGCTGCCGTATGGATGACCTTGGTTTCAAGCACTGACCGCAAGCCGGGACCGCGCCGCGGTACCGATCTGGCCTTGCTGTTGGTGGGTGCCGCCGTCGCCATGACGGTGGCACGCTATGCCTTGCTTCCAGCTTTGGTGGCCGGCAGTTGGTGGTTTGCCAGCGAACGCATCGCCATCAACCTGCCTCTGACCGCCATCCCCGCGGCTTGGGCCGCGATGGCCGGTGTTCCGTTCTTGCTGAGGAGGCGGAACACCGGCACCGAACCTTCCAGGGCTGCTCCCAGGCCTCTGGGACGAACCCGTAGGGCTGCGGTGATGTCCCTGGTGGCTGCAGCCGCGGCGGCCGTGGCCTCACTGGCATTGGCGCTGGTCCTGGGTCCGTTCCCTGCGCCATGGAGCGTCGCAGTGCTTCTGTTCATGGTGGCCGGGACGGTACTGATTGCCGGCCTCGTCGTGGCGAAGCCTGCAGCTTCCGGCCGCACGCGCGCCAGACGCCCGGCTTCTGCCATAGCGGCGCTCATGGTGTGCACTGTGGTGGGTTCCGGGGTTTTCGCCTGGCTTGGGAGCCGTTCCGGTAACGGCGCGGTGATCGCGACCGCCGTCGGACGTCACCACGGTGCCGGCGCCGGCACGGTGACGGATACGACGCCGGTGACCAGCCTGACAGGGACCACTCCCACTGACGCTGTGGTCCGGCACTATGAACTGACTGCGCGCGTTGAACAGGTAACGTTGCCGTCCGGCCGGACCACGGAAGCGTGGACATTCGGGAGCCTTCCCGGTCCCCCGGTCGAAGCGACGTTGGGCGAAGTAGTGGAGGTGGTTCTCAAAAACCGGGACGTGGCCGCCGGGGTTACGCTGCATTGGCATGGATACGACGTTCCCAATGCCATGGATGGAGTAGCCGGGGCAACGCAGGACGCCGTGATGCCCGGGCAGTCCAAGACGTATCGCTTCACTGCGGCGCAAACTGGTACGTACTGGTACCACACACATCAGGATTCAGCCGAGGGGGTCCGCAAGGGTCTCTACGGCGCATTCGTCGTGCACCATCCCGCGGAAGTCCGTGCCGGCACGGACATTGTGGTGGCGGGGCACGACCTCGGCGGTCTGGGGTTGCTGGGCTCCTCAGACCGCGGCAGTGGCTACCAGGCCGCCCCAGGCAGCAGCGTGCGGGTGCGGCTGGTCAACACTGATTCCTTGCCGCAGCGTTACTTGGTGGAGGGGACTTCGTTCAAGGCTGTGGCCGTGGATGGGACGGACGTCAACGAACCTCAGGAAGTCGCGGGGAAGCTGGTGCGGCTGGGAGCCGGCGGGCGGCTGGACCTCGCATTCACCATGCCTGACTCCCCCGTGACCCTGCGCTCCGACGCCGCTGCCGATGCCGTGGTGGTCATCGCGCCGGCGGAATCTCCTCCAGTAACCGATGCGAAGGCATCCTCAAGCCTGTTTGCCACACTGCCTGTGCTGGATTTGCTGGACTACGGAGAACCCCTGTCCGCGGGGAAGGTGGCCACCGGCAACGTGCCCTCAGGGGAAACTCTGCCTGCTTCGGTGGCCGTCACCAGGGATGAAGTCGTGGTGCTGGACCGGCAGTTCCGTTTTGTGGATGGAGTGCCACGGTACGCATTCACCGTGAATGGTGCCGCCTACCCGCTGGTGCCGTCCATGGAGGTGGCGGAGGGTGACACGGTGAAGGTGACGGTGGTGAACCGGACCGCCGAACCCCATCCCATGCACCCGCATGGCCATCATGTAGAGGTTCTCAGCAGGAACGGCGTGGCCCCGCGCGGATCACCCCTGGTTCTGGACACCGTGGAGGTGCTGCCCGGTGAAGTGTGGGAAGTGCTGCTCGTCGCTGACAACCCGGGCATTTGGATGGATCATTGCCACAACCTCGATCACGCGGCCGAGGGCATGATGATGATGCTCAAATACGAAGGTGTGTCATCCCCGTTCGTTCACGGCGGGCACGCCGGGAATCGACCGGAGTAAGCCTGGATTCAGGCAACCATCCGGTTGGTGGACGTGGAGCTCACCTGGTCCACTACTGCCCAGGCGTCGGCGTCACGGAGTTGTGCGCTGGCGAAACGTTCGGCTGACGGAAGGTCGTGGAAATCTTCGCGGCGAACGCGACCGGTGTCGGTGTCCAGGTAGGTGACGTGGAATTCGACATCAGAATTCTGATGCTGGTGGATGCTGACTGGGGCTGCTGTTTTTGCCATGTTTTAAGTGTGGAACCGGGCACTGACATTTTTGGAAGCATCGGTGGGCGTGTTCGGATTTCGGGTTCCTATGGCGTCCTCAGATACTGTGCCGATACCTCGCGGACGGTATCGCTGAGAGTGGCCAGCACCGACGAGGCGGTACGCCAGCGCTGCCAATAGAGCGGCACGTCGAAAGGCTGCTCCGGGGCCAGTTCGATAAGCCGCCCATCCGCGATGTCCGGACCGCACTGGACCTCCGGGATGAGGCCCCAGCCAAGTCCCAGCCGGATGGCGTCGCCAGAATCCTGCGATGCAGGCACATAGTGTCGCGGGCCCTTCCTCTCCGGAAGGGGCTTCCCCTCCGCTTGGAGGCAGGACTGCACGAATGCCCATTGGTAGGTGTCTTTGCGATCGAAGTCCACTGTCGGAGCACTATTGAGCGCCGCGCCATCGAGCCCTTCCGGGAAGTTCGGAAACCAGCGGTCCACAAAACGGGGTGCCGCAACCGGCAGGTACCTCATGGTGCCGAGGCTTTCCACCCGGCAACCTTGGACGGGTTCCGGGGTTGCCGTGACAGCCGCCATGACGGTTCCGGACCTCAGCAGGGACGTGGAGTGCTGCTCGTCGTCGCGGTGGAGGTCGAAAGTGACGTTGAGGCTGCTGGGAACCCGAGCCAGGGCCTTGAGGAACCACACCGCCAAAGAGTCCGCGTTCACCACGATCGGCACAGCCAGCCGTGGCCTGTCCCCGTCCAGGCCCAGTTCCTTCCCAGCATCGGCTTCCAGCTGCGCCACCTGCCTGGCCAGCCGCAGCACCACCTCCCCGGCCTCCGTCGCCAGGGCAGGGTTGCTGCGTTGAAGGAGCACGCGGCCCGTGGATTGTTCCAGGGCTTTCAGCCGCTGGGATACAGCCGACGGCGTGATGTGCAGCATGCGGGCGGCGGCATCCAACGTGCCCTCGGAGAGGACCGTGGCGAACGTCAGCAATTGCTCGGAGGAAAACTGCGTCATAAGCACAGCTTACGCAGCATCAGAATCTTTAGCTGGTCTAAGGTGCTGGACGTCCGTAATTTCGAAGAGTGACTTCCCTTGATTTCTTTCATTCCGCAGGCCTCGGCCTGGCCACAGGTTTAGCCCTCATCGTTGCCATCGGCGCCCAGAACGCCTTCGTCCTCCGCCAGGGCATTCGCGGCGAGCACATCGTGCCCATCGTCGCCGTTTGCGCACTCTCCGACGCCGTCCTGATCGCGGCTGGAGTCCTTGGCACCGGCGCGCTCATCACGGCAGCCCCTGCCGCCGTCGTCGTCCTCCGCTATGTGGGAGCGGCGTTTCTGGTGACGTACGGCCTCATGGCAGCCAGGCGTGCCGTGCGCCCGCAATCCTTGATGGCCAGTGATGGTGAAGGAAGGACACGCGGCAAAGGAGGCGCCGCAGCAGCAGTCACGACGGTACTGGCCCTCACCTGGCTCAACCCGCACGTCTATCTGGACATCGCGCTCATTGGTTCGCTGGCCAGCGCCCAAGGCAGCCCGCTGCAGTGGTGGTTCGGAGCCGGGGCCATGGCTGGAAGCATTCTGTGGTTTTGTTCCCTGGGGTTCGGCGCCCGCTTCCTCCGCGGATTCTTCGCGCGTCCGTTGTCCTGGCGGTTTCTGGACGGTGGAATTGCGGTGACCATGGTGGCACTGGGCCTCGGTTTGGTCCTGGGAGCATGAGCTGCGTCGGCGTATCGGCGGCACGCAGTAGGCTCACATGCAGCTTCCAGATAACTCACAGTTTCTGGGAGCACTATGGGTGTCATGAAAAAGAACGGTCCTGAAGCCAAGCTCCTTGTGGTTGACGACGAACCCAACATCCGCGAGCTTCTGTCCACGTCGCTGCGATTCGCCGGTTTCGAGGTGGTGGCCGCAGCCAACGGTCGCGAAGCCCTCGCAGCAGCCGACCTTCATGCCCCGGACCTGGCAGTCCTGGATGTCATGCTTCCGGACATGGACGGTTTTACCGTTACCCGACGCCTTCGTGCGGCCGGCAAGCATTTCCCCGTCCTCTTCCTGACCGCTAAGGACGATACCGAGGACAAGGTCACGGGCCTCACGGTTGGCGGCGATGACTACGTCACCAAGCCGTTCAGCCTGGACGAAGTGGTGGCACGCATCCGCGCCGTTCTTCGCCGTACCCAGCCACTTGAGGATGACGACGCGGTGATCCGCGTTGACGATCTCGAACTCGACGACGACGCACACGAAGTACGCCGTGGCGGCACCGTCATCGAACTCTCTCCCACCGAATTCAAGCTCCTCCGCTACCTTATGCTCAACCCCAACCGGGTGTTGTCCAAGGCCCAGATCCTTGACCACGTGTGGGAGTACGACTTCAACGGCGATGCCTCAATCGTGGAGTCCTACATTTCCTACCTGCGCCGCAAGGTGGACATCGACCCCGATGCCGCAGCCCTCATCCAGACCAAGCGCGGCGTGGGCTACGTGCTTCGGACGGCAGAGAAGCGCTGACCTTGGTGCAACGCTGGAAGTCGGCATCACTGCGGTCGCAGCTGGTTGCCATCATCATGTGCCTGCTTCTGCTTGCCCTGGCGGCAACCGGTGCCGGTACCCTGACGCTCGTCAAGAGCTATCTGCAGGGCCAAGTGGATGACAAGCTCAAGGCCGCCGTGGCCCTGGCCCAGGACCGCCAGTCTTTTGACAGGCTGACCGAACCCAACAGTGCCGCACCGGCGGATACCGCTGTTCCCACGGACTATTCACTGACGCTGTACGTCCCGAACCTCGCTCCGTACCCGTTCGGCGGCAGCCAGAGCGACCGGCCCGCGATCGCCAACATCACCCCGCTGGAAGCCAAGCAGCGCGCCAATGCGCCGTTCCAGGTCAAGGGCACTGCCGGCACAAACTGGCGGGTTGTTGCCGTGGGCGTCGTCGCCAACGGGCAAAACGGCGTCGTGATCATCGGCCTGCCACTGACGCCGGTGGACAAGGTCATGGAGCATGCCGTTCTGGTGGTGGTGGGCGTTGGCCTCCTGACCCTGGTGCTGGCCTTCTTCATCGCCACCTGGACGGTGGCGCGGTCCTTCCGGCCACTGGCAAAGGTGGAAAAGACCGCGGCGGCCATCGCAGCAGGTGATCTCTCGCGTCGTGTGGAAGTGGACAATCCCCACACGGAAGTCGGCCGGCTCGGCGGTTCACTCAACGCCATGCTCGCCCATATTGAAGCCTCCTTTGCTGCGCGAGCTGCGTCCGAAGGCCGGATGCGCCGCTTCGCAGCTGACGCCTCCCATGAGCTGCGGACCCCCCTGGTGACCATCCGTGGCTTCTCCGAGCTCTACCGGCACGGCGCCCTCTCAACCGAAGAAGACGTGGCCATGGCCATGGGGAGGATCGAGAGCGAAGCCAAACGAATGGGATCCATGGTGGAGGACCTCCTCCTGCTGGCCCGGCTTGACGAACAGCGGCCGCTTCAGCTCAAGCCCGTAGACCTTCAGCTCCTGGCGCACGACGCCATGGTGGATACCCGGGCCTCTTCCGGGGACCGCACCATCACGCTAACAGGTCTCGACGGCGGCTCCCCCTCCGCTGCGCCCGTACAGGGAGATGAAGCGAAACTTCGCCAGGTCATTGGGAACCTCGTGGGAAATGCCTTGCGCTACACGCCTGAGGGAACACCGATCGAGCTCGCCGTGGGTGTCCGCGATACCCCTGCCGGCAGGGACTCGGTGATCGAGATCCGCGATCACGGGGCCGGCATTCCGGAGGCGGAAACCAACAAGATCTTTGAACGCTTTTACCGGGCGGACACGTCACGCACCCGGGAAACCGGTGGCAGTGGCCTGGGCTTGGCAATCGTTTCAGCGATTGTGGGCTCGCACGGTGGTTCCGTTCAGGTGAAAGAGACCGACGGCGGCGGGGCCACGCTGGTGGTAAGGCTTCCGTTCCACGATGAGCCCGCTGAGGTGCCCTCCCCCTAGCGGCTTTTTCACCTCGCGCTGTTATCCATCTGGCGCTGTTATCCGTCCGGCACTGTTACCCACATATCGCCGTTATCCACATACCGACGAAGAGCCATTCCTGGCGCCAAACACGGTGCTTAGGCTGAATGCACTGGTCACTCATCCCCCGCATTCAGCGGTACATCTTCGTCGAAAGGCAATACCCATGAGCGTCATCTCCGTTGATACCGAGCTGCTCCAGCTCAAGTCGGCAAACGTCAAAGGAACTGTAGACCGCATCAGTTCGGACGTTCATGCCATGACACGTGGCCTGGAGGAACTGCAAGCAACGTGGAGAGGTTCTGCAGCAACGAACTTTCAGGCACTGGTAGTGGAATGGGCCCTCACCCAGAGCAAGGTTGAAGCATCCTTGGCTTCCATCACCATGGCCCTGTCCTCGGCAGCCACAAGCTACTCAGAGGTTGAGCAGGGTAATACGCAGCGCTTCATGTATTAGGTCCGTGTGAACTCCTGCAGGACTTATTGAACTCCTGTGGGGCCGGCTGCCTTCCCCCTGTGCTGTCCGGCCCTACAGGTCAATCCCAGGGCTCCTTAAGCCCAGCGGTCCGTTCACTACTTCTCCAGCGTCCCTTGGTGGAAACGGAGCCGCCATTGGCCTCGGTCCAGCGACCACAAGGAACTCCTGAGTGCTGAACCCGTGTGGGTGAGGCTGCGGTACGTGAGCAAGATGGTGTTTTCGCTGAGGCGGTCGGCACTCAGCAGTTCGAGTTCGGTGGCTTCCCCCGGGTCTTCCTCGAGGGCCATCATCATGGCGTCGCGGGTCCAGTAACGGCCCGAACTGCCGATCTCCGCGAAGTCCGGGTGGAGCAGCACTCCGATCCTGCCGATGTCGGCCCTGACATCCGGCCGCAGCAGTTCGCGTTCCAGAGCCACCACAGTGTCCTCCGCCGAAAGCTCCGGGGCCGAGGTGTCATCGCCGAGCTCGCTGAATAGGTCGGGCTGGCCGAAGATGCCCGATTCACCAAAAAGGGTAGGTTCAAAGTGTGGCCGTATGCCGCGGTCCGGGCGGACGGGTGCCGGTACTGTTTCAGGGATCCGGACTGAGGTTTGGGCAGCAGGCGTGCCCAGCAGAGCTTCCGGTTCCGCGCGGGCTGACCCCTCGAGGGCACCCGGGAAACCTGGGCCTGTCCGTGGAGCTACGCCCTGCTGGTAAGCCAAAGCCACGGCGCGTGCACGCTCGTCCGCGGCTTCGTTGAGATCGTGGCCAGCGTGGCCCTTGACCCACTCAAAGGTGTACTTGCGTCCCACGATCGCTTGGTCGATGTCCTTGAGGATGTCAACGTTCAGGACGGGCTTCCCGTCAGCTTTCCGCCATCCCTTGCGCTTCCAGCCCGCCATCCACTTGGTAACGCAGTTGATGACGTATTGGCTGTCGCAAAGAATCAGCAGTTCCTCATGAGGTACGTGGGCTGTCGACCGAAAAAGGTCCAGGACAGCCATCAACTCACCCTGGTTGTTGGTCCCATGGGGCCATCCTCCCGCGCGCCAGCAGGAATCATCAACGTACCAGGCCCATCCGGCCGGTCCAGGATTACCGAGGGCGGACCCATCGGCGGCAGCAATAATCGTCATACGTTAATCCTGCCAGACCCCACTGACACTCAATCCGTGCCAGCACCCAACTAAGTAGCAGCAAATGCCGTATTGAGCCCTCAGAAAGGCATTTGCTGCTACTTAGTTGGGTGGGCGCAACAAAACGGCGGCCCCCACCAGAAGGTGAGGACCGCCGTCGTACTTGCTATGGGTGATGCAACAGAACAGGGGGCTTAGAAGCCGCCCATGCCGCCCATGTCGTCGCCGCCGGGAGCCGGAGCGTTCTTCTCGGGCTTGTCGGCAACTACGGCCTCGGTGGTCAGGAACAGACCAGCGATGGAAGCAGCGTTCTGGAGAGCCGAGCGGGTGACCTTTACGGGGTCGTTCACGCCGGCGGCCAGCAGGTCTTCGTAGACACCCGTGGCAGCGTTCAGGCCGTGGCCCGAAGGCAGGCCGCGAACCTTGTCCACTACTACGCCCGGCTCAAGGCCTGCGTTGAAGGCGATCTGCTTCAGCGGAGCATCGATGGCAACCTTGACGATGTTGGCACCCGTTGCCTCGTCACCTTGGAGGGTGAGGTTGGCGAATGCCTTGGCGCCGGCCTGGATGAGGGCAACGCCACCACCGGCAACGATGCCTTCTTCAACGGCAGCCTTTGCGTTGCGGACTGCGTCCTCAATGCGGTGCTTGCGTTCCTTGAGCTCAACTTCGGTTGCGGCACCGGCCTTGATGACTGCAACGCCGCCGGCCAGCTTGGCCAAGCGCTCCTGCAGCTTCTCGCGGTCGTAGTCGGAGTCGGAGTTCTCGATCTCAGCACGGATCTGGGCAACACGGCCCGCGATGGCGTCGGCGTCGCCGGCACCTTCAACGATGGTGGTCTCGTCCTTGGTGACAACAACCTTGCGGGCGGTGCCGAGGAGGTCAAGGCCGGCGTTTTCGAGCTTGAGGCCAACTTCTTCGGAGATGACCTGGCCACCGGTGAGGATGGCGATGTCGGCCAGCTGTGCCTTGCGGCGGTCACCGAAGCCCGGAGCCTTGACGGCAACGGACTTGAAGGTGCCACGGATCTTGTTGACGATCAGGGTGGCCAGGGCCTCGCCCTCGATGTCTTCGGCGATGATCAGCAGCGGCTTGTTGGACTGCATGACCTTCTCCAGAACCGTGACGAGTTCCTTCACGTTGGAGATCTTGGAGTTGACGATCAGGATGTACGGGTCTTCGAGGACCGTTTCCTGGCGCTCTGCGTCGGTGACGAAGTAAGCGGAGATGTAGCCCTTGTCGAAGCGCATGCCTTCGGTGAGCTCGAGTTCCAGACCGAAGGTGTTGGACTCTTCAACCGTGATGACGCCTTCCTTGCCCACCTTGTCCAGGGCTTCGGCGATCAGGCTGCCGATTTCCGGGTCGCCGGCGGAGATGGAAGCCGTGGCTGCGATCTCTTCCTTGGTTTCGATTTCCTTGGCGGAGGTCAGCAGTTCGCTGATGACTGCCTCAACAGCCTTCTCGATACCGCGCTTGAGGGACAGCGGGTCGGCGCCGGCGGCAACGTTGCGCAGGCCTTCCTTTACCAGTGCCTGGGCAAGAACGGTTGCAGTGGTGGTACCGTCGCCAGCGACGTCATCCGTCTTCTTGGCAACTTCCTTGACCAGCTCAGCACCGATCTTCTCGTAAGGGTCGTCCAGCTCGATCTCCTTGGCGATGGAAACGCCATCGTTGGTGATCGTGGGGGCGCCCCACTTCTTTTCGAGGACGACGTTGCGTCCACGCGGGCCGAGGGTGACCTTGACGGCGTCAGCGAGGGTGTTCAGGCCCCGCTCGAGGCCGCGGCGTGCCTCTTCATCAAATGCAATGATCTTGGCCATAACGGCGGTAGTCCTTTCGGGACAGTCGTTAAGAAGGTACCTGTCAGGTGGGATGCCCGCGACGGACGGTCCTTCGCGAGCAGCCTCTGTATGCCCCGCGCTCCGGACCTCACCCCACCAAGGTGTTTCTTGGTCCCCCAGCGGTTCCCCACCATTCCGCAACCGGCGTGAGCCGGGCCGGATTAGCAGTCGAACCGTAGGAGTGCTAAATCAATAATTAGCACTCGACCGGTGAGAGTGCAAGCAGAGGCGCCACTTTTCGCGCACACGAAGAGGCTTTCAGCCAAGAGCTGACCGGCCCCCGATAAGCACCGAGGCGTCAGGCGACGCGGACTCCTTCGGCTTGCGGGCCCTTCTGCCCCTCGCCCAGTTCGAATTCGACCCGCTGCCCTTCTTCCAGGGCGCGGAAGCCATCCATCTGGATAGCAGACCAATGCACGAAGACGTCGTCACCGGACTCATCCACAGTGATGAATCCGTAGCCCTTTTCGGCGTTGAACCATTTGACGGTTCCCAATGCCATGATGCCCACACTTTCGCAGTAGCCAAGACCGGTCGCCGGGATCTCCGGACCGGAATTAGTCCACTGTAACCACAGTCACTATCCCTGCGCTTCCTTCAATGGGCAGGGCACTGGTTTTGTTATTGAGGCTTAACCGAGTTTGGGTTTTTGGGCCGTGGAGCCGCGCGGTTACTGGTAGCCGGGTCCCGCTACTACAACCAGTGGTTGCTGCACATCAGGGGTCTCCACGATCGACTGGATCCCCAGGAGCGCGCCCAAAGCCTCGGCGTTGGCTTTCTGCGTGGGAGCGTTGTAGAAGATGACGGAGGTCTGCTGGGGAAGGCCTCCCCAGTTGGCTACCGTACTCAGGGTCCAACCGCCGCCCTGCACCAATCCGGCCACGCGGCCCGCCAGCCCTGCGGTGCCGGTTCCGTTGTAGACAGCGACCGGAACGCTCTTATCCACTGGCGCGGTGGACGGGGTGGACGACGGCGACGCTGACGGCGCGTTCGACGGCGTCGGCTGCGCGCTTGGCTCGCTTGAGGCGGACGGTGCGCTGCTCGATTCCGACGGCGCAGCCGAAGGCGACGTCGAGGCCTGCTGGGGCGCCGGCGTCGTGACGCTTGATGACGCGCTGGGGGCGACAATCCCGAGGTTCGGAAGGATGAGGAACGCCACCAGGCCGAGTACCAAAGCCACGGCTCCGACGGTCAGGACCGGCCACAATGTGGGACGAGTGGCGTCCTGGCTGTCGCGGTGAACGCCCTGCCGGGAGGTGTTCTGTGGGACCTGGTCGAATTCGTCCCTGGCATATTTGGTCATGGTGAAGCGTTGTCCTTGCTGGTTGCTGCTGACGGATCGCACCTGCGAATTACGCGTCCGACCCCAAGCGCCGCGCTGTCCGCGCCCGCTGGCGGGACGTACGTAGTCTACGCAATCTCTTCACGAGCATGGGATCGTGGGCCAACGCGTCCTCGGTATCGATCAGCGCGTTCAGGATCTGGTAGTAATGGGTAGCGGAAAGATCGAAGAGCTCCCTGATGGCCTGTTCCTTCGCCCCGGCGTACTTCCACCACTGCCGTTCAAGCGCCAACATCTGCTGGTCCCGCTCGCTCAAAGGCGGGTCGCTCCGGGTTTCGGCGGCGAGGTCTGCCAAGGCCAGTCCGTCAGCCTGCGGCGCCATTGGTTCCGGTGCTGGTTCTGCCACGGCACACTCCTTCGACGCTTGTTGGGGGAAAATGTCCTACCCCTATGTTACGGGCGAATAACATCGCTGTCATTCGCTCCACCTCCGCCACGCGGGAGACAATGGCCAGGTGACTGGCGAGGATGCTCTCTTTGATCTTGAACCTGCCGGCGAGGCAGAGCCGGGCTTCGCCGCGCTGATTGACCGCCCCCTTGAGGAGCTGATGGCTCCCGATTGGGCCGAGGCCATGCGTCCCGTGGAAGGGCAGCTTCGCGATGCCCTGGCGTATGTCGCGCGTCGGGCCGGGGACGGCAAACACATCCTTCCAGCCTCGGAAAACCTGCTCCGCGCTTTTCGGCAGCCGCTGGCAGAGGTCAAGGTACTGCTCCTGGGCCAGGACCCCTACCCGACGCCGGGACATGCGGTGGGGCTCTCCTTTTCCGTCTCACGACAAACCCGCCCCATACCCCGAAGCCTGGCCAACATCTACCGCGAGCTCCACGATGACCTGGGCCTCCCGCCGCGCGTCCACGGCGACCTCAGCGCGTGGACAGAGCAAGGCGTCCTGCTGCTGAACCGCGTACTCACCGTGGAGGCCCGCGACGCCGGCGCCCACCGCGGCAAAGGATGGGAGGCCATTACGACGGCGGCAGTCACCGCCGTCGTAAACCGTACGGACGGTGCCGGGCGCAGGAAGCCGTTGGTCGCCATCCTCTGGGGCAAGGACGCCGAGACTGTCGCGCCGCTGCTGGGGAACGCGCCGTCGATAGTTTCAGTGCACCCCAGCCCGTTGTCGGCGTCCCGGGGTTTCTTTGGGTCCAGGCCTTTCAGCCGGACCAATGAGCTGCTGGTCGAGCAGGGCGCGGAACCGGTGGACTGGGAACTCCCGGTCCTGTAGCCGCTGGACACGCTCACTCACGTCCCACCCGCTTGCGGCCAACCCTCACTCACGTCGAGCCCGAACATGACCGAGCGTCACGCTCAAACACCGGGAACGTGAGCGAGCGGGTGTAACCTTCGACGCATACCCACCAAGCACCCAGCCAATTAGCTTAGGCTTGCCTATATGACCGCTCTCCCCGTCACGTCGTCCGCCACACGCAACACCCGTCCTCAGGTCAACCTGACCGTCTTGCGGAGCGAGCGCCTTTCGCCGCACATGGTGCGGATTGTGGCCGGCGGACCGGGCTTCAGCGACTACGCGAACAACGATTACGTGGACCGCTACGTCAAGATCGTCTTTCCGCAGGACGGTGTGGACTACGAACAGCCCCTTGATCTCTGGACCATCCGCGAGACTATGCCACGTGAACAATGGCCGCACACCCGGACCTACACCATCCGGTGGGTGAACCTGGAGGCGCAGGAGTTGGCCATCGACTTCGTCGTCCATGGCGATGAAGGCCTCGCAGGCCCCTGGGCTGCTGCGGCCAAGCCCGGAGATTCCCTGATCTTCACCGGCCCCGGAGGTGGCTATAACCCCTCCCCCGACGCCGACTGGTACCTCTTCGCGGGAGATGACGCTGCGATTCCCGCCATCGCCGCCTGCGTTGAAGCCCTCGCGCCGGACGCCCGCGGAACTGTCTACTTTGAAGTCGACAATGAGGCCGATGCCCTTCCGATTACAGCCCCGGAGGGAGTGAAGATCCATTGGCTGTTGCGCAAGGGCACGCCTGCAGGGTCCAGCGACCTTCTCCTCGAAGCCCTCCGCAGCACCGAGTGGCTGCCCGGGCGGGTAGATGTCTTCGCACACGGGGAGCGGGGCTACATGAAGGGTCTCCGGGAGATCTTCTTTGTCCAGCGCGGCCTGGAACGCTCACAGGTTTCGTTGTCCGGTTACTGGGCGCAGGGGCGTGTCGAGGAAGTCTTCCAGGCGGAAAAGAAACTCCCCGTCGGCCAGATATAGCCGAGTTTTTGTACAGGTAATGCCCCTAAAAGGTCCTTTTAGGGGCATTACCTGTACAAAAACTCCGGAGGGGGAGGGGGCGTCTTAGCGCCTGCGGACCCTCCGGCGTTCGTTGCTGGACAGGCCCTTGGTCAGCGGCCGCGCAAGGTTGTCGCCGAGCACGATTCCCGCCGCCACACCGAGCACGATCGCGCCTGCATTGAGCATGCCGCCCGCGCCCAGCAGGATGTCTCCGCCTTCGACAGTCAGGGCATACATCGAGCGGAAAATCGTTAGCCCAGGGAGCAGGATCAGCGCCGCCGGCACGGCGACTACCAGCTGGGGAGCACCCAGCTTCAGCGCCACTACCCGGGCCAACAGGCCAATGACGACGGCTGCGACGGCGGGCGACAATCGGTCGCCGAGGCCGGCCTGGCCAACCCCCCACAAAACGAAGAAGCCCACCAACCCGACTGCCGCCGTCGGAAGCAGCAACCGCATTTGGGTCTGCTCGGTAACGCCAATCGCGACCACTGCGATGGCGATCAGGATGGCTTGGCCCCACAGGGGGTAGGCGTCGGGGAATGTTTGGGTGACGTCCAGGACTGTGCTGCCTATGAGCGTGCCCACCACGACGGCGACGCCGATGCCCGCGACGATAGCGCCAAAGGTCAGCAGCGTCGAAAGGAACCGGCCCGCGGCGGTTACCGGGAAGCCGTTGATCGCATCCTGGACCGATGACACCAGCCGGCCAGTCGGAAGCAGCAGCAGGATGCCGCCCGCCACCACAATGGATGGCGCTATCTCCACCCCCGCCCAGCGAAGCATCAAGGCAACAAAGGTGACGAAGAAGGCGCAGGCCATGGTGTTGAAGAAGTCGGCGGTGCGCCATCTCGCCAGCTGTCGGGATAGCAGGCTGATGACTATGTTGGAGGCGAAGGCCACCGCCGAGGCGCCGATTCCCCCACCCAGAACGCCAACGAAGACCGCGGCAAAGAAACCGAAGGCGATGGTCACCATCCACCGGGGGAAGGGTTTGGCGCTGCGGATAATCTCGTTCAGCCGCCGGACGGCCTCGTCACGGCCCACTCCCCCGGCCACGATGTCCGTGACGAGTTGATGGACCTGCGCCAAGCCTGCGTAGTTGTTGGTCCAGGAACGCACCACACGAAGCAGGGTGATGGGGGTCTGGTCCTTGGGGGCGTAGTTGATGGCCACCGACTGGTTGGTGATGTCCACTTCCACGTTCTTCAAACCGAGCGCAGCCGTGACAGCGATCATGCTCGTTTCGACTTCCAACGCACCTGCACCGTACCGGAACATGACTTCGGCCAAATGGAGCGCGAAATCGATGGTCTTACGGGCCGAGGCATCAACGCCCACCACTTGGATGGTGGGGTTCGCGTAAGGACTGCCCGCGAGACGATCCACGATATTCATGGGGGCCGTCGGCGGGCTATCACCCTGCACCAGGCGCATGAGCATGCGTTTGGCATTGACGTTCTGCCGTACCTGCGACGGGCGCAATGGCTGGGTCTTGGGCAACCCGTCGGTATGGGGCCTGCCGGTGGACCCATCGGGGCGTTCAGTCACGCGGTGATCCTCCTCTGGCTTGTTTGATTAGCGGTTCCCCCGGAGTCTTCCTACTACCGGCAATTTCTCAAGCGGCAATCGTCCCAGTACCGTCTGGGCGGCTCCTGCAAGCTTCCTGGCAACGCGGTACGCGTTGTACTTCACGGGGTTCACGGGAGCAACAAAGTCACCCAGCAACTGAACTACTTCACCGCCGAAGCCCTTCTTGAATTCGTACCCGCCGTGGCCGGTCTCGTCCTGGCCCTGGATTCCGAAAGTGCCGTAGAAGTTGTACCGGGAATATCCGTTGTTCAGCGCATGCAGCATCATGCCCCAGTAGAGGGACGTTGCACCGTTGAAGTAGATGTAGTCCTGGACCGTGCCGCCGATCACGCAGGTGAGTTCGTCGCCCGAGCAGGCAAAATGGATGGCGGCCACAGTTGCGACGCCCACCGAATCCGGGAAACGCTCAATGTCCTTGAGGCTGCGCTCGTAGCTGTCCACAAGGTCCTGGACCACTTTGACGCGGTTGGCCTTCTTCTTGCTGCCGGTTTCCTCGACCTCCCGCTTGAGCTCGGCCAAGGTTTTGGATTCGGCTTCCAGGCGCTCTGTGATCGACGCCCGGTACTCCGGGATATTGATTTTGGCCATCATGAGTTTGGTGAATTCATCGGAAGTGTTGCGGAGCAGTTGCTCGTAGTACTCGCGTTCGCGGTACGTGAAGCCCTTCTCATCGCCCGCGGTCCTTAGGGCGTTGTAGAAGTCGTCCAGAGTTTCCAGCGTGGCCTGCTCCAGGTACACGCCGTTCTTCTCGGCTTTCCTGATGGCCTTGCGGGTGCGATAGTTCATGCCCATGATGAGCTCTTCGGCATCGGCGACACCGTCCAAAGTCTTGATGAACATCCAGTTGATGTTCGCGAAGTTCATGTCGAAGCCCTGGTGCTGGAAGCCCAGGCCCTCGAGTTCCTTGAGCAACGGCCGGTTGTCCTCAACCTCGGGGTGCTCGGCGCCGTCCTCATCGCGCGCGATGTAGCGCAGGTTCGGCGAGATCCGCAGCTCCGCGGCCTTCTTCGAAACCGCGTGCTTTTTCAGCTGCTCGACGACGAAGCGAACCACAGCGGGGTCGCTATAGTCCATCAGTGGTCCCTTTGCGCAGTCGGCGGTTTTGTAGCCGACGCGGTTGGACGTGTAAGTAAGCTTGCCCGCTGCAATGAGGCTCCCCCCGCGGGTCACGCCAAAGAGTTCGACTTCCTGCCCGCGGGCGCGCTGGAAACGTGTCAGGTCCATGGACTGGATGAAACTGCCTTGCGGGTGTCCCTTGGCGAACGTCTCGAAATCAGCGTCGCTGAGCATGACGAATTCCATGTCGGTTCCAGCCTCGATCGGAGTCAAAGAAATTACCTCACCTAGATTAGATTTGCGCCCGTTGGTGGCCGGGGCGGGCCTGTTCGTTGGCTTGCTGGCTTGGGCTGCCGGTCAGTAGAACTGGCCGCCGGTACGCATGGTTTCGAGCCTTCTGAACACTTTCTCCGCACCCTTGAGCCACAGCTTGTACCGGATTGGACCCAGCACGTAGTCGTAGCAGCCCACAAAGTCGGTGACGGTCTTGGTGAAGCTCGTCTTGAAGGACCCAAGGCCGTACAACGGATGGGACTTGTCCTTGATGCTCGCGGCAGGGGGTGTGCCGCAGAAGTCGTACTCCACGCAGCCAAGTTCCTGCATCCGCTGGATGGCAGCCCACTGGACCAAATGCGAGTCACCATACTGCTTGCGGTTCTGGGTGGAGCCGCCGTCTTTATAGGTGGCCTTGGCCCCGTAGTTGATCACGAACGCACCGACGCTCGGCTGGCCGTCTTCGTATACGAAGAAAAACTGGCCTTGGCCCCTGCTGCTGAATTCGCCCCAGAACGCAGCGTAGTACTCATAGCTCCGCAGAGGCATGGCACCTTTGGCATTTACCGTGTTCTGCATGAGGGCATAAAGCTTGCGGTAGCTGTCCTCACCGGCTTCTTCCTGGATGACCTCGCAGCCTTCCCGCTCAGCGCGGCGGACGGCGTTGCGGGCACGGGAGGAGATGCTCCGCAGGACCTCGTTGGCGGGTGCAGAGATGTCCAGTACAGCTGTGAAGTCGTTGGACTGGATGTTCGGGGCCTTAACCAGGCCCGCCGCCTTCAGTTGCGCAGTCACCTCAGGTGACTCCACGACGTCGGGCTCTATCTTGATGGTGAAGACGTTCAGCCTCTGCTCGCTGGCCAAAGTGGCGACGGCGTCCAGCATCGGCTTGATGTCGTCGACGGACTCGGCGTCGGGGCCTTTGATCAGGTACCAGAGCCGGCCGAGTACGGGGAACTTTTTCTCCAGCAAAAGGTTGTAGCTGGAATAGTCGGCAGTCTCGACGACGAGCCGGCGGACCAGCCAGCCGTTGCCGTCCTTGACTGCCGCGTAGGCATCCGACTGCAGCATGTTGCCGCCGTTCGGGTTGGCAGTGACGTGCTTGTCCCAGTTATCGGTTTCCTCGGCAGTGGCAAAGCGGGCGGTAAATTCTCGCAAGGTGGCCGTGTCCAATCTCAGGGTTTGGTGCAGTGTTCAAAGCGGTGTTCAACAGAAGTGCGCATGCGGACATGCAGGATCAAGTCTATCGGGGGCACGTCAATACGCCCGATTCCTGCTGTTTTCCGAGGAGATTCCTGCCCTTTACGGTGCACTTACAGCCGGATCTGATCCATGCTCTCGAGCTGGATCGCCCTCGGGGCCTTACCCAGCTCGCGCTGGCCGCTGGCGAGCCGGTCGGCGTTCGTGAGGCGGTTGAGGCTAAGCCCGGTGAGGTCGGCAATCTCGCCGATGGGAACCTGGAACGTCCGGAAAGGACCCAACGGGGGTGGTTCGCCTCCAAGCAGTCGCTCGGTGATGGCTTTCTTGAGCTCTACTTTGCCCAGGAGCGGCGACTGGTCAAGGATGAAGCCGGCAGCTCCCAGTTTCGCGTCGTTGGTCCACACCGCGATCTTCCAGAACTTTCTCGGCACCTGAACGCCCCGGTAGGGAGGATCGTCATCCAGGAGGACCGGGCCGGTGAAGACGCTGAGCTTGGCATCGAAAGAGTCCGCGTGCTTCAGGACGTGGTCCTCCAGCCCGACCCACAGTTCCTTGCCCTGGTTGAAGTCATCAACCTGTGGTGCCGCGTTGGTGAAGGCAAACGTGTCCTGGTTGGCCTTCTTGGCCGTCGCTTGGTCGCCCCAGACCGGATCCAGGCGCCGAACCAGATGCCCACGATCGAAGGCGTTGTTTTTGTAGACGTCAGGGCCGGCCTGCTGCTCTTTGGGCAGCCGCTCGTCAAAATGCCAGGTTCCCTCGCGTGCCAGCGGGTTCAGTTCGCTGCCGCTGATGTTCACACCCACGATCGCCGCAAGCTTCCGGTTTGCCCGGAAGCGTACGGAGAAGTGGGTGTAATCCAACAGAATCGTCGTTGCCGACGGACTGGGCAGCTCGACGCGTGCCCGCAAAAAATCCCTGTCATATCCCCCGCTCATGCATACAGCATGGCACCAGGGACTGACAGCGAACAGAGACTATGCCTTGTTAGGCCCGATTTACGTGCTTCTCTTGGGTTTTAGGGCGCAGAGCAGGCCCCGCAAGACAGACCACAGGAATGCGAGGCCCGCTTTACGTGCTTCTCTTGGGTTTTAGGGCGCAGAGCAGGCCCCGCAAACGGGGGGGTGTCCTAGCATTCGACGACGTTGACGGCGAGGCCGCCCATCGCTGTTTCTTTGTACTTATGGGACATGTCCTTGCCCGTTTCCCGCATGGTCACGATGACCTCATCCAACGAGACCCGGTGCGTCCCATCACCCCACAACGCCATCTTCGCGGCGTTGATCGCCTTCGCCGCAGCAATCGCGTTCCGCTCAATACACGGAATCTGCACCAACCCCCCAATCGGATCACACGTCAACCCCAGGTTATGCTCCATCGCGATCTCCGCCGCGTTCTCCACCTGCGCCGGGGAACCACCCATCACCTCAGCCAACCCCGCAGCAGCCATCGACGACGCCGAACCCACCTCACCCTGGCACCCCACCTCAGCCCCCGAAATCGAAGCCTGCTCCTTATACAAAACCCCCACCGCACCCGCAGCGAGCAAGAACCGCACCACCACATCGTCCTTGTCCTGCTGCGTGGCCTTGTCCATGCCCGGCGCATAATTCAACGCGTAATACAAAACCGCAGGAATGATGCCCGCCGCACCATTGGTCGGAGCCGTCACCACCCGGCCCCCGGAAGCGTTCTCCTCATTGACCGCCAACGCGATCAGGTTCACCCACTCCTGCCAATACTTCGGATCGTTCCGGTCCTTGTCCTCCTTCAGGAGCCGCTCCAGCCAGTCAGGAGCACGACGACGGACCCGCAACCCGCCCGGCAGCACCCCCTCACGCTTCAGGGACGTTTCAACACAAGCCTCCATCACCGACCAAATATGCAACAGCCCTTCCCGGATCTCCTCCTCCGACCGGGACGCCCGCTCATTGATCAACATGATCCCGCTGATGGCCAGGCCCTTCGACGAGCACCGGCCCAACAACTCAGCCGCCGTCCTAAACGGCAACGGCAACTCCTTCTTGGACTCCTCCAACTCAGCCTGCGCCGCGTTCTCCTCACCCTCACGGACAATGAAACCGCCACCCACCGAGAAAAACGTCGCCTCCTTCAGCACCGCCCCCTCAGCATCAGAGACCACGAACTTCATCCCGTTCGTATGCCGCGGCAACACCGTCAACGGATGCAACACCATATCCTCCACCGCATACGGCAACTCCACGCCATCGCCGGAAGCACCTGCAAGGTTCAGCACCCCTGTCTCGGCGATCGCGGCCAGGCGTTCCTCCACTTCCTCGGGAAGGATCAACTCAGGGTGAAAGCCCTCCAGGCCCAACAGCGTGGCAGTCATCGTCCCGTGACCACGGCCCGTCGCGGCCAACGACCCATACAGGTCCACCCGCAACGACGCCACCGAGCCCAGGACACCACTGTCCCTCAACTCGCCGGCAAACACCGCACCCGCCCGCATCGGCCCCACGGTATGCGAGCTCGACGGGCCAATACCCACGGAAAACAAATCGAAAACACCAACAGCCATAGCCGGGATCCCTTAAATACAGCTTGAAAACGGTCCGGCAGATGGTCCTGCCGGATGGCCTCCCCCGCTTGTGGCGAAAGACGACCGAAGCGCGACGCCGGATGGCCCCCAAAGGCGGCAACCCGGCGTCGCAAATTATTCAGTTACTACAACCACGCTACGCCCGTATGTCCAGTCCGGAACCCGGGCAACTGGCAACTAGGCCAAGTCTCCGCCGTTCTTGGAGGCGTATTCCTCGGCCGAGAGCAGCGGGCCGTCGGACTCGGCGGCCACCTTGAAGAGCCAGCCAGCGCCGTAGGGGTCGTTGTTGATGAGGGCGGGATCGGAAACAACGGCGTCGTTGATCTCGGTGACCTCGCCGGTAACGGGCGAGTAGAGGTCGGAAACGGACTTGGTGGACTCAACTTCACCGCAGGTCTCGCCCGCGGTTACGGTCGAACCGACCTCCGGAAGGTCCACGTACACGATGTCGCCGAGGGCATCGGTGGCAACCTCGGAGATGCCAACGGACACCGAGTTCCCTTCGCCGCGGGAGACCCACTCGTGTTCGTCGGAGTACTGAAGTTCGGGCGCTACTTTGGGCATTCTGTTTCCTTTACGTGTGCTGAATGAAAATTCATGGAGTTTTTGTACAGCTAATGCCTTTATAGCTGGCTTTTGGGGTCATTAGCTGTACAAAAACTCGCTACTTTTGGCGCTTGTAGAACGGGAGCGCGACGACTTCGAAGGGCTCGGCCTTGCCGCGGAGGTCCACATCGAGGGCAGTCCCAGGCTCAGAGAGGGCTGCGTCGACGTACGCCATCACTACGGGGTACCCCAATGTGGGACTCGGCTGGCCGGACGTCACTTCACCTACAACGGCTCCGTCCTTCGTCACCGGGTAGTGGGAGCGGCCGGCACGGCGGCCGAGGCCCTTGAGACCCACGAGCTTGCGGCCGGCAGTAGCGCCGGCACCCTCGGCCTTCAAAGCAGCGAGGGCTTCCTTGCCAACAAAGCCGCCCTCCTTGGACAGCGCTACGACAGGCCCGAGCCCGGCAGCGAAGGGGTTGCCTTCGCGGGAGAGCTCGTTGCCGTACAGGGGCATGCCGGCTTCCAGACGGAGAGAGTCGCGCGAGGCCAGGCCCGCGGGGACCAGCTCGCCCTCTTCGGCGACGGCGGTAATCGCCTGCCACAGCGCGGCGGCGGATTCGTTGGGAACGAAGATCTCGAAGCCGTCTTCGCCGGTGTACCCGGTGCGTGCCAGGAGCAATTCCTGGCCGCTGCCGGCCACCAGGAAGGTGACCTCGACGGCGGCGTAGTACTTCAATCCGGTGACCAGCGAGTGCTGCTCAGCCGGAACCAGGCGCAGCAGAATCGCTTCGGCAAGGGGACCCTGGACGGCGATGAGCGAAGTCTCGGGCGAAGCATCCTCAACCACGACGTCGAACCCGGCCGCACGCACCAGCAGTTCCGCAGCAACAACTGCCGCGTTGCCGGCATTCGGCACTACCAGGAACTTCTCCGCACCGCGACGGTAGACGATCAGGTCATCGATGATGCCGCCGTCTTCCTGGCAGATCAGCGAATACTTGGCCTTGCCTTCTGCCATGGCAGAAATCTTGCCCACCAAGGCGTAGTCGAGGAACTCGGCGGCCTGTGGGCCGGTGACCCAGACTTCGCCCATGTGGGAGAGGTCGAACAGGCCGGCGGACTTCCGCACGGCGTGGTGTTCGGCGAGCTCGGAGGTGTACTTGAGGGGCATCTGCCAGCCACCAAAATCGGTGAACGACGCGCCAAGCTTCTTGTGCTCTTCGTAGAGTGCGGTGTATTTCCCTGTCATGACCAGTCCTTAGTTCTCGAAGTCTTCGATCGGAGGGCAGGAGCAGACCAGGTTGCGGTCTCCGGCTGCGCCGTCGATGCGGCCAACGGGCGGGAAGTACTTGTCCTGCTTGAGGTGGTGGACCGGGAAGGCGGCCTGCTCGCGCGGGTACGCGCGGTCCCAGTCGGAGCTGACGACGGCGGCTGCCGTGTGGGGCGCGCGGCGAAGCGGGGAGTCCTGCACGGAGAAGTCGCCGGCAGCAACCTGCTCGATCTCGGCCCGGATGGTGATCATGGCTTCGATGAAGCGGTCGATCTCCACGAGGTCTTCGGATTCCGTGGGCTCCACCATGAGGGTGCCCGCAACCGGGAAGGCCAGGGTCGGAGCGTGGAAGCCGAAGTCGATCAGGCGCTTGGCCACATCCTCGGCCGTGACACCCGTGCGGGCCGTGAGTTCGCGGAGGTCCAGGATGCACTCGTGGGCAACAAGTCCGCCTTCACCGGTGTACAGGACCGGGAAGTGCTCGTTGAGGCGGGATGCGATGTAGTTCGCAGCCAGCAACGCGGACTTGGTGGCTTCGGTGAGTCCCTGGCCGCCCATGAGCTTCACGTAGGCCCAGGAGATCGGGAGGACACCGGCCGAGCCGAAGCGGGAGGCCGAAATCGGAACGTCATTGCCCTCGGTCCAGGACGCTGCGTCGCCGGGCATGAACGGTGCCAGGTGTGCCTTGGCTGCGACCGGGCCAACGCCGGGTCCGCCGCCGCCGTGCGGGATGCAGAAGGTCTTGTGCAGGTTCAGGTGCGAGACGTCGCCGCCGAACTTGCCCGGCTGGGCAAGGCCAACGAGGGCATTGAGGTTGGCACCGTCGATGTACACCTGTCCGCCGGCTTCGTGGATGGCGTCGCAGACTTCGCGGACGTCTGCGTCGTACACACCGTGCGTGGACGGGTAGGTGATCATGATGGCCGAAAGGGCGTCGCGGTTGGCTTCGATCTTGGCCTTCAGGTCAACGTGGTCGATGGTGCCATCGGGAGCGGTGGCCACGACCACGACCTTCATGCCTGCCAGCACTGCCGAGGCGGCGTTGGTGCCGTGCGCGGAGGCGGGGATCAGGCAGACGTTGCGCTGGTCATCGCCGTTGGAGAGGTGGTAGCCGCGGATCGCGAGGAGTCCGGCCAGCTCACCCTGGGAACCGGCGTTCGGCTGGATGGACACTTGGTCGTAACCGGTGATCTCGGTCAGCTGGGCTTCGAGGCCGGCGATCAGTTCGCGCCAGCCGGCTGTCTGCGAATCCGGAGCGAACGGGTGGATCGAGGCGAACTCCGGCCAGGAAATGGCTTCCATTTCAGCGGTGGCGTTGAGCTTCATGGTGCACGAACCCAGCGGGATCATCGTGCGGTCCAGCGCGAGGTCGCGGTCCGAGAGCTTGCGGATGTAGCGCAGGAGCTGGGTCTCGGAGCGGTGGGTGTTGAACACCGGGTGCTGCATGAACTCACTGGTGCGCTCAACGGCACCGTCCAGCGCGAAGCCTTCCGCGGACTCAACCACGGAAGCACCGAAGACCGCCGCGACATCGGCCACAACCTCGGAGGTGGTGGTTTCGTCCACCGAGATGCCCACCGTGTCCGTGTCTACGCCGCGCAGGTTGATCCCGCGAGCCTCGGCTGCCGCCACGAACTCTGCGGCCTTGCCCGGAACGCGAACGGTGACGGTGTCGAAGAACGAACCGTGAAGGACCTCGACGCCGGCAGCCTTCAGGGAGGCGGCCAGGGTGCGGGCGTGGCGGTTGGCGGTCTCGGCGATCGCCTTCAAGCCCTCGGGACCGTGGTAGACGGCGTACATCGAGGCAACGATGGCCAGGAGTGCCTGCGCGGTGCAGATGTTGGACGTGGCCTTCTCGCGGCGGATGTGCTGCTCGCGGGTCTGCAGCGCCAAGCGGTAGGCGGGGACACCGGCGTCGTCCTTGGAAACGCCAACCAGACGGCCCGGCATGGAACGCTCAAGACCCTTCTGGACGGCCATGTATGCGGCGTGCGGGCCACCGAAGAACAGCGGCACGCCCAGGCGCTGGGCAGAACCTACGGCGATGTCGGCGCCCTGCTCGCCCGGAGGGGTGATGAGGGTGAGGGAGAGAAGGTCGGCAGCGACGGTAACCAGCGCGCCGCGCTCTTTAGCCTCGGCGATGACGGCTGAGTGGTCGAAAACACGGCCGGAAACGCCTGGCTGCTGGAGGACGACGCCGTTGATGGCGCCGTCGGGCAATCCGGCGGAAAGGTCCGCGACCTCAACCTCGAAACCGAGGGCCTCGGCGCGGCCCTTCACGATGGCGATGGTCTGGGGCAGGCAGTCGGCGTCAAGGACGGTCTTGCCATCCTGGGCAGCCTTGTTCTTGTTGGCACGGCGCATCATGAGGACGGCTTCGGCCACTGCAGTGGCTTCGTCCAGCAGGGAGGCGTTGGCGATCGGCAGGCCAACGAGGTCCTGGACCATGGTCTGGAAGTTCAGGAGCGCTTCGAGGCGGCCCTGCGAGATCTCCGGCTGGTACGGCGTGTAGGCGGTGTACCAAGCCGGGGATTCAAGGATGTTGCGACGGATCACCGGCGGGGTGATGGTGTCGTAGTAGCCCTGGCCGATCATCTGCACGGCGGTCTTGTTCTTGGAGGCCAGCTTGCGCAGTTCCGCGAGGACTTCGACCTCGGAAAGGGCGTCCTGCAGGGTCAGTGCAACTTCTTGGCGGATGTCGTTGGGAACCGCAGTATCCACAAGGGCATCCACGGAGTCGTAACCCACGGACTTGAGCATGGTCTCAATGTCGGCCTGGCGGCGCGCGCCGATATGCCGATCAACGAAGGTGGTGGAGGCAGAACTAACCGTCACGAAGGAACTCCAATACTTGGGCGGCGTTTGGGTACGCCACAGCGGCTCGGGTTCCTCCCCGCTCTGTATTGGACCTGAGAGTTTCCGCGACTTGTCAGAACAACGACTCGCTTGCACCGTCGGTGAGCACAGCATCCCATGCCAAGGGCACGGTCGCCTGCTGCTTTCCAGAGTTGCCTCGCCGCGGCGGTGCGTGGGCCTGAGAGATTCCTGGGGAGGGTTTGCTCCTACGGCGCCTGCATCACGTGCTTGCAGGACTCTCCCGCCGCAGATCAAAGGCTTGTTCAATTGTGCGTGGCCGCCACACAGGGCACGCCACAAGGGTTAATTGTCCTACGTGCAAGCCCCCGCGGCAAATGGACGAAGCGTCACTTCCGCAAACGGTCCAGCACGCCCAACAGGATCTCGACGTCGGCCTCCCGCCCAGCGTTGCCGGCCTCCTGTCCGCCCTCAAACATCGCATTGAAATACAGTCCGTCACCCATATAACTGACGGCCTTGGCGACCTCCGGGCCGACGTCCTCAGCCAGCACTCCCAGCCACTGCTCCTGGATTCCGGCAAAGCGGCGGCGGGTCTCTTCGTGGGCCACCTCGGCCAGGCGGGTTGCGGCTACGAAGGCACGGTCCATGGGGGTTCCGCCCCACAGAGAAGTGCGTATGAAGTATGAAGCTGCCCCGTCCGGCGCTGCCTTCATCTGAACTATGTCCTGCTCCGCCAGTTCATCGAGGCGTTCGAGCAAGGCGCTGATCAGGGCCTCCTTGTTGGGGAAGTGGTACAGCAGCCCGCCTTTGGAGACCCCGGCCCGCTTGGCGACGGCGTCCAGGGTGGCTGCCCGCTCCCCTACCTCGATGAGGAGGGCTTCGAAGGCATCCAGGACGGCGTCCCGGGCAACTGGTTTTCGTGGCATATGTACATCATTCCCTAAAGCTTTACGGTTCCTGCATTTGTAACTATACCGTCTGGACGGTATAGTTACATGCATGTTCTCGCCGTCCTCAACCCAAGCACCCCGTTCCGTCAACCCCACCCAGGGGCAGGCAGCACCGTGGCGCGACTGGACGGCCCTGGCACTCCTGATGTTCCCTGTGCTGCTGGTGGCCGTCGACAACACCGCGCTCACCTTCGCCTTGCCCGAAATCGCCCGCTCCCTGGACGTCGGCGGCATCCAGCTCCTGTGGATCATTGACGCCTACCCGCTGGTTTTGGCGGCGCTCCTGGTGTCAATGGGCAACCTTGGCGACAGGATCGGACGACGCCGGTTGCTTCTGATCGGCAGCACAGGCTTCGCAGCGGTTTCGGCTGCTACGGCTTTCGCGCCCTCTGCTGAGTGGCTGATTGCCGGACGCGCCGCACTTGGCGTCTTCGGCGCCATGCTCATGCCCTCGACGCTGTCCCTGATCCGGAACATCTTCACCGACCCCAACCGCCGCCGGCTCGCGATCGCCGTGTGGGCTGCCGGCTTCTCCGGCGGCGCCGCACTGGGCCCGATCTTCGGCGGCTGGCTGGTGGAGCACTTCTGGTGGGGCGCCGTCTTCCTGGTGGCAGCTTTCCTGCTCCTGCCCCTCCTTGCCTTCGGCCGGGTCCTGATTCCCGAGTCCAAGGACGCCAAGCCCGGCCGCGTCGACGTGCCCAGCATCGTCCTGTCCGTAGTCACCATGGCGCCGTTCGTTTACGGCATCAAGGAGTTCGCCGTCCACGGCTTCGGTGCCTCGGCGGCCGCTTTCATGGGCTTCGGCCTGGTGATGGGCATCGTGTTCGTTCGTCGCCAGCAAAGGATCGAAAGCCCCATGCTGGATGTCGCCCTGTTCAAGAACAAGGTGTTCAGCACAGCAATCGTGGCCAACGTTTTGTCCTTGTTCTCCATGACGGGCTTCATCTACTTCTTTGCCCAGCACCTGCAGCTGGTCGAAGGGCAGTCCCCCATGGAAGCCGGAATTGCCATGATCCCTGCACTCCTGGCCACCGTCATCGCCGGGCTGCTGGTGGTGCCTTTGGTCAAGCGCGTGCGGCCTGGTTTCGTTGTGGCCGGCGGACTGACACTGAGCGCCATCGGGTACCTGGTGGCTGTCATGGGCGACCACGGCACCGGACCGGTGTTCCTCTTGTCCGCCCTGACTGTGCTGGCCGTGGGCGTCGGCGCAGCCGAGACCATCTCCAACGACCTGATCCTGGCATCCGTGCCTGCGGACAAGTCCGGAGCGGCCTCGGCGATTTCCGAGACCGGCTATGAACTGGGATCACTTTTGGGAACGGCCGTGCTCGGCTCGATCCTCACGGCGTCCTACCAGCACAACCTCGTCATTCCCGACGGCGTCCCCGCCGAAGCTGCCAGGAAGTCGGGTGAAACGCTGGCCGGTGCCGTGGACGCAGCCTCCGGCCTTCCCACCCAGCTGTCCGAAGCATTGACCACTGCCGCCCGGATTGCTTTCGACTCCGGAGTCCACATCACTGCGGCGATTGGGCTGGTACTGATGGCCGGAGCGGCAGTGATGGCCGCCGTCGTACTCCGCAAGGTACCCAAGGCGAAATAGGAAGCTACACCGCTTCGGTAGGTGCGGCCTTCTTGTCGACGCCGGCAGTCAGCTGGTCGATCCGCTCCAGCGCGTCGCTGAGGCGGCTGACCGTCTTCCACAGTTCCGGATGCTGCTCCCTGACCTCCTCAAGCCCAGTCCCCGCGGAGGTCAGGGACGCGAGGTCGAAGCTCACGTTGGTCCGCGCTCCCGCTATGGCGGCGCGCAGCGCACCAAAGCCAACCACGACGTCGGCGATGAGGGCAGGGTTGCCGTGGGAAGCGAGCCAGCCGAGGTCCTCGATGGCGTCGATCGCCCGCTCACCCAGCACGGCAGAGGCCTTGGCCGCGTCTACCGAAGCCCGGTGGATGGCCTTTTCGCGTTCCGGACCCGGGTCCAGGCGGAAGGCAGCCCCGAAAGCATCGGAAGCCGAGGCATCATCGTCTGCCAGTTGCAAGGCAGAGTTCCTCAGCTCGTGGGCCCGGGCATGAATCCCGGAAAGCTCCTCCCGCTGGTGGTCTTCAGGCTCCGTATACCCTGCCACCATGGAGGTCAGCGCGGCCGCGATCGAGAGCATGACCCCCGTTCCTGCGCCGCCACCGGGCGAACCGTTCGACTCTGCCAAGGCCTTCGTCCAGTCCTCGACGGTGGATTGCTGCGTGGTGGCGGGTTCGGAATTCTTCATGGCATCCAGTCTGCCGCGACTGTTCGGTCTTCGCACACACAGGCTTCGCACACACAGGCATCGCACACTGCCGGTGGATACACTGGCCGGACCGAAGGCGTCGAACGAAGAGGGTAAACCCATGACCATTGACCTCGAAGAGCTTTACAAAGACCTGCACGCCCACCCGGAGCTGTCCTTCCAGGAGACCAGGACAGCGGAGATCGCCGCCGGACACCTGGAAAACCTCGGATTCAAGGTCCACCGCAACATCGGCAAAACCGGCGTGGTGGGCATCCTTGAGAACGGCTCCGGGCCAGTGGTGATGCTCCGGGCCGACATGGACGCCCTGCCCGTCAAAGAAGCCACGGGATTGGAATACGCAAGTACCGCCGCCGGCGTCGATCATGAGGGCAACGATGTTCCCGTCATGCACGCGTGTGGCCATGACGTCCACGTCAGCTGCCTGGTTGGCGCGGCGGAGTCACTGGCCGCGCAACGTGGCAATTGGCAAGGCACGTTGATCGCCGTTTTCCAGCCTGCGGAGGAATGGGGCGGTGGCGCGAACGCAATGGTGGCTGGCGGCCTGTACGACGTCGCGCCGAAGCCGGACATCGTTCTCGGCCAACATGTCGCGCCGTTCCCGGCCGGCTGGTTCGGCATCCGGGCCGGCGTCACGATGGCTTCAGCCGACTCCCTCAACATCACCCTGCACGGACGCGGCGGGCACGGCTCGCGCCCCGAAACCACGGTTGACCCGGTCCTCATGGCCGCAGCTGCCACGGTCCGCCTGCAGGGCATTGTTTCGCGTGAGCTCGCTGCCAGCGACTCGGCAGTGGTCACCGTGGGACAGATCCATTCCGGGACAAAGAACAACATCATCCCCGAAACCGCCACGTTGGGCCTGAGCGTACGGACCTTCAGCGACTCCATCCGTGACAAAATCCTCGGATCGATTGAGCGCATTGTGCAAGGCGAATCTACGGCTTCCGGCGCTCCAAAGGATCCGGAGATCCAGTTCGAGGAGCACTTCCCGCTCACCGTCAACGACGAATCGGCGGCCGGCAGAATCGCAGCAGCCTTCAAGGCCGAGTTCGGGGCGGCACAGGTCATCGATCCCGGACCCGTATCCGGCAGCGAAGATGTCGGGGCCTTGGCAAAGGGAGCCGACGCACCCCTGGTGTTTTGGTTCCTTGGCGGCGCAGACCCCGCACTGTTCAGGGAGTGGGCAACCACAGGCCGGCTCCCGGAGGACATTCCGTCCAACCACTCGCCGTACTTCGCACCCTTGATCCAGCCCACGCTGGCCAAGGGAACAGAAGCCCTGGTCACAGCTGCCCTGGAGTATTTGGGCACAACAGAACGAAACCAACCCGGGGAAAGCTGACCTGGGAGCCCATGGAAAAGGCGCCGGTGGTCCCGGCGCCTTTTGCGTGGATTCAGTGCTCGTTCCAGTCGGGGAGTGATCCCTAGACTTTCTCGTGGATGCGGTCCACCTTCGGTTCGTAAACCGCAGGCTCCCTGCGACGACGTGCCAGGAAAGTCCACAGCGTGCCTTCCGTCCCTGGGCGGGTCTCCGCCGGGGCAGCAGGCTCTTTTGCCTCTGTGGTGCGGGTCTCGGGCTTGCGCGCGGAGTCCTTCTTCGTGCGCCGCTCGAAGTCGTCATAGTACGCGTAGCACATGCCAACCTCCTTTAGTGGCGATCCTTTAATGATCCCCGCACTTATGCCGAACGTCGACCACTATTTTTCCGGGCCGCTTCCACCGCGAGCCTGGTTTCCCCAGTTATCAGGTGGGCATTGATTGCTGCTCCCGCCATGACACCCGAAGCTGCCGATGCCATGACCTGACCCATGAGGTCGACGACGTTCCCGGCCGCCCACACGCCCGGCACCGAAGTGGCACCTCCCATGGGATTCACTTCGACATGCCGCCCCACTCCCATAGGGTGCTCCACCACCTTGACCCCAAGGGATTCCAGCACTCCGGACCGGGCCTCCAGACGGGTACCCGTCACCATGGCCTCGACTGGAATGACCTTGCCGGAAGCCAGGACCACCCCGCTCACAGCGTCATCCGTGACCTCAAGGGATCGCACCTTGCCCTCAACAACGTTGATGGAACGTGCGGCAAGCTGTTCCCACTCTTCATCCGTGGGCTCAACGACGTCGTTGAGGAACAGCGTGATGTCCGGGCTCCACTGCCGGAACAGCAGGGTCTGGTGGAGGGCCATCGGAACCGTCCCCAGTATCCCGATCGCCTTGTTCCGCACTTCCCAGCCGTGGCAGTAGGGGCAGTGCAGCACGTCCCGACCCCAACGTTCGCGAAGGCCTTCAATGCCAGGCAACAGATCTGTCAGTCCAGTAGTCACCAGGAGCCGCCGCGCCTTGACGGTGATGCCCTCTCCCAGGTCCACCTCAAAGGCGGGTTCGGCGCCCTCGTCTTCCGACGCCGTCGAGCGCGCCGCAACGGCCACGCCGTCGACGATATCCACCCCGTAGCCGCGCGCCTCTTCGCGTCCTAGCTCCAGGAGTTCCCTGGGGTCAATGCCGTCCCTGGACAGGAAGCCGTGGACCCCCGCGGCAGGAGCATTCCGGGGTTCGCCGGCGTCGATCACCAGCACCGACCTGAGGGCCCTGCCGAGCGTAACGGCGGCACTTAACCCAGCTGCGCCACCTCCAATGATGACGACGTCGTACTCCTTGATGCTCTGTTCCTTGACCACTTTGCCTCCGTGATTCCCTCGCGGCCCTGTGCCACTCCTTCCATGGTTGGCCAGCCCCTCCAGGATCAGCAAGCAATTTTGCCGGTATGGCAAACTGGAACCATGACCCAGGACTTCAGCGCAATGCTCGACGCCGTCGGCCCGCGCCTGCGCGCGCTGCGGACCCAGCGCAACCTGACGCTGGCGGAAGCTTCGGAGGCAACGGGCATTTCCGTCAGTACGTTATCCCGCCTCGAATCGGGGCAGCGGAAGCCCACCCTGGAACTTTTGCTCCCGATAGCGCGGCTTCACCAGATACCCCTCGAAGAGCTGATAGATGCCCCCGAAACCGGCGACCCCCGCATCCACCTCAAACCACATGTCCACCACTGGGGAACCGCACTCCCCCTCACCCGCCGGCCCGGCGGAATCCAGGCCTTCAAGATGGCGCTGAAGAGTGGCACCGGCAAGGAGATCCCGGAGCCCCAATCCCACGAGGGCTACGACTGGATGTACATCCTCAACGGCAAATTGCGGCTGGTCCTGGGCGAGAACGACTTCATCCTCAAACCCGGCGAGGTAGCCGAGTTCGACACAAGGACTCCGCACTGGTTCGCCAGCGCCACATCAGAGCCAGTGGAGCTGCTGACCCTGTTCGGCCAACAAGGCGAGCGCATGCACGTACGGGCACGTCCCAAACGTCAGGGCTAACAGGCTTACGAGGCCAGGAACTCCCGGGCGCTTCGGCGCGGCGCACTTGGGTCCGTACCGGCGTCCGGCTGGTTGATCTCCGCCCAGACTTCATCCAGGGACAGTCCCAGGACGTCGGCAATCGCAGCCACCGTGGGAAAGGCCGGCGTCGCTACCCTGCCGGACTCGATCTTGCGGAGCGTCTCGGGGGAAACACGGGCATCGAGAGCGATCTCCAGCATGGAGCGCGTACCCCGTGCGCGGCGCAACAATGAGCCGAGGCGTTGTCCGCGCTCGGCCTCTGCGGGTGTGAGAGGCAACCTGACCATGGCTCCAATTGTAATACCGGGATAATATGGCCGGGATAGTTATTGGACGTACAACAGAAGGGCTGCTCATGATTGAGATCCTCAGCGCCAACGAACTGCTTCGGGCAAAGGCTTCCGGCGCCCTCGTGGCCAACATCCTGCACACCCTCAAAGAACGTTGCGCCGTGGGCACCAATCTCTTGGACATCGACTCCTGGGCCAAGGAGATGATCCTGGAGGCCGGAGCCGTGTCCTGCTATGTCGACTACGCCCCCTCCTTCGGGCGCGGGCCGTTCGGCCATTACATCTGCACCGGCGTCAACGATGCCGTCCTCCATGGACTGCCACGGGACTACGCACTTGCCGACGGCGATCTGCTCACACTCGACCTGGCCGTATCCCTGCAGGGAATCGCCGCGGACTCCGCCATCAGCTTCATCGTCGGCGACACCAAGCCCGCCGAGAGCGTGGCCATGATTGAAGCGACCGAACGAGCCTTGCGCGCCGGCATCGCAGCAGCCCGGCCCGGCGCCCGCATCGGCGACCTTTCCTACGCGATGGGATCGGTCCTCAAGGAGGCCGGCTACCCGGTGAACACCGAATTTGGCGGCCATGGCATCGGCTCCACCATGCACCAGGAGCCACACGTGCCCAACATGGGCCGGCCTGGACGCGGCTACAAGCTGCAGCCCGGATTGCTCCTGGCGTTGGAGCCGTGGGTTATGGCAGATACGGCCCAGCTGGTCACGGACGCCGATGGCTGGACACTTCGCAGTGCCACCGGCTGCAGGACGGCCCACAGCGAGCACACCATCGCGATCACCAACGACGGGGCCGAAGTCCTCACCATGCCCACCCTGGCGGACTGAGTACCATGGCGGGCTGAAGCCCCCTATCAGGCCAATTCAAGGGCGTCCGGCAGGCCGTCATAAATGAGCACCATTCATTTGCCTCTTGCGCTCCGACGTGACTCGCGCCATACTAAATGAACGCTATTCATTTAGTGATTGTCGTCTCACCGGAGTACATGCCCCCATGATTGAAATTACCTGCCTCGAAGCCCCCACTTCCCTGGCCCGCACCGAGCCCTCCACGCGGACGCCGCTGCGCGTCGGCGTCGTCCAGCACCGCTGGCATGCCGACGAAGCGGCCCTCCGCGCCGAACTCTCCGAAGGAATCGAACGCGCAGCCAAGCTGGGAGCCACCGTTGTTTTCCTGCCTGAGCTGACGCTCTCCCGCTACCCCGCCGACACCAAGCCGGAGAACAACCCGGCGGCAGGCATCCGTCCGTCGGACATCACCGAGGACCTGCTGACCGGCCCCACCTTCACCTTCGCCGCAGAAGCCGCCCGCAAGTTCGGAGTCTCGGTCCACGCCTCCCTGTACCAGCGTGCAGAGAACCCGGATGGCACGGACGACGGCCTCGGCCTGAATACGGCCATCCTGGTCTCCCCCGCCGGCGAGCTGGTGGCCCGCACCCACAAGCTGCATATCCCCGTAACCGCCGGCTACTACGAGGACAAGTTCTTCCGCAAGGGCCCGGACGCCGATGATGCCTACGCAGTGCACGCACCCGCCGAACTGGGCGGCGCACGCCTTGGCATGCCCACCTGCTGGGACGAGTGGTTCCCGGAGCTCGCCCGCATGTACTCGCTGGGCGGCGCGGAAATCCTGGTCTACCCCACGGCCATCGGCTCCGAGCCCGACCACCCCGACTTCGACACGCAGCCGCTGTGGCAGCAGGTCATCGTGGGCAACGGCATCGCCAACGGCCTGTTCATGATCGCTCCCAACCGCTACGGCAACGAGGGCACCCTGAACTTCTACGGCTCCTCCTTCATCTCGGACCCGTACGGCCGCATCCTGGCCCAAGCTCCCCGCGATGAGTCCGCCGTCCTGGTGGCCGACCTCGACCTCGACCAGCGCAAAGACTGGCTCACGCTCTTCCCGTTCCTGGCAACCCGCCGTCCGGAGACATACGGCCGCCTCACGGAACCCGTAAACCCGGACGCTCCCCTCGGTGCGAGCCCCGCTTCAAGCACCCAGCCCCAGGCAGTCTCCGCGTGAGCGCCTGGCGCATGCCGTCCGAGACGGCACCACAGGACCGCGTATGGATGGCCTTCCCCACCGGCGGCTACACCTTGGGGGAGACCGAAGAAGAGGCGCACGCAGCGCGCTCCACTTGGGCCGCCGTCGCGAACGCCATCCTTGAGTTCGAGCCGGTCACCATGGTGGTAGCGCCCGACGACGTCGAAACGGCCGCGCGCTATCTCGACCCTCGCGTTGAGGTGCTTACCGCTGAGCTCAACGACGCCTGGATGCGGGACATCGGGCCCTCATTCGTGCTGGATGCCAACAAGCAACTGGGCGCCGTGGATTGGATCTTCAACGGCTGGGGCGCCCAGGACTGGGCTGCCTGGGACAAGGACTCCCTCATCGCCGGGTTCGTTGCCGGCCGGGCTGGAGTCGCACACCTTCCCTCCGGGATCGTGAACGAAGGCGGCGGTATCCAGGTTGACGGCGAAGGAACGGTCCTTGTCACCGAGACCGTCCAGTTGGACCAAGGCCGCAACCCTGGCCTCACCAAAGCCGACATCGAAAAGGAACTGGCCCGCACCATCGGAGCGACCCACGTCGTGTGGCTCCCGCGCGGCCTGACCCGCGACTCGGAGAAGTTCGGCACCCGCGGCCACGTCGACATCGTGGCGGCCATTCCATCGCCCGGGACATTGCTGGTCCACTCCCAGCAGAACCCCGAGCACCCGGACTACAAGGTTTCCCTGGAAATCATCGACTTCCTGCGCACCACCCATGACGCAGCAGGCCGGGAATGGAACATCATCGAAGTTCCGGCACCGGAAATCCTCACCGACGAGGAAGGGTACGTGGACTACAGCTACATCAACCACCTGGTAGTCAACGGCGGTGTCATCGCCTGCAGTTTCAATGACCCCATGGACGAGAAAGCCCTCCGCATTCTCGCCGATGCCTACCCCGGACGCTGCGTGGTCAGTGTTGACGCGCGCGAGCTCTTCGCCCGGGGCGGGGGCATCCACTGCATCACGCAGCAGCAGCCTTCGGCCATCTAGAAAGGGCCCCTCATGAGCCAGACAATCCGCGCCGGCGCTTCCAAAAGCGCCGCAGAGTCGCACGACATCAGCGGCAAGGGACTGAAGACGGGGCAGTTGGGGCTCCTCGGCGTCGTCGTTCTTGGCATTTCAACCATCGCCCCGGCGTACACCCTCACCGGTGCGCTCGGTCCGACCGTGAATGAAGTCGGGCTGCAGTTGCCCGTTATCTTCCTGATCGGGTTCATTCCGATGATCCTGGTATCGCTGGCCTACAGGGAGCTCAACGCAGACTCCCCGGACAGCGGCACCACCTTCACCTGGGTCACCAAGGCGTTTGGCCCGTGGGTGGGCTGGATGGGCGGCTGGGGGCTGCTCGCCGCCAACATCATCGTCCTGTCCAACCTGGCGGGCGTCGCCGTGGACTTCTTCTACCTGTTCCTGGCGCAGGCCACCGGATCTCCAGAGCTGGCCGAGCTCGCTTCAAACAAGCTCTTGAATGTGGCCACGTGCTTCGTTTTCGTGGCACTGGCCGTCTGGATCAGCTACCGGGGCCTGCACACCACCAAGATCGTGCAGTACGGGCTGGTGGGTTTCCAGCTGCTGGTTCTGGGACTCTTTGTCGCCATGGCGTTTGCCACCTGGTCCGCGTCCGAAACCGCCGTTCCCTTTAGCTGGGACTGGTTCGATGTCACCAAGGTTGAGACGTTCGGCCAGATCGCGGCCGGAATCTCGTTGTCGATCTTCGTTTACTGGGGCTGGGATGTCTGCCTCACCGTGAACGAGGAAACCGCCAACGGCAAGAAGACCGCGGGAGCTGCCGGTACCCTCACCGCCGTCATCGTTCTGGGCATTTACCTGCTGGTCACCATCGCCACGATGATGTTCGCCGGCGTCGGCGATACGGGTATTGGGCTGAACAATCCTGAAAACCACGCCAACGTGTTTACGGCGCTGGCCTCACCGGTCATGGGACCGTTCGCGATCCTGATGTCCCTCGCGGTGCTGTCCAGCTCCGCGGCTTCCCTGCAGTCCACCTTCACCTCGCCCTCGCGCAGCCTGCTCGCCATGGCGCACTACGGCGCCCTGCCGGAGCGCTTCAGCCACATGAGCAAGAAGTTCTCGACGCCGGGCTTCGCCACTGTTGCGGCCGGTCTACTGTCCGCGGGCTTCTACGCGGTGATGCACGTGATCAGCGAGAACGTCCTCAACGACACCATCCTGGCCCTGGGCCTGATGATCTGCTTCTACTACGGGCTGACGGCCATCGCTTGCGCCTGGTACTTCCGCAATAGCGTGTTCAGCAGTGCACGCAACTTCTTCCTGCGGTTGCTGTGCCCGGTACTGGGCGGCGTGGGATTGTTCGTGGTATTCATCCAGACCGCCGTGGACAGCTGGGATCCGGAGTTCGGCAGTGGATCGGAGGTCTTCGGGGTGGGACTCGTGTTCATCCTGGGCATCGGGATCCTGGCCCTGGGTGCCGTGGTCATGCTGATCCAGGCCCGAAGGAAGCCCGGCTTCTTCCGCGGCGAGACCATCCGGAAGGACACCCCGGCGCTGGTGGTTCCCGAGTAACCCTGATGGTGTAGCGCCGAAAACGCTGGAAAGCTGCCAGTCCGTCCGGAAACTTCCGTGCGAACTGGCAGCTTTCCCGCTATCTGGGCGCCAGGGGTTCTGGGTGCCAGGTGTCACCAGTGGTGGGCGACGTCCACCACAAGCCGCGAACCGCCGTCGGGTCCGTCCAAAACGAAGACCCGGAACGGAAGCCTGGCCCGGACGCCCAGCCCAACGCTCGTCGTGCCCTCGAAGCTGCCCGCGTAGACCACCTGTCGGAAAGTCTGGTAGCCGGAGACATTGGAAAGCTCCGCCTTGGCTGCCGGCAGGTAGGTGGAGTGCCCCTGCTGGTCATAGGAGGGCGCTGTGACCATCACTTGAAGGTCCGCACCTCCCAGGACCGGGATAGGGAAGCCGGTAGGATCCTGGATTACCACCGGAACGTACTGCACGGAGTATCCGGCCACTTTGCCGCTGACGTCGATCACCAGACGGTCGAAGCACGCCTGCTGCCCTGTACGCACCGCAGTGACGTTGCCCGAACTCATATCCGGATCCGCCTTGGCCAGCGAGCCCCAGGTGATGCCGCAATACGACGCCGCCGAGGCTGGCCCCGGCACTGCCAGACCGAGCCCGGCAGCTGCCAGGACAACCGCCAAACCCGCTCCAATTTTCCTCATTTTTTGTGCCCCCTTCAGGCGAAGTTGATACTTCAACTGTAGGAGTGCATTCAGTCCGTTGGACCGGTTGTGGCCGCTTCGGCGCATAACCGTTAAAAGGACGGCCAGCTGATCACAGGAGGATTATTAAAGGCCGCGCCGAGCACCCATACGGGCTGTTTCACACCGCATCTGCCACGTTTTCGTGATCGAAGATAACGTGATCAGCGCGTTATTCAGCCTTCACAGTCCTTGCAGAACTTGAGGCCATTCTTTTCCAAGGCGATCTGGGACCGATGCCGGACCAGGAAACAGGAGCCGCAGGTGAATTCGTCGGACTGTTCCGGGACCACAACAACAGTCAATTCCTCGCCCGAAAGGTCGGCGCCGGGAAGGTCGATTCCTTCGGCAGTATCGACATCCTCAACGTCGATGACAGCAGTCTGGGCGCCACCCCCGCGTGACGCCTGCAAAGCCTCAAGCGATTCAGCGGGAGACTCTTCTTCTGTCTTGCGCGGGGCGTCGTAATCAGTAGCCATTGAGGATTCGCTTTCGTTGCTGCATAGTGCCCATTCCGGCACCTCAGTGAAGGAGTTTAGGGCATACTACCCGTCAATAACGAATAGTGTGCTCAACGCAACACAGTGCAGCTTCTGATGCGGCTTCTACCTGGCTTTTGGCGCGCGCCGTACGTGGGATTGGATGGCCTGGGCGCCTGCGACGGTGACCCCACTCAGGGCAGGCAGCCAGGTCCAATCCGGAGCCACGGCCAGGGATTCATCCTCTTCAGGCCCCGCACAGTCCAAGACGTATGCTGCCTCAATCCAGCGCCCGCAGGCCTGGCCCATCCGGGTCGCCAGTGCGGCCAGTGAAGTGATCATGGGCCAAAGCTATCCACACGGGATGTGGACGCCGTTTCCGGGCGATCACAGGCTTGTTAACTCGCGTTCGTCAGTCAGCCAGCGCTCGCTCCACGATGTACTCGGCGATCGCCATGGACGAAGTAGCCCCGGGCGACGGCGCGTTCCGCACCAAAACGGTGTCCCGGCGTCGTGCGATCACAAAGTCGTCCACCAGCGATCCGTCACCGTTCATGGCTTGGGCGCGCACGCCCCGGGTTGCGGGGAGAACGGTGGCGCCCTCCAGCGACGGCACAAAGCGCATGGCCTCGCGGATGAACTTCTTTTTACTCACGACGGTCTGGAATTCCCGCACCGCCGAGGGCACGTTCTGCCGGGCGAAATTCCAAAAGCCGGGGAACAGCGCGTAGTCAAGAACGTCGCGGAGCTGGACGTCCGTCCAACCGTAGGATTCACGCCCGAAGGAAATGAACGCATTAGGGCCCAGCATCATTTCGCCGTCGATGCGCTTGGTGAGATGGACGCCGAGGAAAGGATGCCTGGGGTCCGGCACCGGATAGATCAGGCCATTCACATGATGGCGGGCTTCGCGACCCAAGAGGAAGTACTGCCCAAAGAAAGGCACGATTTTTGGGGTGGCCGGCTCGCCTGTGGCCTCGGCCAGCCGGTCCGATTGCAGGCCGGGACACGCCACCACCAGGTCAAAGTGTTCTTCGCCGTCCTTCGTGCGGACCACTACACCCTCCGCCTGCTGTTCCAGCGCAGTGACTTCCTGCCCGAGCCGGATGGTCCCGCCCGCGGCGCGAACGTCGTCGGCGAGCGCTTTGGTGATTGCCGTGTAGTCCACGATCGCCGTTTCCGGCGAGTGCAAGGCGGAAAGCCCGACGGCGTTCGGCTCCACCTCGCGTATTTGCTCGCCGTTCAACATCCGCACTCCCGGCACTCCGTTGGCCGTGGCACGCGCAAAGATGGAATTCAGGCGTTGCTGCTCCTCCGCGGTCTGGGCGATCACCAGCTTTCCGCAGGCCTCATAGGGCAGGGCCTTCCCGGCGCAAAATTCCTGGAGCAGCTCGACCCCCCTGCGGCACAACCGGGCCTTCAGCCCGCCAGGCTCGTAGTAGAGGCCTGCGTGGACCACCCCGGAGTTGTGGCCGGTTTGGTGTGCGGCCAGGCGGTCCTCCTTCTCGAAGATGGTGACCCGGGCGCCGTCGAGCTTTTTGGCAAGCTCCCGCGCAACCGCGACGCCGATGATTCCGCCGCCAACCACCGCGCATCGTCTGATCGTTCCCATGGCTGGCACTCCTCGTCTTTGGGTCGGTCCGCGTCAGTGACAGCATTTCACGGTGCGGTTGTACCCGCGCCCAGGCACGCAAAAGGGGCGGCACAATCTGCGCCGCCCCTTTTGCCAATGCGTGACGTGCTAGGCCGTCGGCTGGTCGAATCGCTGGCCCGCCGGGTTGGACGGCAGGAGTGCGAGAACCAGGATTGCCAGGCCGCCCACGAACGGGACGAGCCCAAGCAAGGCAAGCCATCCGCTGAAGTTGCCGTCGTGCAGACGACGAACCAGAAGCGCGATGGACGGAACCAGGACCGCCAGGTAGAAGACGACGATCAGGATGACACCGACCGCAGCACCAGGACCGGGAACGGTTCCGCTGCTTGTCGTGGTGGCGCCTGCTGCACCCAAAATGCCAGTGAGGATCTGCAGGATGAGGCCGATGACACCCAGCGCCAGGGCAACCCACCAGTATTCACTGCGGCTGGCCCGGCCAGTGAAAGTGGCGTATTTCTTGAAGAAACGCTGGATAGCCGCGCCAATCGGGGCGCCGTAGTAGGGAGCCCACAGCGGCGGTTCGCCCGCCTGGGTGCCGTAAGGCTGGGTCTGTTGCGGTTGTTGCGGGTAGCTCATTGGTATATCCCCCGGTTTCGTTGTGACCATGCGTACTCAGAGAAGAGTCGTGCCAATCGTAATGCCCCGGAAGCTATTTAGGCAGTTCGATGGACAAAGTTAACCCGAATTTAGTCCATTAACGGATTGTTTCGACCGTGACGCCGCCCACAAACCGGGGGATGTGAGCGGCGGTCCCGCCCAAGCCTGGGGGATGTGAGCGGCGGTCCCGCCCAAGCCTGGGGGATGTGATCGAGCGTCGGGAGGAAGCCCGTGGGATGTGAGCGAGGGTTGGGCTACTGGGCGTATTGCTTGCGGAGATCGGTCTTGCGGATCTTCCCGCTGGCGGTTCTGGGCATCTCCTCAACGAAGACCACGGACTTGGGAATCTTGTACCGGGCCAGCTTTCCTGCCAGATGCGAGCGCAGTTGCTCCTCGGTCAAGGACGTCCCCTCGCGCAGCGTGACGATGGCGCGGGGCACTTCTCCCCATTTTTCGTCGCTCACCCCGATGACGGCCACGCTCCCCACAGCCTGGAGCTCCGCAATGGCTGCTTCCACCTCAGCTGGATAAATGTTCTCGCCACCGGAAATGATCATGTCCTTCAGCCGGTCCGAGACGAACAAGAAGCCGTCACCGTCCTGGCAACCCATGTCCCCTGACCGGAACCAGGACGAGTCGGCATAGCTTTCTGCCGTGGCCTCGGGCCGGTTCCAGTACTCCTTGATGACATTGGGCCCGGAGATCTGGATCTCCCCTACCTGCCCGGCCCCCACGATCCCGCCGAACGGGTCGACGATCCGCACGTCCGTGAAGAAATGCGGCAACCCGGCCGAGCCGGCTTTCTCCCTCGAGGCGGAAACCGGCAGCATGGTCGCGCCGGGCGCCGTTTCGGTCATGCCGTAACACGCCGTAAATCCGATGCCGCGTTCTTCATACGCGTCCAGCACGCGCTGCGGAACCGCCGACCCGCCGCAGGTGAGCTTGTCCAGGGAGCTGAGGTCCGCCGCCGACCATTCAGCATGGTCGCAGAGCATCTGGAAGGTGGTGGGGACGCCGCTGAGCGTGGTGACTTTGTGCCGGCCGACCAGATCCAGGACGCGTGCGGGGTCGAACTTGGACTCGAGGATGACCGTGGCGCCTTTGAGCAGCATCGGCAGCAGGCCCATGTCCAGGGATGCCACGTGGAAGAGCGGCGAAATCATGAGCGCTACGTCGTTCCGGCCCAGGTCCATGTCCACCACGGTGTTGATGCAGTTCCATGTGATGTTGCCGTGGGTCAGCAGGGCTCCCTTCGGTTTGCCCGTTGTGCCCGAGGTGTAAAGGATCATGGCATCGTCGTCCAGGGTCACCGCTTCATCCAGCGGGGCAGCGTCGGCGCGCTCAATCACCTCCCCGTACTGTTCGACGCCGGATGGCAGCTTGGCAGCGGCACTTTCAGGGCCGTCGTCGGGCGCCACCACAAGACGGTGGGTTACCACTGTGTCCGTCACTGATGCCGATGCCACACCATCCAGGGCTTCGGCGTTGACCAGGACACTCGCGCCGCAATCCTGAAGCTGAAATTGCAGTTCCGGTGCGGCCAGGCGGGTATTGAGCGGAACGAAAATCGCTCCGAGCAGCCCGCAGGCGAAGAAGGTTTCCACGAAGGACGGATGGTTCTCGCCAAGGTAGGCCACGCGGTCACCCCTGGCCACTCCCCTGTCCTTGAGCGCGTTGGCAAGGCGATCGGTCCGGTTGGCGAGCTCGAGGTAACTCAGGCTCTGCTCGCCATGGATGAGGGCTGTCTTGTTCCCGGACTTGTTGCGGCGGCGGTGCAACCAGGATCCAACTCCGTTGTTGTCCATGTGCGTACTCCTAACTGACCGTGGAAAGGTCGTTGTTCTTAGACTCCCGCGTCAGCAGGATGAAGACAATTGACATCAGGGACATAGCGGCCAGGAAGACCACCACGGGGACGATGCTCTGGCCTGAGTCCTTGTACAGGCCCGCAACGATGCCAGGGGTGAAGCCCGCGCCGATCAACGTCGCAAGTTGGTAGCCAACAGCCGCACCGGTGTAACGGTTGGTGGTGCCGAACTGCTCGGAGACAAACGCCGCAAGTGGCCCGTAAAGCGAGGAGTGCAGGACGAGTGCAACAGTGAAGGCCAGGAAGATCAGGGCGATACTGCCCGAGCTGAGCATCCCGAACATGGGGAACAGGTACAGGATGAACAACGCCAGGCCAGTGACCATCACTGGGCGGCGACCGAAGCGGTCGGACAAGCGCCCGCCCAGAAGCACGAAGAGGATGGAAATGGCCGAGGCTCCCGCAAAGGCATAGAGCACGCCTTGCTGGGGAGCGCCCTTGGAAACGGCGTAGGTGACGGAGAACGTCGGGAGCACTACCTGGAGACCGAATCCGGCGGCTCCGGCAAACATGATCATGATCAGTGCCTTGGGACGCTTCAATACTTCCAGCAGCGGAACCTTGCGCTTGGCTCCCAGCGCACTTTCCTTGGCCACAGCTTCGGCGAAGATCGGACTCTCGGAAACCCGCAGCCTAACGAACATGCCGACGATCAGCAGGAGGAAGGAAAGCAGGAACGGCACGCGCCAGCCCCACGCCAGGAAGGCGTCCTGCGGAAGTGCGGAGAAGATGCCCATCACCACGGTGCCGAGCACAGCTCCTGTTGGTGCACCCGCGTTCACAAACGATGCCGCGAAGCCGCGCCGCTTGGGATCGGAGTGTTCCAGCGCCATCAGTGCGGCGCCGCCCCATTCACCGCCGACGGCGATGCCCTGGAAGACCCGAAGGATCACCAACAGCACCGCTCCCCACGGACCGATCACGCTGGAGCCCGGGATCAGGCCGATCAACGTGGACGCGATGCCCATCATGGCCATGGACACGATCAACATGCCCTTGCGGCCAATCCGGTCACCGAAATGGCCGAAGATAATGCCGCCCAGTGGCCGTGCGACGTAGCCGGCGGCGAACGTTGCATACGCCGCCACTACCCCTACCCACTCGTCCGTTCCGGCGAAGAACACCTTGGGGAAGGCAACCGCTGCCGCCGTCGCGTACAACAGGAAGTCGTAGAACTCGATGGTGCTGCCCAGATAGCTGGACATGATGACCGTACGCGCTTCTTTACGCTTGGCGGCCGTGCTCGACGGTGCGAGTGCAGTGTGTCCTGACATGGCTGTTCCTTGGAAGAGGAGGGACTTGTTGTGGAGGGTTACTTACAGGGGCTGGTTACTTGCCGACGCGGCTGACTTACAGAACCGGCTTACTTGTAGAAGCGGGCCAGGAATTCGGCGACGACGGCGGGGCGCTCCTGGCCTTCGATCTCGATGGTGGCGTTGACCTTGATCTGGGCACCGCCCTTGACTTCGCTCACCTCGGCGATGCTTCCCTGCATGCGGACCTTCGAGCCGACCTTGACCGGGGAAGTGAAGCGGACTTTGTCCAGGCCGTAGTTGACCTTGGTGGTGACGCCGTCGACGTCGAAAAGTTCGCCCCAGAAGGGGATGATCAAAGACAAAGTGAGGAAGCCGTGCGCGATGGGGGCGCCGAAGGGGCCGTCCTTGGCGCGCTCGGGATCAACGTGGATCCACTGCTGATCGTCCGTGGCATCGGCGAACAGGTTGATCTGCTGTTGGGTGATTTCCCGGTAGTCGGTTGTGCCCAGGTCCTTGCCGGACATGGTGAGCAGGGTGTCGAAATCGACGACGAGATTGGGCATCGTTGCCTCCTGTGTTGTTGTGTTTTGTGAGCGTGGTTCAGCGGGTGAAAGCACTCTCGCCCGTGAGGGCGCGGCCGATGATCAGTGCGTTGATCTCGTGGGTGCCTTCGTACGAATAGACGGCTTCGGCGTCGGCATGGAAACGCGCGACGTCGGCGGCCAGCGTGATGCCGTTGCCGCCCACGACTTCGCGGGCCAGGGCGACGGTTTCGCGCATCATGAGGCTGGTCTGCATTTTGGCCAGTGCAGAATCCTGGTCCCGGTAGATGCCTTGGTTTTGTTGTTCGTTCAGCCTGACCACCAGGGACAGGGAAGCGGTGAGGTTGCCGAGCATCCGCGCCAGCTTCTCCTGGATCAGCTGGAACGAACCGAGGCTGCGGCCGAATTGCCGGCGTTCCTTCACATACGCCAAAGCCGCGTCGAAAGCCCCGGCCTGGATGCCCGTGGCGATCCAGGCGACGTCCGATCGCATGGCCCGGAGCATGGCGGCAACGTCCTTGAACGAGTTCACGTTTTGCAGTCGCATTGACTCCGGAACCCGGACACCGGCCAAAGTGTTGTGGGCGTTCTGCATCATCCGCAGGGAGGCTTTGCCGTGGATCTTCTCCACCGTGACTCCGGGCGCATTCCGGTCCACAAGGAAACCTTTGACTTGTCCGTCGGCCACGTCACGGGCGAACACACACAGTACGTCCGCCGTGGAGGCGCCACCAATCCATCGTTTGGCGCCGTCCAATACCCAGGTTCCGCCGTCGTTGTCAGTTCCGCCGTCGGGATTCCTCTCAAACCTTGCGGTCGTGGCCAAGCCGCCGGCGATGTCCGACCCATGATCGGGTTCGGTCAGCGAGAACACGCCCTTGAGCGAGAAGTCGATCACGCGGGGCATCCATTCGCGTTGCTGCTCCGCCGAGGCGCCCACCCGGATTGCCGTCCGGAAAAGGCCGGCCTGGGCGGTGTACCACGTGGCGAGGGAAGCATCAGTCCGGGCCAGTTCGAAGATCCGGAAACCGTGATAAATCCCGCGGGCCGGCGCGTCAAACGGCTCCGTCAGGTCCAGGTCGATCAATGGTTGCGCCAGTTGCTCCGGGAATTCCCCGCGTTCCCAGTAATCGGCCAGGAGCGGCTTGGCTTCGGTGTCCAGGAAATCCCGCAGCTGGGCCAGCACTGCGCGCTCGTCAGGGCTGAGGAGCCCTTCGGCGTCGTACCAATCCGCCGTCGGGTAAAGGCGGGCACCCACGCCGGTTTCCGTCGTCGTGCTTGTTGTCACCTCAGCCACCCAAGCCCAGAAGGCGGACGGCATTGTCCTTGAGGATCTTTGGCCGGACCTCGTCCTTCAACGGCAGGTCCGCGAACGCGCCCAGCCACTTCTGCGGCGTGATCAGGGGAAAGTCCGTGCCAAACAGCACCTTGTCCTGCAGCACGCTGTTGGACAGCCGCACCAACGACTCCGGGAAGTACTTCGGGGACCAGCCGGACAAGTCGATGAAAACGTTGGACTTGTGGGTCGCGATCGAGTTCGCCTCGTCCTGCCACGGCACCGACGGGTGGGCCATGATGATCTGCAGGCCCGGAAAATCGGCCGCAACTGCATCCAGCAACAGCGGGTTGGAGTACGCCAACTTGATCCCATAGCCGCCCGGAAGACCTGCACCCATACCGTTTTGGCCGGTGTGGAAAATGCACGGTAATCCGAGCTCCTGAAGCGTCTCCCAGAGCGGGTAGAACTGCTCGTTGGAGGGGTCGAATCCTTGGAGCGAGGGGTGGAACTTGAACCCCTGGGCGCCGAGTTCAACCGCCTGCTGCTTCGCGCCGGCGATCGCGTCCTCCCCCGTCCGCGGGTCGACGCTGCCGAAGGGAATCAGCACGTCGTTGTTCCGGGCCGCACCTTCGATCAGTTCCGGGATGCTGTTGGGTTCATGCTTCAGTTGCGTCCGCGCGTCCACAGTGAAGACGACGGCGGCCATGTTCAGTTCGCGGTAGACCTCGGCGATCCTGTCCAGCGACGGTGTCCTGTCCTCAGACTTGAAGTACTTGGCAGAGGCCTCTGTCAGCGCGTCCGGAAGCGAGCCGTGACCGCAGCTGTCCACTTCAAGATGGACGTGCATGTCGATCGCGTCCAGCTTCGTGACATCGAGGCCTGGTTCATAGCGGGTAGTCATGGTCAGCGGGCCTGTGCCGGTTCGGGCTGCAGTTCCTCGGGCAGGGGTAGGAATTCCTCGCCGTAGCTTTGCAGCGTTTCCTTGCTGAACAGTTCACCAGAGCTCTCAACCAGTGCCTCGTAGCTCCAGCCGCCCTCGCGGTATTCGGTGGTTGCCGGCGTCGGGTGCGTCCAAACCTGCAGCCGGTCACCTCCGGCACCGATCGCCTGGCCGGTGATTTCCGCAGCCGCATCGGAGGCGAGGAAGGCAATCAGCCCGGCGACGTCGTCGGCCGTTCCAAAACCGAGGTCGCGACGGAAGAAGGACGGCATCGCGTCGCCTCGCTCGTCTGCCTCAACGGCCTTCTGGAAGTACGGGACGGTCTTGGTCATGGCGGTCGCAGCCACGGGGATGACGGAGTTGACGGTTACGCCGGCCCGCTTCATTTCCAGGGCCCAGGTGCGGACCATGCCGACGATTCCGGCTTTTGCCGCGGCGTAGTTGCTCTGACCAAAGTTGCCGCGCTGCCCGGTCGGCGAGCCGATGGTGATGATGCGGCCGGGGATGTTGTTTTCCTTGAAGTAGGCGAAGGCCTCCCGTACGCAGGTGAACGTGCCCTTCAAGTGGACGTTGATGACCAGGTCGAAGTCCTCGTCGGTCATCTTCAGGAGGCTCTTGTCGCGGAGGATACCGGCGTTCGTGACCAGGATGTCCAGGCGGCCGAACGTGTCAACAGCACCGGCGACCAGCGCCTTGGCGGCGTCCGTTGAGCCAACGGGGACCACCACCGCCGTGGCTTTTCCGCCGTCGGCTTCGATCTGCGCGACCGCTTCCGCCGCTGTCTCAGCGTTCACGTCATTAATAACGACGGCGGCACCCTGGCGGGCGAGCTCCCTCGCGTAAGCGAGTCCAAGGCCCTGTCCACTTCCAGTGACGATTGCAACCTTGCCGTTCAAGCTCATGGCGTGCTCCTTCGCATGCAGTAACCGGCCGGAGCCGGTGGGGCCGATCCCACTGCGGCGTGAGATCCTTGTCATGATCAATGAGAATACGGATCATTGAAAAAGTCAACGATTGTTTTTCATTACTATTGGAGTTGTCATGAGCCCGCAAAGCACCGAACTGGAAACCCCGCGCCTTGCTGCGGCCAAAATAGCCAGTGACGTCGGGCTGCTGCTGGCCAAGCTGCACGCCACCGGCTCCCTGCTGAATAACAAGGCGTTGGCGGACTACGGCCTCCGCGAGCGGTCTTTCTCGGTGCTGACTTTGGCCTGCAGCGGGCTGGAGCCAACCCAACGCGAACTTGCCGATTTCCTCAGCCTGGACCCCAGCCAAGTGGTCAGCCTGGTGGACGATCTTGAACACCGCGGTCTGGTGAAGCGGGCCCAGGGCAAGCAGGACCGACGCGCCAAGATCATCGTCTCCACATCCGAGGGCCGGCGGATCCACAACAAGGCGCGGGCCGCACTTGAGCAGTGCGAGCAGACGCAGCTGGCTGCCCTGAACGAGGAAGAGAACGCTCAGCTGAGGGCACTGCTGAAGAAGGCGCTGTGGGGGTAGGTTGGACCGGTACTGCGCGACTTTAATGCTCAAAATTAAGAGCATTAAGCTCTTTAGTGGTCGCTTTCTTGACCATTAGCAAGGGCTCGAAGCCGGGCCGGGAAGCTCATCTTCCCGGCCCGTTCGCGCCGGACGCCAGCAAGACCACGCCCTAGGAAACCAGTTGCACCGCGAACCTGTGGTGCCCGGAAGCTACTTCCGCGGGCACTTGGCCAGGCAGCTCGACGCGCGCTGTGGCGCCGGTGGGAACCTCGACAACGGCGGTCAGGTTACCGTCGTCGATCTTCCATTGCACCGAAGCGGCACCGTAGGGTGTCTCATGGCGGGCTGAGGCCCAAGTGAGTCCGCCACCGGGCTGCGGCTTAACGAGTATCTTGCGGTACCCCGGTTCCAGGGGCGAAAGTCCGCCAACCACCCGGTGTATCCAATCCGCCACGGCGCCCAGGGCGTAGTGGTTGAAAGACGTCATCTCGCCCGGGTTGATGGAACCGTCCGGAAGCATGGAATCCCAGCGCTCCCAGATGGTGGTCCCGCCCTGGCCCACGGCGTACAGCCAAGAAGGACATTCCTTTTCCAACAAAAGATCGTATGCAACCTCAATCTCCCCAGAGAGAGTCAGCGCATCCGACACCACCGGCGTGCCTGCGAACCCCGTTCCGATCCTGTTGCCGTTCGCCCGCACCAACTCGGCCAAGCGGGAGCCGGCCCGCGATTTTGAAGCAGCATCCGGGAACAGATCGAACACAATCGCGAGGGCGTAGGCCGTCTGGGCGTCGCTGGTCATCCGGCCATCGGGGTTTATGTACTTGGCTGCAAAGGCCTTGCCAACGGCGCTGGCCAGCGAGATGTAGTGCAATTCGTCGTCGGACTTCCCCAGCACGGCCGCAGTCATGGCAAGCTGCCGTGCCGACCACGCAAAGTAAGCAGTCGCCACGAGGTGCGGGTCGGTCATGGCCTGGGTTGGGTCTTCCGGAGGAGCAGCCGGATCCAGCCAGTCACCAAACTGGAAGCTGCTGTTCCAGATGTGGCTCTTGCCCGCCAACCGGTCCAGCAGATCCACCCAGCCTTTAGCACTTTCGTACTGTTCAGCCAGGATTCGAAGGTCACTAAAGCGCTGGTAGAGCACCCAGGGCGTCAGCACTGCGACATCGCCCCAAACAGCGCTGGGTTGAGTGGGTGACCACGGATCGTCGACAGGTACTACCGGAACAAACCACGGCACCGTGCCATCCGGGAGCTGTTCGGCTGCCACGTCTTTCAGCCATGAGGACAGCATGCCGGAGCAGTCGAAGAGGAAGCTGGCCGTCGGGGCGAACACCTGAATGTCGCCGGTCCAGCCCAGGCGCTCATCCCGCTGCGGGCAATCGGTGGGGATATCCACGAAATTGCCCTTCATGCTCCACAGCACATTGTCGTGCAACTGGTTCAGGTCCTGGTTGGAGGATTCGAACCAGCCCGTCCGCTCCATGTCGGTGTGGTACACCCGTGCCACAACGTTTTCGGCGACATCACCGCCCGTCCAACCTGTGATCTCGGCGTAGCGGAAGCCATGGATGGTGAACTTTGGTTCCCACGTTTCGTCCCCCGCACCGGAGAGCGTGTAGAAATCGGTGGCTTCGGCATGACGGAGTGGCCGAGTGTAAACCTCGCCGTCCTGCAACACTTCGGCGTGGCGAAGCTTCACCGTGGAACCGGACTCACCGCTGACGGTGATCCGGAGGCGTCCAACCAAATTCTGGCCGAAGTCCACCAGCGTCTTACCCGACGGGGACGTCCACACACTAACCGGACGAACCTCATCAGTGCAGCGGACAGGCGGACCTTCCGGGGCCACCAGCGTCATAGGATCGCGTTCGACGGCGGCCACGGCCCCCCAGCCGGTGTCATCGAATCCGGGGCTGCTCCAGCCTAATGGCAACTCTCGCGCATCATAGTGCTCCCCTTTGTAGAGGCCCGAACTGATGATCGGACCGAAGTCAGCCTTCCATGCGCTGTCGGTACCCACCACGGTGACAGTACCGTCGTCGTGCGTGACGTGGAGCTGAGCAAGCAGTGCGACTTTGCCTCCGTAGAGGTTGGTTCGGCCACCTGCGAAACCGATACGACCCCTGTACCAGCCGTCGGCGAGCCAGGCGCCGATCGCGTTTTCGCCGTCGGACAAGTGGCTGGTGACGTCATAGGTGTAATAGCGCAGGCGCTGATCGTAGACGGTCCAACCCGGGGAAAGAGCTTCATTGCCTACGCGGACACCATTGATTTCAACTTCGTACAGTCCGTGCGCGGTCACGTAAAGCCGAGCCGAAGCAATTGGACGACCAAGCGAGAACCCGTGCCGTAACAAGGGTGGTCGCCTATCCAATTCCGCGTCTTCGTCCCAGGCGGGTGCGATCGCGTTCGCAGTCCAGTCTCTCGGCGTCATAAGACCACATTCGACGGCGGATGGCTGGCTCCACTCGCTGGGCGCCGAATCACCAGCCCCCCAGACACGAACGGTGACTTCAGCTCTTTCACCGGATCGAAGGGGCGCTGCTGGCCAAGGGACCAGCACCGACTCCGCAGAATGAACCGGCTCACCATTCCACTGTCCTTCAGGGGTGGTCACTGATATCTGGTAGGCCTCCTGAACCCATCCGGGATCAGCGCTGGTCTTCCAGGAAATGCGCGGTTTGGCGGAGCCGATGCCTAAAGTTCCAACCCCAGGAGTGGGGGGCAAATGCTCGAAGGTCGCCGGATGCACGATGGCAGGCATAAATAGAGTCTCCTTGGTAAGTGAGTCAGCGAGGCAGTGCTGCTAGCCCTTGACGGCGCCGGCTGTCATGCCTGCAACGATCTGGCGATTGAAGAACAGGTACATGACGAACGGTGGAATGGTGATGAGCAGGATGTTCATGAACAGCAGGTTGTAGTTGGTTGTGAACTGGCTTTGAAAATTGAAGAGCGTCAGCTGCACGGTCGCGTTGGCGTCTCCGGGAAGGAAGTACAGGGGGTGCTGGAAGTCGTTGAAGATTGCCACCGACTGAACCACGATCACCGTGACGATGACCGAGCGAAGCAAGGGGAAGATCACGCGGAAGAACAACCGAACAGGTCCACAGCCGTCAATCACAGCGGCCTCGTCAAGTTCCCTTGGAATTGAGGCAATAAAGGCGCGGAACAGCATGACGCAGAACGACAGGCCGAAAGCTACTTCAATCAAAATCAGGCCCGGCAAGGTCTTAAACAGTCCCATGCTTTGCAGGACCCAGATGGTGGGAACGATTGCTGGTGGAATGATCAAACCGGAAAGGATAAGGAAGTTGGCCACACCGTTCCACCGGGACTTTCGTCGTTGCAGCACCCACGCCACCATGGCAGCGAGGACCACCAGGATGGCTACACTCACCACGGTCAAGATGGTGCTGTTGATGAACGCAGTGACGAGCATGAACTTCCGGGCAGACAGCACTTGGGTGAAGTTCTCCACCAATTGGAAGTTGGTGGGCCATGAGAAGTCGAGTTTTGCAGCTTCTTTCCTGTCCTTCACTGCCGTCAGAGCCATGAAGACCAGCGGCACGATGAAGACAATGATGGTGGCAGCGATTGCCAGCAGGCCAAGTCCATACCGTTTCAGAATGGCAGTCACTGATCAACCTCCTTGCGATTAAGGAACATGGACAGGGGAAGGATGATCGCCGTGACGATCAAGAACAGCACAACGTTTCCGGCCGTGGACAGGCCATAGAAACCTGCTTGGTATTGCTTGTAAATAACTGAGGCAATGACGTCGGAAGTGAAGCCCGGGCCACCTTTGGTCATCGCCCAGATGAGGTCGAAGGACCGCAGACCACCGATCAGCGACAAAATGATGACCGTCGCGGTTGCTGGGCGAGCCAACGGCAAGGTGATGCTGAAGAAGCTCTTGACGGAACTGGCTCCGTCCATCTTCGCGGCCTCGAAGTATTCCTGAGGGATGGATACGATGCCTGCGATATAGATCACGGTGGCAAGGCCTACACCTTTCCAGACGTCCACCAGTGCTACAGAAATCAGTGCCCACGCGGGGTCGGTCAACCATGCCGGACCTTTGATTCCGAAGGTTCCCAAGGCCTCGTTGATCATGCCGTTCCTGGGATCCATCAGTACCGTAAAAACAATGCCGACGCCGATGCTACTCAGCAATACCGGGAAGAAAATAACCGAACGGAGGTATCCGCGGGCGATGATTTGCGATGTCAGCATGACTGCGAGCAGCATGCCCAGGACGACCTTGAGACCTGAGGTAACTACGCCATAGACAAACGTGTTAGTGAGGCCTTTGAGGAGCGCAGGCTCTTGGAAGAATTGAATAAAGTTGTCAAATCCGATGAACGTGAATTCGGTGAGGTTCCACCGTGTGAAGCTAAAGAAAAACGATGCGAAGGTGGGAACCAGAAATAGGGCGGCATAGATAACCGCCGCCGGGAGATAAAACCAGTACGGATAGCTCGACTTACCCTTCCGGCGCGTCGTTCGCGGCTGTTGCGGAAGCTGCCGTGCCGCCGTCGGTGTTGCTGCGGTGTTCAGTGTCATGAGAATCTCTCCAGGTTCCGCCCGGGCCACAGGTGACCCGGGCGCCCACTAGGTTTACGCGGTTAATTCCAACCGGGCAGATTGAGCTGCTTGGCCTGCTTCTTGACGTCCTCGTCATAGAGGGCAGCTCCATCCTTCGCGGAGCGAATACCCGAACCGACTTCGACGGTGATCTGCTCGAGGGCTGGGCCCTTCACCGGGGAGAGGAACTCCAAGGCCGGGCTGTTCTTGGATTCATCGGCAAAGAACGGGAGCATGTCCTTGACTGCGTCGGGGACATCCGCAGGAAGCTCACAGCTCTTCACCAAGTAGGGTCCTTGGGCGCCGACTGCTGAAGTCTGCGCATCACACCCCGCCTTGCTGGCAATGAACTCCTGAAGCTTCTTGGCTTCTTCGAGGTTCTTCGTGGATTTAGGGATGTACGTGGCGTCGGGCATCCAGACCGTTAGTTTGTTTTTTGATGCATCATCACCCGGAAGCGGAAAGAGTCCCAACTCGTTCAGCTTGTCCGGAAAGGTTAACTTGATGTTGGACAAGGCGAAGGTCAGGATCGGGTACTGGGCACCCTCACCATTGATGAGCTTCGCCTGCGCCTGCTCAAATGTTGTGGACGCGAAGTCCTCGTTGAAAAGGCCGGCCTTTCCAGCCTCCTCGAGATGCTGAAAACCCTTGACTGCTGCTGTACTGGTAGCATATTTGGCCTTATTGGCGGTGTAATCAGCAGCGAAGTTCGGTTCGGCGGCCATAACATTGGCAAAGTCTCCCAACACGAACAGCTGCGAAGTCCAAGTGGTCTGGTAGGACTGGATGATCGGCGCGATTCCGGCGTCTTTGATCTTCCTGCTGTTGTCCATGAATTCAGCCCAAGTCTTAGGGACGGACAGGCCCAGCTTTTCGTAAACCTTCTTGTTGTACAGGACACCTCCCGCCATACCACTGCCGAAGGGTACGCCGTACATTTCGCTGCCTGAAGTCACCACTGGCTTGAATGAATCCGAAACTTCACTGACATACGACTCGCCCGTGATGGGCTGCAGGTTCTGTTCAGGTCCAATCTGCTGTAGGAGCGAACCTGTGTTGTAGTTGAAAACATCGGCCATGTCGCCTGTGGAAAGCCGCGTCTTAATGATGTTGTCACCTTCGGCGCCCCCAGGCCGAGTTTCGACCTCGACTTTGATTCCCGGATTTGCAGCCATAAATTCCTCAGCGACTTTGTCCGCGGACGCGACACTGTTTTCCGTGTTGCCGACAAGCCAAGTGATTGTTTTGACGCCTTCGCGGTCGTTACTACTCCCGCCGCCGGAACACCCAGCTAGCGCCAGGGCAAGAATGCTGACGCCTCCAGCCACAGCCGCCCAACGCCGACAATAGGATCCTGCCATCTTTACCTCCTTGTAAAGCCACAGACATCCGCCTATGGAACGTTTCAAACGCCGATCAAAGTCAATTATGCGACTTCGAAGGGGTTGTGTAGATCGGTCTACGTTAAACACTGTAAGGGATGTCACAGCCGATGCCAAGGGGTTTGTGTAGATCAATCTACAATGGCAAGGGGCAAGCATCGAAAAGGGGCTGGAGATGGCGGAGCCGAACAGGCGCGCAACCATAAGTGACGTTGCAAAGCATGCCGGAGTATCGAGAGCTGCTGTGTCGAAAGTTCTACGGGATGCCTACGGCGTAAGCCCGGCCATGAGGTCAAAGGTGGAGAAGTCTATTGAAGTCCTCAACTACCGCCCGCTGGCTCTAGCGCGGGGCATGCGCGGCAGCAGTTACACAATCGGGGTTTTTTTAGTCGACCTGTCCAACACGTTTTACTCGCTGCTTCTGGACGGCGTCCGGGATGTAGTAGAGCAACCCGGGTACCAAGTGCTTATCGGACAAGCACGTCACGGGCTGGAAGCTCAGAGAAAACTCATAGAAGCGATGCTGGACCGACGCATGGACGGGCTGTTGCTAATCGCGCCCTTCGGACCAAATAAAGAGTTGGAGGAGCTCGGCAAGATAATGCCAGTTGTAGTTCTTGGCAGGCATGGCCCGGCGGATTCATACGACACAGTTGCGAGCGACGACATCGCCGGCAGTGCCCTGATCGTCGAGCACCTCGCTTCACTCGGCCATCAGCGCATCTCGTTCATGGGCAGCACGCTGTCGGATAACGAACCGAGTATGCCCCAGACAGTCCGCGCTCTCGGCTATGACCTGGCAATGGAACGGCACGGTCTTGCGGAGTGGATCGACCACATCCCTGGATTATGGGCGACGGCGGGCGGCGCCGAGGCTGGCCGGACCATTGCCGAACGAAGCATCGCTGAGCGACCCACGGCACTTCACGGTGGCGCCGACATCGCCGCACTGGGAGCCTACACCAGCCTGCTTGAAGCGGGGATCACGGTCCCCGGCGACATGTCGATCGTCGGCTACGACAACATTCCAGTGTCAGCGCTTCCACCCATCGGTCTAAGTACCGTTGATCAGTCAGGTGTCGAAATGGGCCGGCAAGCTGCGGAGTTGCTTCTCTCCCGAATTGAGGGCCGCACAGGGTCGGAACACGTCCTCCTGCCACCAAAGTTGATCATCCGGAAGACCTCAGCGCCGCCACGCCCCTAGCTCTGGACAGTTGCACAGCCACTCCCGGAGTCCGTATGCGATTGTCCATTTCGGCGGACGACGGGTTGTGTCAGGATCAGGGATCATGAGCTTCCCTCTCTTCCACGATCCCATTCAGGGCACCGTCACTGTTGACGCCCAGCCCGTGCGTGATCCCCAACTTCACCGCCCCTCCCGCACCGCCACGCAGGCGCCACGGCCGTCAACCCACGGGACAAGGACGACCCGGAGCGCACGCCAGCGCGAAGTAGCAAAGGTTGCCGATGACCTCCGAGCACTGATGGCCAGGACCGCCGGAGGGCGGTAACCAGGCACCAGCGCTCGGCTGCGGCGGTTCGGAAGGTAGTATCCAGACAAATAGTCTATTTGTTGGGGGAACCGAGCCGTGGGCTTGAACATGTGGTACCTGGTGAACTTATCCGCTTCTGCGCTGGAAGCGCAGAACGCCGTGCCTCGGCTGAGGGCCTGGCTCGAAACAACAGGTTGGGCCGGCGCCGAACGGGAGCCCGACTGGGTTGAGGGCCTGTGCCTTACACCTGGTCCACGACCGCTCGAACACGGGCACGCGCTGCCCACCAGTAACCTCACACTCATTCATGGCCGTGACAGCTACTCCATGGGGGAAAACTTCGGCCCACCACCCTGCCCGGTGTGCCGGGAGGTTTTGGACGAGGACATCCTCTTTGAGGCCTACAGCGACTGGTCCGACAACGATTGGACGCTTGAGATGCAACCGTATGTCTCCTGCGATTCGTGCGGCGAAGAGAGGCCTGTCCTTGATTTCGCCGATGAAAACTCCCGCATGGCGCATGGTGACCTGGCGATTGCCCTTTATGAGTGGGATCACCAAGACCTTTTCGCGGCTGTCCAAGAGAACTTTCCCGGGCATTGGCGCGCGATTTGTAGTCACACCTAGTCCTAAGCGACATAAGCAGGCCACGTCACCACCGAGCAGGACGTACCTGCGAAGGGCACGTGACATGACCGGCGCCCCTCCCCCGGCTAGTATCACTGGTTGGAGAGCGTCACTAGATGCACAGCGGAATATCGAAGGGTACAACGATGGAACTGGGGGCCACACGCGTCGAAGTGTTCGCCGACGGCAGGGTAACTGTAGGCGGGGAAGCCATCTCTCCGCCTGACGGAATGGATCCCTATTCCGCGGCAATCGCTGTTCTTGCGGATTACGCCAAGTCGTCCGGGGCACCAGTGCTTGCGAACGCGATCGACCACGTCAAGGGGCAGGAGGGCCGGTTCCACGTGCACCCGGACGGGCGCGCTGAAGCCGTGACCGGTTTCCCGGGCACCGCAGACTCACCGGCCGCGGAAGCATCCAGGGCTCCAGAAGCTCCGACCGCTGCAACCACCGCCTACGGTTCCTCACATCTGGAGACGCAGTTTGTCAGGCCGGACAAGCCCCGGCCCACCACTGGCTTCAGGGGCGCCCTGTACTCGGCAACTGGTGGCCTAGTGAACCTCGGCCCGAGCGCCAAGGACCAGGACGAGGCCGAGCTGGAACGCAGGATCGCCCGCCCGCTCTCGGGAAGTTTCAACACTGCCATCCTCAGCCTCAAGGGTGGCATCGGAAAGACATCCACCACGGTGGGCGTGGGCATGATCCTCGCCCAGTACCGCGGTGACCACCCGTGCGCGATTGATGCGAACCCTGACAGCGGCGACTTGGCAGAGCGTGCCCTGGGCGAAATGCTCTATCAAAAGGTCAAGCCGCGCACCATCACGGACATCGTCCGCGACATCGACCAGATCACGTCCTTGACCATGCTCACGGACTACATGCATCATGCCAACCGGCTGCACCTTGTGGCTGGCGAGCAGGATCCCGCTTTGTCCGATGCCTTGACGGCCGCTGAATACTTGAAGATCAAGAAGTTGGTGTCCCAGTACTATTCAGTGACTCTCACCGACTGCGGGACCGGCGTGTCCCACCCAGCCATGGCCGGCGTGCTCCCGGAGGCCACCAACCTGGTCATCGCCTCCGGCTATGCAGTGAGCGGCGCCAAGCGCGCCCGCAATACCCTGCAATGGCTGGCCGATCATGGGTACGAGAACCTCGCCAGGAACGCCATTGTGGTGGTTACGGACAAAGACCAGGTGTCCAGCCGCGTGAACAAACGGGCCATTGAGGAACACTTGGCCGGATTCTGCCGCCAGCTCATCACGGTGCCGCACGACCGTGGCGTCGCAGACGGGGACCGCATCTCGCTGGACAAAATCACAGGGGGAACGCGCCGGGCCTACAAGGAGATCGCGGCCGCGATCGTTGACGGCTACGTTTAGGACCGCAGTGGGCTAGCCAGAGCTGGCCGGACCCAAGGCCCGATGCTGCAGTCGGCGGGCCTTTCCGCCGTCCCAGGAGGATGACTCCGGGTACCGGATAGCCAAATGCTGGAACGGCGAGGTTCCGAGGATTTCGGTCTCAGCACCGCCATGCCCATTTGCCTTGCCTTGATGGAGCGCCGGCCCGAGCACCAGCAGTTGCGGCACCCTGAATCCGTCTCCGCCCACAGGGATGCTGAGCCCTGCGGCGCCGAAATGAAGGTCGATTCCGAACTCCTGTGCGTTGGCATCCACTGCCGCCGCTTCCAGACGCGCCCGCCCGGCATGAGACGTACCGGGGTGTGCCGCCACCAACACATCAAAGGACTCCACCACACCGGCTTCACTCCGGTAGGCGGACAGGACTCCGGCAAATCCGTTGCCCGACAGAAGTCCGATTGCCAAGGGCATCTTTCCACGTAGCCCGGCGGTCAGCAGCTCCGGATTCCAAGGCTCTTGCAAGGGCTCCGTATGACCCATGAATTCCGGAGTGCATCCGGCTGCTGCCAACATCCCGGAGGTAAAGGCACCCAGCACCAAGTCGCTGGCGGCAGCGTGCAACACACTGCCATAGATCACGACGGCGGGGCTCGGCCGGGGCGCGCCACTCGCCCCAAAGGCATCGAGCATCGCGCCATCGGGTCCTTCCACAACCCAAGGGAGTCCTGCGGCCTTGAGGAAGGCCACCAAGGGGTAGCTCGCGATCGCATCGGCGGGCGTCTGCAATGCCAGGATGCCTTCCCCCGCCGTTTCAAGTGCGGCTTGCTGCAAGTCCCTGCGCAGCGTCGCGCTCAGCCAGGGGCGCCCGACGGGAGTCATTACGGGGACCAAGGGCAGGGAGGTCATGATCCCCATTCCGCGTTGATGACCTCATTGGACTGCGGATCAATGAGGACTCCCTTGGTGCCGATCACCGTAATCATGAGGAAAGCCCGAACGGCTTCGGCAGTGTCCTTGTCATAAGGGCAATTGACCTCGGAAACCCAGCCGTCACCACCGATCTGCTGGGCCACCTCTTCACCAAAAATCCGGCGAACCTCCGCGTTCGGGATCTTCAAGGGCGCGCTGATCAGTCCCAGACCCTCCCCGGCGAGGTTAACGATCAGATCCCCGGTGGCTTCAACAGCGGTCAGTTGGAACTTGTTCTCGAATTCCGCGCACGCGTAGTCGAAACGGCCTTCCCGCGGATCCTGGTCACAAATCAAGTGAAAGTCATAGCTCATGGGTTGCAACCTCGTAGTCATAGTGGAAAGTCTGAACGGTCACCGGTGGCCGGCTTGTACGCAGAATCCGGGCCCGCCCGGTAGGTAGCGGGACGGGCCTCTCACCATTGGCTATCACTCCTTCCGAGCGGTCCCCCGAGAACATGACCACAGGGGCGCCGGCGGCCCGCAGGCTGGCAATGAATGGGTCGTGCATCATCATGCCGCTGCCCGTTGTCCGGCTGGTGACCACGGCGAAAAGGCCGATGTCGGCACCGGAGGGGAGATAGCTTGCCAACGCACGCAGCGGCTGGTTGCCAGTGGCGGCGAGAATGTCGTAGTCATCCACCAGCAGAACTACTCGCGGAGTGCGGACCGGCGCGCTGCTGCCATCGCCCAAACGCTCCTGGGCTTGGCCGGCAACGAATTCCGCCAGCTGTGCCGCCCGCTGTCCGTTCGCGGCATACTCACCCAAGTACGCCTCCGGAATGAAATCCTGCAACTGTTGTCGCGGGTCGAACACAGCAAAGGCCAACTCCCCCGGTGCATGGGAAGCCATCAACTGCGAGGCAGCTGTCCGCAACAGGTTGGTCCGGCCGGTTTCGGGATCTCCAAGGATCACCGCTCCCCTGTCCACGCCGAAAAGATCAAGGTTCTCCACGCCGGCGTCCTGCTCCCGTACCCCCAGTGCAATGCTGCCGGGCGGAGTTACGTGGCCTTCCGGGAGCCGCGCCAGGCCGGGCAGTACGCGCACAGGAGGCGCACTGATGGTGGCGTACTTCTGGAGGACCGCGGCCAGCTCCGAGAGTTCCTGCCCTGTGTTGTCACGGTCGGGGTCCGCAGCCAAGGACGGAAGGGAAAAGTGTCCGATCGTCTTGTCCATGGTCAGGGCCCGGCCCGGCCTGTTGGCGCCCAGTGTGGTGGCGAGTCGCCGATCAAGGGAGTCGGCAGGATCCGCTATATGCAGCTCGATCCTGGTTCCCAGCAGCGACTGCCTCGACATCCTTACCTCGGACCAGTTCCGCATGCTGACGATCACGTGGACGCCCAAGGTGCTGCCGCGGGTCATGACATCGTGTACTGCCTCTTCCAGTTCAGGAAATTCCGAGGTCAGGCTTCCGAAGCCGTCGATGAAAAGGAAGGCGTCCGTGCAAGCCAAACCGTCCAGCCCACCCCTGGCACGCAAAGCGCGCATCGCTTGGAGCGAGTCCAGTTTGTGGTGATCGAACTCGGCTTGTCGGTCATTCAAGAGGCCTTGGACTTCTTCGATGGTCCGTCGGAGCAACTCCCGGTTGCCGCGACCCGCAACACCGCTGCAGTGCGGGAGCGCCGACAGGCCGGCGAGCGAATTCCCGAGCAGGTCCACCGCGTAGATGTTGACGTCCTCCACCCTGTGGCTCAGGGCCAGCGACGCCGCGATGGTCCGCATCGCCGTCGACTTCCCGCTTTGTGGTGCACCAATGATCGCAAGGTTGCCGCCCCGGGCTGTTAGGTCAAGGTGCCATGGCCTCTGCCATTGCCGGGCGGGGTCGTCCAGGATTCCGACGGCGGGGCTCAAGTACCGCGGTTGGGCGAGCCTGGGGCCGCTTGAGGTGAGGTCCAAAGAGGCACCCGTCCCGGCCAGCGAGACGGCCTCGGGCAACGGCGGGAGCCACACCGGTTGCGTCAGCCGCGGCTGCGCGGCGGTGAAACCCACGACGGCGGACAGAATGGTTGCGCTGTTTGCCTGGTCCTGGGAGCGTGTAGCTTCGACGCCGGTGCCACTCGCCGGGAGCTGGTCAGGCAGCACAGTGTCCGTTTGCTCAGAGAGGCTGAATGGCCGCACCGGGACGGCCTCCGCAACGGCAGGGACGGCGTCGTCATCCTGCGAAGGCAGGGCCCCGGAAACGTAAGCTGCCCGGAACCTTTTGAAAACGGTGGTGTCCACTTTGAGGATGCCGTGCCCGGGAGTGCTGGGCAGGTGGTAGGCATCGGGGACGTCGATGATGCTCCGGCTTTCGCTTTCCGAATTAGTGTGGAGGGCTATCCGGTAGGCGAGGTAGGTGTCCAGTCCACGGAGCATGCCTTGCTCCACTTTCTGGGAGGCCAGCAGCAGATGGATGCCGATGGAACGGCCGATCCTGCCGATGGACAGCAGCAGGTCGATGAAATCCGCACGGGCAGTGAGCAGCTCACCGAATTCGTCGATGCAGACAAAGAGGTAGGGCAACGGTTCTGCGAGCGCAGGGTTGTCCGGGTTCCTGCGGCGGGCGTTGCGGTAATCGTTGATGTGTGCGAAGTCGCCACCGTTTTTCAGCAGCTCCTGGCGCCGCTTAACCTCCCCGGCCAGGCTGGAATAGATCCTGTCCACCAGGCTGGCGTCGCTGACCAGGTTCGTGACGAGACCGGCCACATGGGGCGCGTCCTCGAAGGGAGCAAACGTTGCACCGCCTTTGTAATCCACCAGGACCATATTGAGATCCTCTGGCGAGTGGGTGGCGATCAGGGAAAGAACGATCGTCCGCAGCAACTCGGACTTGCCTGATCCCGTTGCTCCGACGCAGAGGCCGTGCGGTCCCATGCCTTGCTGGGCGGGTTCTTTCAGGTCGAGGTGGACAGGTGTTCCGTCTTCATCTTCTCCGATGGCCACCCGGAGGAAATCGGGCCCTCGTTGGCTCTTCCACAGCTCAAGCATGGCCTCGGCCGTGTAGTCGGAGAGGCCCAGTGCTTCGGCGTAGCTGCGCGAGGACTTGTGCTCTCCAAATTCGTGGGACAGCTCCGACAAACGCAGCGGGGCCAACGCCCTGGCTACAGATTCAGCAATTACCGCGGACACGTGGTCCGCCACGCCATGGGTGACCTGTCCGGTGGCTGTTGCTTCCATGGTCAATGCCTCCGGGGAGACCATCAGGCGGAGGTCAACCCGCTCCGGCTCGTGCTGCTGCTCTGCCAAGACATGGATACGGGTCACAGCGAGCTTGGACAATGGAAGGTCCGCAGGAACGCCCGGCATATTGCCGGCGTTCCTGCCCGGCAGGTCGGAGATGACGATGAGACGGGGAAGGGCGTCTGCCGGGACTTGTTGAAAGTTCCGGGCAGCACTGCTCAGGGCCGTCAACCTGGTTCCCAGGGAACTTTCCAACAGCGCAGCCAGTTGGGCCGGGGACCCCGCCCTGCGCAGGGTTGCCCTGTCCTGGAGATGGGGCAACCATTTAGTCCATTCCCATTCCTCCAGCTCAGGGTCGTCCACAACAATCGCCAGTTCAACGTCCTCGGGTGATTGTGCCGAGGCCAGCTGGCAGACCAGGCTGCGGCACACCATCAGAGCAGTCTCCCGGTCCCCCACAATGGAGACGTCCGACACCGCGGCCAGCGGCAGAGTCAACGGCATGTCCGGGTTGGTGCCGAAACGCTGGCGAAGCTGTTCGGCTTCGGAGAGCATGAAGGCGTCCGGTTGCTCCACGGCATCACCGCTGTCCTGCACCATGATGGGCCTGCGGGGAACGCTGCCGGTACCAAAGCGCGTCATGAGGAAGTCCGGGCTGGTCCGGCGTCGCTCCCAGAGCCGGTGTGGATCATTCACTACCCGCTGTACAAGGCGATCGACGGGCGGGTGGGCGGCGTTTGCCGCGGCTCGGGCCAGGTGCTCTTCTGCCTCGAAATCCGCACGGCGGCGCCGAAGGTAGTCCATGTACAAACGGCGCTTGGTTGCCCTTTGCCGTGTGGCCTTGCCGCGCTGGGAGAACATGAGCACCACCGACGCCAGGACAGTGGCAACCATCATGATCGCCCCAATGCCCGCCAAGGATGATCCACGGAAGAGCATCATGACGGTCACCGACGTTGCAGCACCCAACATCGGCACCAAAGCGAGCAGGTTCATCCCGCCCGCTCCCCCGGCCAGCTGGGGCGGCGCATCCAACTGCGCGGCCTCAGGAATCCTCTCGGGAAGGGTAGTCCGGGCAGGACGATGAACGATTCTTGTTGTCATATTCGCCTATGCCCTGTTGGCGGCCATCAGGGCCTTGCCTGTTAGTTCGGTGGCGGCGATCCGGGAACGGAAGCCGAGCCGCTTCAGTTGCAGCGTGCCGCCACTGGCCAGATGCCGGTCAAAGGGAAGCGCATCATCGGCAGTTCCCTGGTCATGGTTCTGCCGGGAACGGACCACGGCCGGGACCTGCTGTACATCCGGGAACTCTTTGGCCAGGGAATCCCGGATGGAGGCGGCCTTGCTTGCCTCGGGATTGCCTGGAGGCGAAACCAGCACCACTGCGTGGGCAGTAGCCAGCAACGCAGCCGCGTGACGTGACAAGGGCGAGCTCCCGCCGTCGACAACCGTCACCGACATGAAACGCGACAAGGTCGACGAAACATCTGTCCACTCCTGCAAGGCAATGGGTGCATCGGCCAGGGCGGGTACGTCGGAGCGACCGGTGGCGAAGACCTGGTTTCCACAGGCAGCGGCATTGCTTACGGCGTCGGGCAAGATACGGACGGGCTGGGTGCGGAACTGCTGCATCAGCGCAGTCAGCGGCGCGGAGCGCGCCGCCCCCAGGTACTGCAAGAGGCTTCCGTAGTGGTCGGTCGTGTCCACGGCAATAACCGGTTCCTGCCGGATACTGCCCAGCAATCGGGCAAGCAAAGCCGCCACGGTGGTGGTTCCGGCTCCCCCTGCCGTTCCGAGAACCACGATGCGCCGGCCGGTAGTAATGGGAGCTTCAACCGCTGAACTCGCACGGATCAGGCGCTCGGACAGCGCGCCGGAAGTCACGGCGTCTGTCACCTCAAACCGGAGCCGCTCCCACCAGGTGTCGCCGCTTTTCCGTACTGGACCAGCTGGCGCCGCTGGGGGCTGCGGGGCAGAAGGATTCGACGGCGGCAGCAGCGGCGCATTGGCGCCCATCCCCGGGAAGCCGCGGGCCGGCGTCGTGCTTGTTCTCATCCCGACAGTTTCCTGACGTGGCGAGTCAGCCAACGATTCGCCGAGGGGGAAACCGGAGCGCGGTTGTTCAGCCAAAAGTTTGTCCTAGTTGTGTGTAGGCACCGGAGAGTCCCAGAACCAGCGGAATGGTGGCGAGGACGCACATGAGTTCGATGCGCGCTGCAATGACACGGAGCCGGGCAGCGGCCTGATCGCGAACCTTAAGGACCGCGGCAAGGAGCACCAGTCCAGCCAGGACTGCAGCGACAATGAAGAGCAGCGGCTGCTTGGTGGCCAAAGCAAAGACCTGGATTGCGCCCCAACATCCGCCGGCGGCGGCGATATAAAGGCCGGCACGTTGCGCAGCCAGGGGCAGCGCCAGGCCGCGGAAGGTCAAGGCACCCAGCAGCGCAACCGACAACAGGACGGCCCAGGTGGGCCGGTCCTTCGCAGTTGCAACAACCACGACGGCGACGCCGGCAACGGCCGCTGCGGTCAAGGTCCAGCCAGTTAAGGTGGCGTGAGCGGCGTGGATGGCGTCCAGGGTTGTGCTGCGGGTGATCCGTTTGCCCTGGCGTTGGTCGTCGTCCAGCCCGCTCAGGCCGGTGAGTACGGTCGCCAGACGGGGCGCGACTCCAAGCGCGAAAATGGCCGCGATAGCCGTGATGCCTGCCGCCAGCGGTTGATCCCTGGTACTGAAGCCCAGCACCGCCCACAGACCTCCCAAGGTCAGGAGCAAACCCCCGCTTGCGAGGAACGGCACATATTTTCCTGTGGCCACAGCTGAGGCAGCCAAGGCCGCGACCAATGCGGCCGATAGGAGCAGCGCGCCCGTGGCGAACGGAGCCACGAGGAAACTCGTTGACGCGGCCGTCGCCAAGCCTGCAAACAACAGTGCCAGACCCGCCGGGACGGATCGTATGCGGCCTGTCAGGGCACCGGCGATCATCAGGCCGGCGGCGATCGCAATGCCGATCAGGGCGGCACTCTTGTTTCCTGTTCCCCGCAGAACCATCACGAAGGAGGAACCCGCAGCGGCCATCAGCAGTCCAGCAACAGTGGACAGACCTACAGTCCTCAATGGTCCGGTCCACAATGCGGGGAGGTGTTCGGTTGATTCCGCAGCGAAGGACGGAACATCGTACACATCCGGGGCGGCCGGAACATCGCGTTCCTCGCGCAGGTACAGCATGGAACCGTCGGAGACGTCAGCCTCACGGAGCGTCGTGGCACTCTCCAAGGTGACACCCAAACTGGTGGTCAGCACGTAGGAAGTGAGCAGTACCGTGCCCGTGCTGCTGGCTGGTCCGGCGTCGCTGTCCTCATTCATCAGGTCCAGGATCTGCGGCATCAACCAGGCGATGGGTTCATCGGACGGGAGCCGTACATCGAGGTGGCGGTGGGCCGCAATGACCGTGACCCGGCTTAAGGCCGTGCTCATAGGGTTCCTTTGGAGAGAGATACTGATGCAGTCGGCACTGTTTGTTTGGCCGCCTGTTCGCTGAGCAGATGCTGGACAAAGCTGAAACCCACACAGATCGCGGCGATGAGCGCGGCAATGAGCAGCGACTGCATCAACCTCGTCGTCGCCGTCGCGTAAGTACGCTCCTGCAGGTTCCGTCCAAAAAGGACGGAATCATCGAGCCTATGCTTCCTGACCCGCGCAGACTCAAGCAGGCGGGAATCGTAATCTTCAGCCAAGTGGCCTCCCCAATCAGGCTCCTGTACGGCGTCATCGTGGCACCAACCCTAATCCACGGCACCGACTAAATACCGTCCAGACCCTAGCATCCGATTGGACGGGAAGGATTTTAGAGGTTGCTGCGTGCACTTAGTTGGGAGGGTGCGTGTGGTCGGTATTGTCTCGCAAACACCTAGGTGGTGGCTGGTGAGCACTCATTTTGGGGGTTTTTTGGGGGTTTCACCACCTAGATTGGGCCTTTTCAGCACCTAGTTTGGCTGTACCGCCACCTAGTGTCGGTGCTGTGGGGCATGCTTGGTTGCGGTCGCACAGCTCGCCGGACCACCCGGCGTGTGACCGACCCGTCACAAAAGATTCAACAGCTTGTTAGTGCATCGACTGGACTTAATAAACGGTTTTCAGGATGCTGTTAAGGTGCTCCGGCACCGCCGACCGATGATCAA